>NZ_JBFAPO010000090.1:0-35356 GCF_040676755.1 Dactylosporangium sp. NPDC049525 | reverse complement strand
GGGCGGCGGTGCTGTCGGGGTTGGCGAGGCGCTGCCAGATCTCCGGGTTGCGCAGGTTGATCAGCTGGCCGAGGTGGCCGACGAGGGCCGCGTCGCCGGTCCGGGCGGCGCCACGACACGGCGGCGAAAGGGTCAGCCGAGGGTCTTGGCGGCCTCGGTCCAGCGCTTGGTGAGGTCGGCGAAGAGGCCCTTGAGGTCGCCGGGTGCGGCGCCGCGGGCGGTGTCGACCAGCTTCTGGCGGTACTCGGGCTTGCTGATGCCGACCTCGGAGGCGTTGTCGATCTTGGTGAGCTTCGCGGAGTCGGCCTGCGACAGCTCGACGAACTTCACGCCGGCGGCGGTGAACGGCTGCATCGCCGGCGGCAGCGGCGCGCCCTTGACCGCGGAGATCGCCTGGTTGACCGCGGCGCTGTCGGACTTGTCGATGAACCAGTCGAACCAGGCCCGGGCGGCGGCCTTGTTCTTGGAGTGGGCGTTGATCGCGTACTGGTAGTCGGGCGCGACGACGGAGCAGAACCTGCCGTCGACCTGCTTCGGGAACGGCATGTACCCGATGACGGACGGGTCCTTGCCGGCCTTCTTCGCCGCGTCCTGCATCTGCGCGATCGCCCACGAGCCGAGCCACATCGTGGCGATCTTGCCGGTGGCGATCTGGCCCTTCGAGTCCTCCCAGTTGGTGGTGGTCGGGTCGGTCTCGGACAGCTTGTTCCGCACGATGTCGTAGAGCAGCGTGTCGCCGGTGGCGAGGTCGGCGCCGTCGGCCCACGGGTTGCTCTTGACCAGGTTGTCGTTGGCCTTCGGGTCGCAGCTGACCGAGCCGACGACCGAGGACCAGGAGCTCAGCGGCCACCCGTCGTGGTAGTTGGTGTAGTACGGGGTGGCGCCGGTCTTCGATCGGATGGCCTGCAGCGCGGTGATGAACTCGGCGGGCGTGGTCGGCCACGCCGTCACGCCGGCCTGGGTCCAGACGTCCTTGTTGTAGACGAAGCCGTTGACGTAGGCGAAGCCGGCCACGCCGTAGACCTTGTCGCCGACCTTGGCCTTGTCGGTGAAGCTGTACTTCGCCGACAGGTCCGCCGCGCTGCCCAGTGGCGCGAAGTACTTCGGGTAGTCGTCGGTGACCACCGTGTTCGGGATCAGCAGGACGTCACCGTAGTTCTCGGTGTTCATCCGGATCTTGACTTCGCCCTCGTAGTCGGTGACGCCCTCGAACTTGACGGTGACCTTCGGGTACAGCGCCTTGAACTGGTCGGCGTAGCGCTGCATGGTGCCGTCGGTGACGAGGTCGGTGCGGTTGGTCAGCACGGTGATCTCACCGGAGACGGCGGCGGGGTCGGTGGGTGACAGCGCGTCGGAGGACGTCGCGGGGTCGGTCCCGCCGCCGCACGCCGCGAGGGAGAGGGCAAGCGCGACCGCGAGTGCTCGTCGGTACATGAGGCGCTCCATTCGGGGGTGTCTAAAGCGTTTTAGTTCGAGCGAACGCAATATGACACCGTTGTCAGCCCGATGGGAAGAGGCCTTTACCGATCCGTGACCTGAGCCGCCGGAGCGTCAGGACGCGCGCGGCGGAGCGGTGCTGCCGCGCGGCGTCAGGTGCGCCGGGGCGCCGTGTGCGCTGGTCACGGCCTCGCCCGCGATGGCCGCGAGGAGCATCCTGGCGGCCTGCACGCCGTAGGCGACGATGTCGCGGGTCAGGGCGGTCAGCGGCGGGTGCAGCAGCCGGCAGATCGGCGAGTCGTCCCAGGCGACGATCGACAGGTCGGCCGGCACCGAGACGCCGAGCTCCCGGGCGGCGGTGAGCCCGGCGACCGCCATCACGTCGTTGTCGAACAGCAGCGCCGTCGGCGGCCGGGGCCGGCCGAGCAGCCGCCGGGTCGCCCGGGCCGCGGCGTCGCCGGTGTAGTCCGCCGGCACCGTCACCGCGTCGGTGATGCCGAGGCGGGCGCAGACCTCGGCGAACGCGGCGGTGCGGATCGCGGTGTGCGCGAGCTGCGGGATGCCGCCGACCCGGGCGATGCGGCGGTGCCCGAGCGCGGCCAGGTATTCCACCGCCTCCACCATGGACTGCTCGTCGTCGCTCCAGACGCTGGTCAGCGCGCCGCTGACGGACGGCGGGCCGATCACGACCGCGGGCAGGCCCAGCTCCTGCAGGGTGGCCACGCGCGGGTCGCCGACGTGCACGTCGCAGACCAGCACGCCGTCGACGCGGCCCTCGCTGAACCAGCGGCGGTAGAAGGCGACCTCCTCGTCGCGGCCCGGCGCCATCTGCAGCAGCAGCGCATAGGACCGCCGGGACAGCTCCAGCTCGATGCCGCTGATGAGCTCCATGAAGAACGGCTCGACCCCGAGGGTGCTCGGCGGCCGGCGCAGGGTCAGCCCGACCACCCGGGCCTTCGCGCCGGCCAGGGCCCGGGCGTTGCTGTTGGCGTGGAACTCCAGGCGGTCGGCGACCGCGAGGATGCGCTCCCGGGTGGCCGCGGACACGCCCGGGCGGCCGTTCAGCGCGTAGGAGACGGCCCCCTTGGACACCCCCGCCTCGCGGGCGATGTCGGCGATGGTCGGTCGTTTCACCTCGGGCCGCCTTTCTCGGTTCACCGATGCTAGCCGCTCCCCGATGTCGTTGACAGCCCGCGACGGCGCCCGTTACCGTCGGTCCGCACTTACTCGGTTCACAAGAGCGATGAGGTTGAGCATGTACCGCGCGCTGCACGACGGATGGACCCTGTCCGGCCGGGACCTGGCCGGCGTTCCCGCGGCCGTGCCCGGCAGCGTGCACACCGACCTGCTCGCCGCGGGGCTGATCGCCGACCCGTATCTCGACGACAACGAGACCCGGCTCGGCTGGATCGGGCGGACCGACTGGACGTACACGACCACGTTCCGCTGGACGCCGGCCGGCTTCGACCGGGTCGACCTGGTCTTCGACGGCCTCGACACGGTCGCCGCCGTCGAGCTCAACGGCACCGTCACCGGCCGCACCGCCAACATGCACCGCCGGTATCGCTTCGACGTCACCGCGCTGCTGCGCGACGGCGACAACGTCCTGAAGGTCACGTTCACCGCCCCCTACACCTACGCCGAGGCGGAGCAGGCCCGGCTCGGTGCCCGTCCGGGGCCGTACGACGAGCCGTACCAGTTCATCCGCAAGATGGCCTGCAACTTCGGCTGGGACTGGGGTCCGACGCTGGTCACCGCCGGCATCTGGCGCGCGGCCGGCCTGCACTCGTGGTCCGGCGCCCGGCTGGCCTCGGTGCGCCCGCAGGTGCGCGCCGACGGCGTCGACGTGACCGTCGAAATCGAGCGGGCCCCGGGTGGGAGCGCCGGCGGGGGCACCGTGGCGGTCGCCGCGACGATCGACGGGACCCGCGCCGAGGCCAAGCTCGCCGAGGGCGCGACCGTCGCCACGCTGTCGCTCGACGTCGCCGACGCGAAGCTGTGGTGGCCGCGCGGGCACGGCGGGCAGCACCGCTACGAGCTGACCGTCACCGCCGCGGATGACACCTGGTCGCGGCAGGTCGGGCTGCGGACCGTCGAACTGGAGCCGGACGCGTTCCGCATCGTCGTCAACGGCACGCCCGTGTTCGTCCGCGGGTTCAACTGGATCCCCGATGACTGCTTCCCCGCCCGTACCACGGCCGCCGACCTCGCAACGAGGTTCGAGCAGGCGATCGGTGCCGGTGCCAACGCGCTGCGGGTCTGGGGCGGCGGCGTCTACGAGTCCGACGCCTTCTACGACCTCGCCGACGGGCTCGGCCTGCTCGTGTGGCAGGACTTCCCGTTCGCCTGCGCCGCCTACCCCGACGACCTCGCCGCCGAGGTGGAGGCCGAGGCCCGCGACAACGTCGAGCGGCTGATGCCGCACCCGAGCCTGGTGCTGTGGTGCGGCAACAACGAGAACATCGAGGGCCATCAGCACTGGGGCTGGCGGGACGAGCTCGGCGACCGCAGCTGGGGCGCCGCGCTCTACCACGAGGTGCTGCCGCGGGTGGTCGCCGAGGTCGACCCGGGCCGCCCGTACTGGCCGGGCAGCCCCTACTCGGGCAGCCCCGACCGCGACGTGTACGACGCGAGCACCGGCACCGTGCACATCTGGACGGTGTGGGGCTCGGACGACTACACCCGCTACGCCGACTACACGCCCCGGTTCGTCGCGGAGTTCGGGTTCCAGGGCCCGCCGGCGTACGCGACGCTGCGCGCGGCCGTGTCCGACGAGCCCCTCGCCCCGGACTCGCCCGGGGTCCTGCACCACCAGAAGGCGGCCGGCGGCAACGAGAAGCTGCTGCGCGGGCTCGGCGCGCACCTGCCCGCACCGGCCACCTTCGACGACTGGCACTACCTGACCGGCCTCAACCAGGCCCGCGCCGTGTCGTTCGGGGTCCAACGGTTCCGGTCGCTGGCGCCGTACTGCATGGGCACCGTCATCTGGCAGCTCAACGACTGCTGGCCGGTCACCTCGTGGTCGGCCGTCGACGGCGCGGGCCGGCGCAAGCCGCTGTGGTTCGAGCTGCGCCGCGCCTACGCCGAGCGCCTCCTGACCTTCCAGGACGGCGGGGTCACGGTCGTCAACGACCACGCCGCGGCCTGGACGGGTGAGCTGCTCCTGCGGCGGCACGCCTTGGACGGCACCGTCCTGGCCGAGCACCCGGTGCCGGTCGCGGTGCCCGCGCGCGGCGTGCTCGCGGTGCCGCTGCCGCCGGCGGTCGCGATTGCCGGCGACCCGCGGCGGGAGCTGGTCACGGCGGTGCTGGGCGACACCCGCGCGCTGCGGTGCCTCGCGGAGGACCCGCAGATGGCGTATCCGCCGGCGTCGTTCACCGGTGCCGTGACCGAGGTGCCCGGCGGTTACGCGGTGACGGTCACCGCCGTGACGGTGCTGCGGGAGCTGGCGCTGTTCCCGGACCGGCTGGCCCCGGACGCGCAGGTCGACGACCAGCTCGTGACGCTGCTGCCGGGGGAGTCGGTGACGTTCACCGTCACCACCGCCGTGCCGCTCGCCGCCGGCGACCTGCTCAGCCACCCGGTGCTGCGGTGCGTGAACGAGGCCAGGCCGTGACCGCGGGGCTCGCGGTCGACGCTGGCGGGACGAAGTCCACGGCCGCCCTCGCCCTCGGCGCCTTCGCCGCCGCCTGACCTGCGTCGCCCGCAACCCGGCGGACGGGATCCACCGGGTTGCGGGCGCCGGCGTCAGAGGCCGGAGTTGAGCGCGGTCATCAGGGTGCCGGACGACGTGTCGCCGGACATCTCCCAGACCATGCCGCCGAGCAGGCCCTGCTGCTTCACCCATGCGGTCTTCTGCTGGATCGACCACGTGTCGTCGAACGTCCACCACTGCCCGCCCGGCCCCGTGAAGCAGGACGTGGCGATCGACTGGACGTCGTGGTACACGGTGCAGCCCGGCACCATGGCGAGGAGGTTCGCGTAGCCGCGGGTGCCGGCCTCCTCCGCGAACTGGCCCGGTGCCGCGCCGGTCGCGGCCTGCCACTCACCGTTCGTGGTGCCGGCGGTGACGCCCTGCCAGCCGCGGCCGTAGAAGGCGAAGCCGACCGTCAGCTGCCGTGGGTTGACGCCGGCGCTGGTGTACGCCGCCACGGCATTTTGCACGCTGAACGTGAACGAGTACGGGTCCTGCGCGTCGCCGTACAGGTTGCCCTGGTGGCCGGTGCGGTTCGGCTCCCACGAGTTGTCGCTGCCGGCGCCGTGGAAGTCGTAGCCCTGCACGTTGGCGAAGTCCAGGGAGTCGAAGACGCTCGGCGTGCCGTCGTTGCGGGTGATGTCCCAGCCGGCCGAGATCTTCGCCGGGTCGGCAGGGGTGAAGGCGGTGAGCAGGTACCGCTTGCCCGAGGGAGCGCCGAGCGCGTCGAGCTGCTTGCGGAACTCGGCGAGCAGCAGCGTGTTGTTCGCCTTGTCCTGCGCGCCCCAGTGGTTGCCGGGGTGGCCTTCGGCGCCGGGCCACTCCCAGTCCAGGTCGATGCCGTCGAAGATGCCGGCGGCGCTGCCGGGCCCGCCGGCGCCACCGGCGAGGGGCAGGTTGCCCTTGATGTACACGTCGAGGCAGGAGCGGACCAGCTTCTCCCGTGACGCCGGCGTGGCGGCCGCGTCGGAGAAGAACTTCGAGTAGGTCCAGCCGCCGATGGAGATGAGCACCTTGAGGTTCGGGTGCTTCGCCTTGAGCTTGCGCAGCTGGTTGTAGTTGCCCCGCAGCGTCTCCCAGCCGGTGTCGGCGACGCCGTCGACGGACTGCGCGGCGCTGAACGGCCGGCCGTAGTCCGCGTCGGCGTCCCCGGCGCCGGTGCCCTGGTCGGGGTCCTGCGGGTTCGCCGTGGTGCCCCGGGTGACGCCCTGCAGGCAGGTCAGGTTCACCGGGTCGAGGTTGGCGAACGCGTAGTTGACGTGGGTGAGCTTCGCCGCGGCGCCGGACGTGTCGAGGTTCTTCACGAAGTACTGCCGGCCGTAGATGCCCCACTGGACGAAGTAGCCGACCTTCGCGTAGGCGCCGGAGCCGACGGCGTCGTCGGTGGTGACGGTGACGGCGGCGCTGGCGGGGGAGGCGTTGTCATACGTGTCGCGCGCCTTGACCGTGAACGTGTACGCGGTCAGCGGCGTGAGCCCGGTGACGGTGGCGCCGGTCGTGGTGGAGGTCGCGACGAGGGTGCCGCCGCGGTACACGTCGTAGCCGGCGATGCCGCTGGGGTCGGTGACCGCGTTCCAGGCCAGGGTGACGCTCACCGACGTCTTAGCGGTGCTGCGCAGGTTCGCGGGCGCCGCCGGCGCGGTGGTGTCGTTGGCGGGGTTGAGGGTGGTGGCGGTGACCGGGGCGCTGTCGGCGGAGACGTTGCCGCGGGTGTCGCGGGCCCGCACCGTGAAGCTGTACGCGGTGTTCGGCGTGAGCCCGATGACGGTGGCCGACGGCGTGGTGACCGACGCGGCGAGGGTGCCGCCGCGGTACACGTCGTAGCCCGCGATGGGGAAGTCGGTCGGGGTCGGCGCGGTCCAGGCCAGGGACACGGTCTTCGTGGTGCGGGCGGCGACGGTGACCCCGGCCGGGGCGTTCGGGGCGCGGTCGGCGCTGCCGTCGCACTTGTTGCCGTTGATCCGGCAGTTCAGCGGCTGGGTGTTGGTGCCGGTGGCGATGAACCAGAAGCTGTAGGGCTCGGTGTTCCGCCCGGCGGCGACGGTGCCGTTGTAGTGCTCGTTGACCACGGTCACGTGGTTGCCGGTGCGGGTGACGGTGCCGTTGTAGCCGGTGCCGACGGTGAGCCCGGCGGGCACGTCGAACTCGAGCGTCCAGCCGGTGACGGTGGCGGCCGTCGGATTACTGACAACGTATTTGTCGACCCAGTAGGTGCCGTAGTCCGCGGCTGAGAACGCGGCGGTCAGCCCCGGGGGAGCGGCATGCGCGGCGCCAGGTATGGCGATCGCGGCGGTGGCGGTGAGCAGGACGGCGGCGAAGAGCCTGGTGGGGTGCACTCGTGCCTCCTATTAGGAAAGTTTCCTAATAGTCCGCGCCGTAGCGTAAGAAAGTCAAGTCTGTCTATTTGCTTAAAGGATTTAAGCTCCGCGAACTATGAGCGACATTCGCGTAGCTGCACCACATAGACTCGCGGCGATCGGCTGGATCGTCTCCGCGGCATTGGCAGTCGCCGGCCTGGCCCACGCCTACAACCTCGTGCTGTCCCTGCAGGGGCCCGAGGAGCACGACGGCAGGGTCGTCTTCCAGGGCACCAGCTTCGGTCTCAGCACCTTCGCCACCGACACCCTCGGATCGACCGTCCTCACCGCCGCCCAGGGCCTCGTCCTGGTGCTGTTCATCGTCTGGCTGTACCTTGCCCGCGACAACTTCGACCGCCGCGGTGGCGGCGCCGAGTGGCACAAGGCGTGGACGATCGGCGGCTGGTTCGTGCCGATCGCCAACCTCGGCATCCCGAACCGGGTCGTCGCCGACGTCCACCGGCGCAGCGCCCCCGACGGGTCCTGGCCCACCGACCGGATCGTCAACGCGTGGTGGGGGGCGCTGCTGGTGAGCTTCATCAGCCTCACCGACACCACCCGGTACGCCGACGGCACCGTCACCGTGCACACGCCCGCCTTCGTCGGCGTCGTCGCCGGGGGTGCCGGCATCCTCGCCGCCGTCCTCGGCGTCGTCCTGGTGCGCCGCATCTCGGCATGGCAGGACGCGGCACTGGCGACATGAGGGCGCGCTCAACTTTTTAACGGGTTCAGTTAGTTTCTTGCATTTACATACCTGAGTTAGTACCGTCGGCGGCACGAAACCATCGCGACGTGTGGATGTGTGGGGCTTCGGCGGCCCGTACACCACCGCCGGCCGCGCGACAGACGAACTGGTGACCGGCGCCCGCCAGCGCCGGCCACCGCAGCGTGCCCGGCATCGCGTGACCCGACCCTTGCAGGGAAGGACCCCCGCCGATGCACCCCCGCCGATCCGTCATCCGATCAGCCACAGCGGCGCTGCTGCTCTGCAGCGCCGCCGTGGCGCTGCCCGCCGCGCCCGCCCAAGCGCACACCACCATCAACCCCGCCCTCTTCCAGCAGGTCGAACTCGCCAAAGGCATCAACGAACTCGGCGAGCCGATGTCGATCACCGTGCTGCCGGACCGCTCCGTGCTGCACACCGCCCGCAACGGCACGTTGCGGCGCACCGACGTCAACGGCACCACCACCGTGATCGGCAACCTCCCCGTCTACACCCACGACGAGGAAGGCCTCCAGGGCGTCGCCGCCGACCCGAACTTCCTCACGAACCGGCAGATCTACCTGTACTACGCGCCGCCGCTGAACACGCCCGGCGGGGACGCACCCGCCGCCGGCGCCGACTGGACCCCGTGGAAGGGCGTCAACCGGCTGTCCCGGTTCACCCTCAACACCGACAACACCCTCAACACCGCCAGCGAACGCACCGTCCTGGAGGTCGGCACCGACCGCGGCATGTGCTGCCACGTCGGCGGCGACATCGACTTCGACGCCGCCGGCAACCTGTACCTGTCCACCGGCGACGACTCCAACCCGTTCGACTCCGCCGGCTACGCGCCGATCGACGAGCGCACCGACCGCAACCCCGCCTACGACGCGCAGCGCTCCGCCGGCAACACCAACGACCTGCGGGGCAAGATCCTGCGGATCAAGGTGAACACCGACGGCTCGTACTCGATCCCGTCCGGCAACCTGTTCCCGCAGGGCACCGCGAACACCCGCCCCGAGATCTACGCGATGGGCTTCCGCAACCCGTTCCGGATGGGCATCGACAAGGCGACCGGCGCGGTCTACGTCGGCGACTACGGCCCCGACGCCGGCACCACCGACCCGAACCGCGGACCGTCCGGACAGGTCGAGTTCGACCGGGTCACCGCCCCCGGCAACTACGGCTGGCCGTACTGCACCGGCACGAACACGTCCACGGAGACCTACAACGAGTGGAACTTCGCCAGCAACAGCACCGGCGCCAAGTACAACTGCGCGGGCGGACCGACGAACAACTCCTTCCGCAACACCGGCCAGGGCACCCTGCCCGCCGCGAAACCCGCCTGGATCCGCTACGCCGGGGACGCCGGCAGCCCACCCGAGTTCGGCAGCGGCTCCGAGTCGCCGATGGGCGGCCCGGTGTACCGGTACGACCCGGCCAACCCGTCGGCGGTCAAGTTCCCCGCCGACCTCGACGGGCACTTCTTCGCCGGTGAGTTCGGCCGCCGCTGGATCAAGGCGATCGACGTGAACGCCGACGGCTCACCCGGCGCCATCGCCAACTTCCCCTGGTCCGGCATGCAGATCATGGACCAGGCGTTCGGCCCCGACGGCGCCCTGTACGTCCTGGACTACGGCGCCGGCTTCGGCAACGGCGACGCCAACTCCGCGCTGTACCGCATCGAGTACACCGGCGGCGGCAACCGCGCACCTGGAGCCGTCGCCGCGGCGAACCCGACGTCCGGGCCCGCGCCGCTGACGGTGAACTTCAGCTCCGCCGGCAGCAACGACCCCGAAGGCCAGGCGATCACCTACGCGTGGGCGTTCGGCGACGGCACCACGTCCACCGCCGCCAACCCGACGAAGACCTACAGCACCGCCGGCACGTACACGGCGACCCTGACCGTCCGAGACAACCAGGGCGCGACCGGCAGCGCCAGCGTCCGGATCTCCGTCGGCAACACCGTGCCCACCGTGCGGATCGTGACTCCGGCGAACGGCTCGCTCGTCTCCTTCGGCGACACCGTGCCCTACCAGATCACCGTCACCGACCCCGAGGACGGCACCATCGACTGCGGCCGGGTCCGCATGACGTACATCCTCGGCCACGACACCCACGGCCACCAGATCACGTCACAGACCGGCTGCACCGGCTCGATCACCATCCCCCTGGACGGTGAGCACGACGCCGCCGCGAACATCTTCGCGGTCTTCGACGCCGAGTACACCGACAACGGCGGCCTCACCACGCACACCCAGCACACGCTGCAGCCACGGCACCGCCAGGCCGAGCACTTCAGCTCCCAGCAGGGCGTGCAGACGTTCGACAAGGCCGGCGCCGAAGGCGGCAAGACCGTCGGGCAGATCGAGAACGGCGATTGGATCGCGTTCACCCCGTACCTGGTGAACAACGCCACCTCCTTCACCGCCCGGGTCTCCTCCGGCGGCGCCGGCGGCACCCTGTCACTGCGCACCGGCTCACCCACCGGCACGCTCATCGGCTCGACCACCGTGCCGGCGACTGGCAGCTGGGACACGTTCGTCAACGTCACCGGCACCGTGTCCGGCGCACCGGCCACCGCCGGCCAGCTGTACCTGGTGTTCACCGGCGGCTCCGGCGCACTCTTCGACGTGGACGCCTTCACCCTCAACACCGGCACCGTCCCGCCGCAGCCCGACGGGCGCATCGAGGCGGAGTCGTACACCTCCCAGAACGGTGTCCAGGTCGTCGCCGACGGCACCGCGCACGGCGGCAACCGCGTCGGCTACATCGACGGCGGCGACTGGGTCGGCTATTCGGGTGTGAACGTCTCGGGCAAGACCGGGTTCACCGCGCGGGTCGCGTCCGGCGGCACCGGCGGCACCATCCAGGTCCGCTCCGGCTCGGCCACCGGGCCGCTGCTGGGCTCCGTGAACGTCGGCAACACCGGCGGCTACGGCACGTTCGTCGACGTCACCACCACGCTGTCGGCCGGTTCCGGTTCGCTGTTCCTGGTCTTCGTGGGTACGGGCACCGGTGGCCTGTTCGACGTCGACGACTTCGCCCTCACCGGCGGCACCACGCCGCCGGTGACGAACCTGGCGTTGAACAAGACCGCCACCGCGGACAGCCAGTGTGCGGCGACCGAAACCCCCGCGAAGGCCGTGAACGGCACCGTCAATGGCGGCAACGCCGACAAGTGGTGCTCGCTCGGGGCGTCCAAGTGGTGGCGGGTCGACCTCGGTGCCACGGTCTCCGTGGGCCGGGTGGTGATCCGGCACGCCGGTGCGGGCGGGGAGAACACCGCGTTCAACACCCGCGACTTCGACGTGCAGACCAGCGTCGACGGCACGACCTGGACCACCGTGTCCCAGGTCCGCGGCAACACCGGCAACGTCACCACCTCCACGTTCACCGCCGCCGGCGTCCGCTACGTCCGGGTCAACGTCATCGCACCCACCAGCAACGCCGACACCGCCGCCCGTCTCTACGAGGTAGAGGTCTACACGTCATGAAACGACTCTTCGCCACGCTCGCCGTGACCGGTGCGCTCCTGGCCGTCGGGGCCGTCCCCGCCGCCAACGCCGACACCGCGTTCGACGTCCTCGTGTTCTCCAAGACCGCCGGGTTCCGGCACGACGCCATCCCGGCCGGCATCACCGCCATCCAGCAGCTCGGCGCGGCGAACGGGTTCACCGTCACCGCCACCGAGGACGCCGCCGCGTTCACCACCGCGAACCTCGCCCAGTACGAGGCCGTGGTCTTCCTCAGCACCACCGGCGACGTGCTCAACACCACGCAGCAGACCGCATTCGAGTCCTACATCCGTGGCGGCGGCGGCTACGTCGGCGTCCACGCCGCCGCCGACACCGAATACGACTGGCCGTTCTACGGCGACCTCGTCGGTGCCTGGTTCGCCTCCCACCCGGCGATCCAGCAGGCGACGATGAAGATCGAGGACCGAACCCACCCGGCGACCGCGCACCTCGGCGCCACCTGGGTCCGCACCGACGAGCTGTACAACTACCGCACCAACCCGCGCGCCACCGCGCACGTCCTCGCCACCCTGGACGAGACCACGTACTCCGGTGGCACCATGGGCGCCGACCACCCGTTCGCCTGGTGCAAGACGATCCAGAGTGGACGGTCGTTCTACACCGGCGCAGGCCACACCCAGGAGTCCTATTCGGACAGTGCGTTCCGGGCCCACCTGCTCGGCGGGATCCGTTACGCGGGTGGCAAGGTCGCGGCCGACTGCAGCCCCGGCACGGTGACGCCGCCGACCGGCCGCATCGAGGCCGAGTCGTACACCTCCCAGCAGGGCGTGCAGATCGTCGGTGACGGCGCCGCGCACGGCGGCAACCGCGTCGGCTACATCGACAACGGCGACTGGACCGGCTATTCGGGTGTGAACGTGTCCGGCAAGACCGGGTTCACCGCGCGGGTCGCGTCCGGCGGCACCGGCGGCACCATCCAGGTCCGCTCCGGCTCCGCCACCGGCCCGCTGCTGGGCACGTTGCCGGTGACGAACACCGGCGGCTACGGCACGTTCGTCGACGTGACCACCACGCTGTCCGCGGGCTCCGGCGCGCTGTTCCTGGTGTTCACCGGCACCGGCACCGGTGGCCTCTTCGACGTCGACGACTTCGCGCTGACGGGCGGCACCACGCCGCCGGTGACGAACCTGGCGCTGAACAAGACGGCGACCGCGGACAGCCAGTGCGCTTCCACGGAGGGCCCGGCGAAGGCGGTCAACGGCACCGTCAATGGCGGCAACGCCGACAAGTGGTGCTCGCTCGGGGCGTCCAAGTGGTGGCGGGTCGACCTCGGTGCCACGGTCTCCGTGGGCCGGGTGGTGATCCGGCACGCCGGTGCGGGCGGGGAGAACACCGCGTTCAACACCCGCGACTTCGACGTGCAGACCAGCGTCGACGGCACGACCTGGACCACCGTGTCCCAGATCCGCGGCAACACCGCGAACGTCACCACTTCCACGTTCGGCCCAGCCGGCGTCCGCTACCTGCGGGTGAACGTCCTGGTCCCGACGAACAACACCGACACCGCGGCCCGCATCTACGAGGTCGAGGCGTACACGTCCTGACACCGTCGCTGTCCTGACACCGTCGCTGTCCCGGCGTGAATTTTTCACGCCGGGACAGCCCGGGACCAGCGGGAAATGTCCCAGGCATTGAGCGGTGTCGAACACCGTTGCTCTACTGCCCGGATGCGGACCCTCCTCGCGCTCCTCACCGCCGCCGTCGTCGGCGCGGCCCTGCTCCTCGCGCTGCCGGCCGGACCCGCCGCCGCGGCCGCGGTGCGCATCATGCCCCTCGGCGACTCCATCACCGGCAACCCGGGCTGCTGGCGGGCCCTGCTGTGGAACGACCTGCAGAGCGGCGGCCACACCAACATCGACTTCGTCGGCACCCAGCCACCACAGGGCTGTTCGGTGCCGTACGACGGTGACGGCGAAGGCCACGGCGGCGCGCTCGTCACCGCGGTCGCCGACCAGAACCAGCTGCCCGCGTGGCTGTCGGCGAGCCGCCCCGACGTGGTCCTCATGCACTTCGGCACCAACGACGTGTGGAGCAACCGCTCCACCGACACGATCCTCGCCGCGTACAGCAAGCTCGTCGACCAGATGCGGGCCAGCAACCCGGCGATGCGCATCCTCGTCGCGCAGATCATCCCGATGAACCCGTCCAGCTGCACGGAATGTGCCGCCCGGGTCGTCGCGCTCAACGCCGCCATCCCCGCCTGGGCCGCGTCGCGGACCACCGCCGCGTCGCCGGTCACCGTCGTGGACCAGTGGACCGGGTTCAGCACCGCCACCGACACCGGCGACGGCGTGCACCCCAACGCCACCGGCGACCGCAAGATCGCCAACCGGTGGCTGCCCGCCGTCGTGCGCGCCCTCGACGGCGTCCAGCCCTCCGCGTCGGCCTCCCCCTCGCGGTCGGTGTCGCCCTCGCCGTCCCGGTCGGTGCTGCCGTCCGACAGCGTCCCGCCCGTGCCCGGCTGCGCCGCCACGTACAAGGTGGTCGGGCAGTGGCCCGGCGGCTTCCAGGGCGAGGTCACCGTCCGCAACACCGGCACGGGCACGTTCGCCGGGTGGACGGCGCGGTACACGTACACCGGCGGCGAACGCGTCACTCAGGCCTGGGGCGCCACGGTCACCCAGACGGGCACCGCCGTCACCGCCGACAACGCCACCTGGAACGGCGCGCTCACCCCGGGCGCGACGGCCACGTTCGGCTTCATCGGCACCGGCATCCCCGCGGTTCCCCCGGTCACCTGCGCCGCCCGCTAGCGCTTCCCCCACAAGCCGAAGGATCCCCGGGGCTCTGACCCCTGGGATCCTTCGGCTTGTCAAGGATCCGGCAGGCGGTGCCGCAGCGCGTGGGGGTGCCGGTCCAGCCGCCCTGGCGCAGGGCCGCCGCCACGACGACGGCCGTCTCGCACGGGCGGGCGTTGACGTCTGCCCAGCCGAACCGCAGCGTCGACCAACCCTGCGTCGCCGCGGCGTTGTCCCGCCACCGGTCCCGGCTCGGGTCGAGGTGTGCCGCGCGCCCGTCGAGCTCGACGATGCGCCGGAACGCGCCGTACTCGACGTCGCGGTACGCGGTGGCCCGGCCGCTGCGGCGGCGCTGCTGCCGCGAGCCGGCCGGCAGCCCGTGCGGCCGCTCGACGTCTCGCAGGTAGCGCAGCTCCAGCAGCGAATGGCAGCCGGCGCCCACATCGGCGACGGCGGCGAGCAGGGCGTCGCGCCACCGCAGTCGCCGTCGCGCCTCCAGCGCTGCTCGCAGCCGCGCGGGTGTCGTCATCCGGCGGCCGCAGGCCCGCACCAGCCAGGAGATCGCGTCGTCCATCGTGGCGGCGGTCTGGGTCAGGTCGACGACCGTGTCGACGACACCGGTGCGGGCCGGGCCGCTGCCCGGCGCCGCCACGGGTGCCGTGGCGCGATGGTGCAGCCGCACCCCTGGCAGCGCCCGCACCCGCCGGTCCGGCGGGAGGCTCACGTGGATCGTCTCCGCCGGCGTGTCCAACAGGCCGAGCAGCTCCGCCGCCGTCTCATGGCTGAACGCCGCACCCCGGCCGGCGGTGAGCAGCGTCGCCCACAGCGTGGCGGCACGCGACGGCGGCCCGGAGAACATCCAGTAGACGCCGTTGAACGCCCTGCGCCAACGTCCCGCCCGCAGGCGCGCCCGGACGGTCTCCTCGGTGAGGCCCGCCTCGATGATCTGCCGGCGGGTGACCGCGCCGGCCTGCTCGTCGAACACCCCGCCGATTCTGGGGGCGGCGCGACGCTCGCTGACCTACGGTTGCCGATTGCACACGAGGCGCTGTTCCCCGCAAGCCGAAGGATCTCCGGGGTCAGGGCCCCGGGGATCCTTCGGCTTGTCGTGGGACGGGCTACTGGGTGCTGGAGCCGGTGCGGAGGCGGACCTCGGCGCCGTTCTGCTCGTAGCTCTGCTGCGAGACCTGGACCAGGACGGCGTCGCGGTGGAACGCGGGCACGGTCACGGCGCCGCAGCTGACCATGGTGGCGCGCAGCTTCGAGACGGTGCGGGCGATGTTGGGGTACAGGCTGCCGGCGTAGGGCACGTAGCCGTCGACACCCTCCTCGAACGGCATCTCGGTCTCGCCCTGGTCGTAGCGGGCGACGTTGCGGGCCCGCTGGGAACCCTCGCCCCAGTACTCCTTGTACAGCTGCCCGTCCAGGTTCACGAGGTTGGACGGGCTCTCGTCGAAGCGGGCGAAGTACCGGCCCAGCATGATGAAGTCGGCGCCGAGCGCCAGGGCGATCGCCATGTGGTAGTCGGCGAGGAGGCCGCCGTCGCAGCAGACCGGCACGTACACGCCGGTCTCGGCCGCGTACCGGTCGCGTTCGGCGACGACGTCGATGAGCGCCGACGCCTGGCCGCGGCCGATGCCCTTCTGGTCGCGGGTGATGCAGATCGACCCGCCGCCGATGCCGACCTTGACGAACGCGGCGCCGGCGTCGGCGAGGTACCGGAAGCCGCGCCCGTCCACGACGTTGCCCGCGCCGACGGGGACGGCACCGTTGAGCTCGCCGACCGCGTACTGCAGGGTGTTGCGCTGCCAGACGGAGTAGCCGTCGGAGGAGTCGATGCACAGCACGTCGGCGCCGGCCGCGACCAGCGCCGGGATGCGGTCGCGGTAGTCGCGGGTGTTGATGCCGGCGCCGACCCGGAACCGCTTGTCGTCGTCGATGGACTCGTTGCGGAACTGCTTGTGCAGCTCGTAGTCGCGGCGCAGCACGATCGAGGCGAGGTGCCCGTCGGCGGTGACGATGGGCAGCAGGTCGAGGCGGTGGTCCCAGATGAGCGTGTTCGCGTCGGACAGCGACACCGTCGGCGGCGCCGTGACGAGGCCCGCGGCCGGGCGCATCCGGGACTCGACGGTGTCGTTGAGGTCGTGCCGGTGCGGGTGGAAGTCCGCGGTGGAGATCAGCCCGACGAACAGTCCGCCCGGGCTGCCGTCTTCGGTGACCACGGCGATGTCCCGCTCGGCGGCCCGCAGCAGCCGGCTGACCTCGCCGAGGGTCGCCGACGGCTTCGTGTTGATGTCCGAGTGGCGGAACCCCGCCTTGTGCCGCTTCACCGCGCTGACCGACTCGGCCTGCTCGGCGATGCCCTGGTTCTGGTGGATGAAGCTCAGCCCGCCGGTCTGCGCGAGGGCGATGGCGAGCCGCGGCGACGACACCGCCTGCATGATCGCGCTGACCAGTGGTACGGCGATGCGCAACGGCGACGTCCCGCCGACGGGATGCCGCACGATCGGGGTCGACAGGTCGACGTTGTCCGGGGTGCAGTCCTCGGTGGTCAGGTTCGGCACCAGCAGGTATTCATTGAGGGTGCGGGAGACCTCGGGGAGGATCACGACCACGTGCCTGCTCCTAAACACTCCGCCGCCGCAACGGCATGGCTGGAATGCAGCCACACGCTACCAGCGCCGCCGCGCCCGCCGCCGCCGGTCGGCGAGGTTTCACCCGCCGAACGCGGCCAGGGCACCCGTGTAGGGCTTCGGGATCGGTGGGGCGAACTCGCCGCGCTTGGATGTGCTCAGGCCGAGGGTGACGAGCGACTGCACGAGCAGCGTCGCCGCGGCCACCCCGTCGACGACCGGTACGCCGACGCGTTTGGAGACCTCCGACGGCAGGTCCGCCATGCCGGCGCAGCCCAGGACGATGACGTCGGAGCCGTCGCGGGCGAGGGCGGTGCGGGCGAGGGCGACGACCCGTTCGGCGACGGACGGGTCCCGGTCGAGCTCCAGGACCGGGATGTCGCAGGCGTGCACGCCCCGGCAGACGCCCGGGGCGACGTAGCGGGCGGCGAGGTCCCAGGCACGGCCCCGGGTCCGGTCCAGGGTGGTGACGACGCTGAAGCCGCGGCCGAGCAGCGCCGCGGCATGCATCGCGGCCTCCGCGATCCCGACGACCGGGCCGTCGGCCAGTTCCCGGGCCGCGTCCAGGCCAGGGTCGCCGAAGCAGGCGATGACGTAGCCGTCGGCCGCACCCGCGCGGACGGCGGTGAGGATGCCGGGGACGCTGAGCGCCTCGTCGTAGTGGCTCTCGATGGAGGCCGGGCCCATGCTCGACGTGACCGCCTCGACGCGGGTGCCCGGACCGGCGACGGCCCGGGCACTCAGCTCGATCTTCGCGGTCATCTCCGCCGTGGTGTTCGGGTTGACGACCATGATCCGCATGGCGTCAGGCGGCCTGGCGGCGCTTCGTGAGGCCGAGGTACACCAGGAACCCGAGGCCCATGCCGATGAACCAGCTGTACTGGGCCGTGGTGTGCATGCCCGGCCCGTGCGTCCACAGCACCGGCACGACCGCGACGAGCGCGCCGACGGCGGTGGCGACGATCGCCGGCGGGTTGTAGCCCTTCGCGTAGAAGTACTTCCCGGACGGGGCAAGCGTGAACATGTCGTCGACGGACACCACCTGCCGCCGGATCAGGTAGTAGTCGGCGATGAGCACCCCGAACAGCGGCCCGATCGCGGCGCCGAGCACCTCGAGGGTGTAGTGGATGACGTCGGGGTTGTTGTACAGGTTCCACGGCGTGATGAGCACCGACCCGACCGCGGCGATCATGCCGCCCATCCGCCAGCTGATCCGCTGCGGGCTGACGTTGGAGAAGTCGAACGCCGGGGAGATGAAGTTCGCCACGATGTTGATGCCGATCGTGGCGATGGTGAACGTCAGCGCGCCGAGCACGATCGCGAACGTGCTGTCGATCCGCGCGACCGTCTGCACCGGGTCGGTGATGAGCTCGCCGAAGATCGGGATGGTCAGCGACGACGTGACCACGACCAGGATCGAGAACGCGAGGAAGTTCACCGGCAGGCCGAGCAGGTTGCCCTTCTTCACCGCGCCGAAGGATTTGCCGTACCGGGAGAAGTCGCCGAAGTTCAGCATCGGCCCGGAGAAGTACGACACGACGAGCGCGATCGCCCCGAGCATGATCGGCACGGCGTCGAAGCCGGTGTACTTGACCTCGCCGAGGTTCAGGTCGATCTCGCCCCAGCCGGCCTTCCAGATCAGGTAACCCGCCAGGACGATCATCACCACGTAGACGGCGGGGCCGCAGAAGTCGATGAACCGGCGGATCGTCTCCATGCCGGTCCAGAACACCGCCGCCTGCAGGACCCACAGCAGCGCGTAGGAGCACCAGCCGAGCAGCGGCAGGCCGAGGAACCCCCACTGATTGACGTCCGCGTAGGGCGCGAGGCTGGGGAACAGCTTCAGCACCACCACGTCCAGCGCGGCCGACGCCAGGTAGGTCTGGATGCCGTACCAGGCGACCGCGATGCCGCCGCGGATGATCGCGGGCACGTTCGCGCCGAGGACCCCGAACGCGACCCGGTTGATCACCGGGTACGGCACGCCCGTCACCTGGCTCGGCTTCGCGACCAGGTTGCAGAAGAAGTAGACGATCGTGATGCCGACGACCAGCGACACCAGGACCTGCCAGCTGGACAGGCCGAGGGCGAACAGGCTGCCGGCCGTGACGTACCCGCCGACGCTGTGCACGTCGGACATCCAGAACGCGAAGATGTTGTAGGAGCCCCACGACTGGTTCCGCAGCGGCGCCAGGTCCTCGTTGGTGAGCCGGGGGTCGTAGCCGGGTTTGATGACGCCGGAGCCGACCGGCATGCCGGCCGCCTCGACCAGATCGTGCGGCCCGTCGGCGCCTTCTGCTACGACGACGGGTTCCTGTGCGCGTGCCACTGTGTCGGCCATCCCGAACTCCCGAGGTAGTGCGGCTCGTTGCCGCTCACGCTAGGAATCCGCTGTTTCACGCCGATGTGCTGGAACATATATCTTTGTCAGTCCGGCTCCGCGAACAGCCCCGTGTGCTGCGGCAACAGCGCGATGAACGTCTGCAGCCGCCGGTGGTGCTCGGCGCACACCCGGATCAGCGCGTCCGCGTCCCGGGCCACGAACGCCTCCAACATCCCGGCGTGGTCGCGGTGCAGCAGCCGCCGGTCCGCACTGTCCAGGTGCGACATCGGCTGCAGCGGCTCCGTCATGTTCCACGCCGTGCCCAGCATGTGCAGCAGCCGCCGCATCCGGCACGGCCGGATCAGCGCCAGATGGAAGCGGCGGCTCTCCCGGTGGTGCGCGCGCGGGTCCCCGGTGGCGACCGCGTGCTCGAGCGCCGCGTGCGCGGCCCGCGCCTGCTCGTCGTCCTCCGCACGGGCGAACGCCACCGCGACCCGCATCGCCGCGGTCTCCAGGGCCTCCCGCACCAGGTAGATCTCCCCGAACTCCTGCGCCGTCATCTGCGCCACCCGGTACCCCAGATGCGGCCGATGATCGACCAGCCCTTCGCCGATGAGCGTCATCAGCGCCTCCCGCACCGGAATCCGGCTCACCCCGAACGCGGCGGCAACCCCGTCGACGGGGATCGGCGACCCGGGCGGCACCTCCCCGTCGAGGATGCACGCGCGCAGTTCATCGAGGATCACACTCTGCGAACTGCCCAGCGGCTGCCCGGCGAGCCGCGAGATCAGCACCGACCGACGGCGTGGTCCAGCCATCCGCCACCTCCCAACGGTGCAGCTCACGCTAACCCCGCCCGGTTATCGGCACGTTTCGCGCGCACGGATGACGCTCGGATGACGCCCAGGAGAAACCTGCCCCGGGCGGAGTGCCGGCCTGATGTGCTGAGGCGGGAGCTCAGCGCAGTTCGACCTGGACGCCCTCTGCGGTGAGGAAGGCGACCAGGCCGTCGAAGGTGACGGCGGGCAGCCAGGTCGCACGGTCATAGCCGGGGACCAGGTGGCTGCGGGCGACCTCCGAGTCGTGCCAGATCAGGCGGAACCCGGGGGTCGCACCGCCGTCGCCGGTGGCGGCGTTCTCGTGCAGCCAGAACAGGTCGCCGCCGAACCAGCCGCCGGGGCCGTTGACGGCCTCGCCGATCGCGCAGTAGAAGCCGTCGTCGTCGGTGACGTGGCGGCCGTCGAGGTGGTACACGGTGCCCGCGGGCTTGTCCGGGGCGGGCCGGCGGTGGACCGCGGCGGCGTGCACCCACAGGCGGCGGCCGCTGCGGTCGAGGTCCGCCCACAGGTTGGGCTCGGCCGGGCCGCCGGCGCGCCACATGTCCCACAGCGGGCGTTCGTTGGCCGCGAGGGGCTCCGGGATCCGTGCGTCCAAGGTGACGTCGACGAGGTCGCCGCCGAGCGCGGACGGGCGGGTGCCCGTGACGCTGCCGAACACGCGGCGGCCCCAGCCCGTCGTGTGGGCCGTGCCGTCGACGCGGACGTGGGCCAGTTCGGCCTCGAACGATCCGGTGAGCCCGGGCCGGCAGCCCAGCAGGGTCAGCGGCGGACCCGGCGGCCAGATGCCGGCCCGCTCGCGGAACAGGCCCGTGACGGCACGGCACTCGCCGGCCGCCGTGCCCTCGGTGGAGCCGGCCGTCGCGTACCACGCGATCACCCGGTATCCGGAGACGGCGGGCGCGGTGGTGCCGCCCTGATTGGCGTCGTCGTCACGGCGATGGCCTTCGAGGTCGACGTCGACCAGCCCGGATCCGTCCGCGGCCGGCCGGTGACCGACGAGCCGGACGTCGAGCAGCTCCTCCATGGTGTCCAGACACTGCCAGCACTGATCCTCGCAGCGCTCGCCGACCGGCCGGCCGGGGACGTGCGCGCCCTCCACGACGAGGTTGCCCAGCCACGCCGGCCCGGTGCCGTCGATCGCGGCGCGTAGCGGGCCGGACGGGGCGCAGCCCACCAGGGTGTACCGCTCGTACGACGGCTCGGCCGGGAACAGGCCGTCGACGAAGAGACCGTCGATGTCCGTGCAGTCGGTGAGGGTCGCGCGGGTCTTCTCGTCGAGCAGGCGCCAGCGCAGCGGAATCGGCACGCGCCGACCCTAGCCGACCCGGCTGAGCGGTGCCTGAGCCGCCGGCGGCGGGGACTGCAAGAATCTGCAGATGGTGACGACGTTGACGGTCGACTGCGGTGGGGGCGGGCTCAAGGCCGCCGTGGTCGACGACACCGACACGCTGTGCTGCGAGCCGGTGCGGGTGCCGACGCCGTACCCGCTGCCGCCGGCCCGGCTCGTGGAGGCGCTGCTCGGCATCGCGGCGGGGCTGCCGGCCGCGGACCGGGTCACGGTCGGGCTGCCGGGGATGATCCGGCACGGGGTGGTCGTCGCGACGCCGCACTACGTCAACGAGGCCGGGCCGCACACGCCGGTCGATCCGGAGCTGTTCGCGCTGTGGAAGGGATTCGACGCCCGGGCCGACCTGGAGCGGGCCTTCGGCCGGCCGGTGCTGGTGCTCAACGACGCCGAGGTGCACGGGGCCGCCCTCGTCGAGGGCAGGGGGCTGGAGCTGGTGCTGACGCTCGGCACCGGGCTGGGCAGCGCCCTGTTCGACGGCGGGCGGCTCGCGCCGCACCTGGAGCTGTCGCACGCGCCGTACTCGAAGGGCCGCACCTACGACGGCGTCATCGGTGAGCTGGAGCGGCAGCGGCTCGGCGACCGGCGCTGGTCGCGGCGGGTGCTGCGGATCGTGGACGGGCTGCGGCCGGTGTTCCGCTGGGACCGGCTGTACCTCGGCGGCGGCAACGCCGAGCGCCTCGCCGTGGCCATGCCCGACGACGTGCGCCTGGTCCCGAACCAGGCGGGGGTGCGCGGCGGCTCACGGGCGTGGACGCTCATCGGCGTGTAACGCCCGTTCTGTCCGAAATATACCCTACTGTGATGCGGTGACCACCGTATGTGACGACGTACTGGAGACCGCCAGGGGTGCCGTGGCCACGCTGCGCGCGATGCCGCCGCCGGCCGTCGACACCGGTGTCCCAGTGGTGCTGTGCCCCGGGCTGATCGGCTCGAAGGAGGACTTCCTTCCGCTGCTGCCCGCTCTGGCGGCCGCCGGGTACCGCGCCTACGCCTACGACTACCACGGCCACTACGCCCCGTCCCGGCTGCTTCCGGATGAGGACCACTCGATCCGGCGGCACGCCGACGACCTGATCGCCGTGCTGGACGCCGTGGGCGGCGACGACAGGACCCCGCACGTGGTCGGGCACTCCTACGGCGGGTTCGTGGTCCGCGCCGCCGCCCTCGCCCAGCCCGGCCGGCTGCGCTCCGCGGCCCTCATCGGCAGCGGCCCCGGCATGGACAGCCCGGCACACCGCAGGATCCTCGGCGGGTTCGACCACACCCTGTCGCTGCAGGGCAACGCCGTCATGTGGCCCGTCGTGCGGCGGCTCATCCCCGAGGACGACACCGCCCGGCGCGAGTTCTGGCGGACCCGGCTGCGGCTGATGCGCCCCGCGTTCGTCCGCGGCGCCCTGGCGTCGCTCGCCGGCGAGTCCGACCGCGCCGACGAACTGCGCGCCACCCGGCTGGCGCTGCTCGTCATGCACGGCCACCGGGACCGCAAGCTGTGGTCGGCGACCGAGTTCGCCGGCTACGCCGAACGCGCCGGCGCGACCCTCGCCGTCATCGACGGCGCCTCCCACAGCCCCAACCTCGAGCAGCCCGGCGCGGTCGTCGAGGCGCTGCTGCGGTTCTGGGCGGAGACCGACCGGCGCCGGGCTCTGCGGACCTTCGTCGACCTGGTCCGCCCGTCGGCGCACCCCGACCCGTACCCGGCCTACGCGCGGCTGCGCCGCACCACCCCGGTGCTGCCGGTCCAGCTGCCCGGCAAGACCGAGGCGGTGGTGCTCACCCGGTACGCCGACTGCGCCCGCCTCCTGCAGGACGCCACGTTCGTCAGCGCCGGCGAGGCACCCGAGCTGCTCACCGCCGGTTGGCGCGAGCACCGCCTGGTGCGCTGCCTGTACCAGTCGTTCGGCTGGCGGGAAGGCGAGGCGCACCTGCCGCTGCGCACCGCGCTCGCCCGCCGGCTCACCCCGCGCCGCTGCCCCGTCCAGCACGCCGACGTCGTCGACGTCGCCACCCGGGTCCTCGACGACTTCGCGCTGCGCCTCGCCGGGGGAGCGACGGTCAACCTCGCCGACGCCGTCGCGGTGCCGTTCGCATCGCTGGTCACCGGCCGGCTCCTCGGCCTCCCCGACGCCGACGCGCTGCGCCTCGGCGTCGCCGCCCGGGCCGGCAGCGCCGCGTTCGAACCGTTCATCACCCCTCGGCAGCGCACCGCCATGACGGCCGCCGGTGACACCATCATCGACACCCTCGCCGGCCTCGCCGACGACGGCCTCCTGGCCGTGGTGCGCGCGCACCGGCCGGACGGCGGCGAGCAGTACCACGGCGACCTCGCCCTGCTGTTCGGCGCCGCCTACGACTCCCCGGCGAGCCTCGTCACGCTCGGCGCCCGGCTGCTGCTCACCCACCCGTCGCAGGCCGCGGTGCTGCGTGAGGACCCGGCGGCCGCCGAGCGGGCCGTCGAGGAGATCCTGCGCTACGACCCGCCGGTGCAGGTGGCGGTGCGCATCGCGACCGTGCCCTGCGCGTTCGGCGGCGTCGCCGTCGCACCCGGCACCGCACTGCTGGGGATCCTGGGCGCCGCCAACCGCGACCCCGCCTACACCGAGGACCCCGACGAGTTCCGGATTCAGCGACGTACCACTCGGCCGCCGCTGTCCTTCGGCGCCGGACGGCACTACTGCCCCGGCTCCGCCCTCGCCCGCACGCACGCCCAGGTGCTGTTCCCCATGCTGCTGCGCCGTTTCCCGGGCCTGCGCCTGGCGGGGACGCCCCGGTTCCGCTCGCCGGGCACGATGCTGCGCGGCATCGAAGACCTCCCCGTCCGCCTCGATGATTGCGGGTCCCCCTGATGCGGGTGCTGTTCACCATCAACCCGGCGCCCGGCCACCTGTTCGCCCTCGTCCCCCTCGCCTGGGCGATGCACCTGCGGGGGCACGAGGTCCTCGTCGCCGCGCCCCGGTCGATGGGGCAGCAGATCCGCCGGGCCGGGCTCAGCCACGCCGTCGTCGGCGGCGACGCGTCGTTCTTCGAGCTGTGGCCCGCGCACGTGCCGCTCGGCGGCAACGACACCCTCGACCTCGCCGTGTTCGCCGCCATCGCCGAACGCACCGGCCCCGACGTCGTCGCCCTCGCCCGCGCCTGGCGGCCCGACCTGATCGTCACCGAACCCGTCGAGTACGCCGCGCCGCTCGCCGCCACGCTCCTGGGCGTCCCGTGGGTGCTGCACCACTGGGGGCTGCCCGTCCCCGGTGCCGTGCACCGCGCCGCTCTCGCCGACGTCGCCGACCGGCTGCTGCGCCTCGCCGAGACCCTCGGCGTCGACGGGGCGACCGCCGCGCCGCTCGCCACCGTCGACACCTGCCCGCCGTCGCTGCGGCTGCCCGGCTCCGTTTCCGGGGTGGCCCTGCCGATGCGGTACGTGCCGTACAACAGCGCCAGCACGCTGCCCGACTGGCTGTTCGCCCCCCGGGTCCGCCCGAGGGTCTGCGTCTCCATGGGCACCGTGCCGATCCCGGAGGGCGTCGACGGGCTCACCGCCGCCGTCGCCGGGATGCGGGACCTCGACGTCGAGGTCGTCGTCAGCGGCGCCGGCGTGCACGGCATCGAGGACCTGCCGCCCAACGCCCGCCGCGTCGGCTGGCTGCCGCATCACGTGCTGCTGCCGACCTGCGACCTGTTCGTCCACC
The DNA here is from genome assembly GCF_040676755.1 of Dactylosporangium sp. NPDC049525. NCBI lineage: Bacteria > Bacillati > Actinomycetota > Actinomycetes > Micromonosporales > Micromonosporaceae > Dactylosporangium > Dactylosporangium sp. NPDC049525. The sequence goes on along the minus strand of NZ_JBFAPO010000090.1, from coordinate 10,062 downwards.
ACGGCGGCTCCGGCAGCTCGATGGCGGCCCTCGGCGCCGGCCGCCCGCAACTGGTCCTGCCGCAGATGTGCGACCAGTTCAGCATCGCCGACCGGCTCACCGCCGCCGGTGTCGCGCGCAGCGTCGCCTTCGCCGACCGGTCCCCGGATGCGGTGCGCACCGCGGTGCGGGCGCTGCTCGCCGACACCGCCGTCACCCGCCGCGCCGGCCGGGTCCGCGACGAGATCGCCGCGCTGCCCGCCCCGCCGGACGTCGCCGCGACCCTGGCGGGTCTGACGAACGCGACCCGACCTGGCATGGTGGAGGCATGTGCAGGAACATCCGGGTACTGAACAACTTCGAGCCGCCGGCGACCGAGGACGAGATCGAGGCCGCCGCCGTGCAGTACGTGCGCAAGGTCAGCGGCATGACCCGCCCCTCGCAGGCGAACCAGGCCGCCTTCGACGCCGCGGTCGCGGCCGTCGCCGCCGCCACGCGTGAGCTGCTCGGGTCGCTGGTCACGCAGTCGCCGCCGCGCGACCGCAAGATCGAGGCGGCCAAGGCGAAGGCCCGCGCCGCCGAGCGCTACGGCACCCGCGACTGAGATGTACGTGACCGCCGAAGGGCGTTACACCGGCGGTTCCCGCCTGGCGTCGATCGGGTTCGGGTCACGGTTCGGCGGCTGACGGAACGCTCCGCCGGGGTCTCACGTCGCACCGGGCATGAAGCGTGCCGCTGTCCTGTTCACCGTTTTCGTCGCGCTCGCCGGTGCGGGCGTGGCGCTGCGCGGGCCGATCCACCGGCTCGTGTGCCCGGCGACGGTCACCGCGTACGGGCAGCTGCCGCGGCCCGACGTGCCGGTCGCCGGCGGTCACTACGTCGCTGAGGTCGGCGACAGGTTCGCGGTCGGCGGCCGGTACGACCCCATGCCCGAGGGGCGCCCCCGGCTCGGCGGTGACGCGACGGTCGTGCGGTACGACCACGCCGAGACCTCGCCGACCGAGGAGCGCTGCGGGCAGGTCGTGGCCGGTTACCGGTACCACGTCTACGTCGCCGAACACGCCGGCGACGTCATCATCGACGGCCATCAGATCCAGATCATGGCCCGTCCATAGATCGTCGAATAATTTCACAGCACGGTCAGCATCTTGCGGTAAAGCATCGACCAAGTTACGGTTCGATCCTTCATCGTTGCCGTTCCCCGCCAGGAGCGTGTCATGCGCCGTGCCCCCTTCCGTCTCCTGCCGGCAGCGTTGACGCTGGCCGCAGCCACTGCCCTACCCGCCGTCGCGGTCCTTCCCGGACCGGCGAACGCCGACATCACCACCGCCTCGGTGGACAACCTGCGCACCGGCTGGGACAGCGCCGAACCAGGCCTCGCCCCGTCGGCCGTCTCCGCCTCCGACTTCGGCCAGCTGTTCTCCACCACCGTCAACGGGCAGGTGTACGCGCAGCCGATCGTCGCCGGCGGCACGCTGATCACCGCCACGGAGAACAACTGGGTGTACGGCCTGAACCCCGCGACCGGCGCCGTGGCCTGGTCCCGCAGCGTCGGACCGGCGTGGCCCGCGTCCGCCATCGGCTGCGGTGACCTGGTGCCCAACATCGGCATCACCAGCACCCCGGTCTACGACCCGGCGACCGGGGCCGTGTTCTTCATGGCCAAGGTCAACGACGGGCCCGACGCCGACCACCCGCACTTCTACCTGCACTCGATCAACCCCGCGACCGGCGTCGAGCGGGCCGGCTGGCCGGTCACGATCCAGGGCTCGCCGACCAACGACCCGGGCAACACGTTCAACGCGAAGACCGCCGCGCAGCGGCCCGGCCTGCTGCTGCTCGACGGCGTCGTCTACGCCGGGTTCGCCAGCCACTGCGACTACGGCCCGTACGTCGGGTACATCGCCGGCGTGCGTACCACGACCCCGCAGATGACGACGTTGTGGTCGACCGAGGCGGGCCGCAGCAACGGCATGGCCGGCATCTGGCAGTCCGGCGGCGGTCTCGTCTCCGACGGGCCCGGCCGGATCATCGTGTCCACCGGCAACGGCGTCTCGCCGGCGCCCGGCCCCGGCACCAGCCCGCCCGGGACCCTCGCCGAGTCGGTGATCCGCCTGCAGGTCAACGGCGACGGGTCGCTCACCGCGAAGGACTTCTTCAGCCCGTTCAACAACAGCCGGCTCGACCAGGACGACACCGACTTCGGCTCCGGCGGCCCCATGGCGCTGCCCGCCGGCTTCGGCACCCCCGCCCACCCGCGGCTGCTGGTGCAGACCGGCAAGGACGGCCGCGTGTACCTCCTCGACCGGGACAACCTGGGCGGCAACGCGCAGGGTGCCGGCGGCGGGGACGCGTCGGTCGGCCCGCCCGGCGGCCCGTACAACGGCGTCTGGGGTCACCCGGCGTTCTGGGGCGGCGACGGCGGCTATGTGTACCAGGTCGAGAACCAGGGTTTCCTGCGCGCGTTCAAATACGGCGTCAACGGCGCCGGCCTGCCCGTCCTCACCTCGGCCGGGACCAGCGCATCGACGTTCGGGTACACCTCGGGCTCGCCGGTCGTCACGTCCACCGGCACCACGTCGGGCTCGGCGATCGTCTGGGCCGTCTACAGCGACGGGTCCAACGGCGCCAACGGCCAGCTGCGCGCCTACGACGCCCTGCCGGTCAACGGCCGGCTGAACCTGCGCTACAGCGCGCCGATCGGCGTCGCGACGAAGTTCGTCACGCCCGCCACCGACGGCGGCCGGGTCTTCGTCGGCACCCGCGACGGGCACCTCATCGGCTTCGGCCGGCCCACCACCGCGGCGCTGACGAGCAGCCCCACCGACTTCGGCAGCGTCGCGGTCGGCAGCACCGCGAACGCCACCGTCACCGTGACGGCGACCCGCGCCGTCACGATCTCGGCGATCTCGACCAGTGCGCCGTTCGCGGCGACCCCGCCGGCGCTGCCGGTGAACCTCACCACCGGGCAGACGTTGTCCGTGCCGGTGCGGTACACGCCGACCGCGACCGGCGGCGCCACCGGCAGCCTCACGTTCACCACCAACGCCGGCACCGTCCCGTTCGACCTGCACGGCGTCGGCACCCGGGCCGGCCTGGGCGCCACCCCGTCGACCCTGGCGTTCGGGACCGTGCCGACCGGCGCGAACAAGACCCTCGGCGTCAGCATCACCAACACCGGCACGAGCGCGGTGACCATCACCGGGTTCACCGCCCCGGCCGCGCCGTTCACGGCCACCGGCTTCCCCGGCACCGGCACCACCCTCGCCGCCGGCGCGTCGGTCTCGGTGTCCGTCCGGTACACCCCGGTCGCCGCCGGCAACCACAGCAGTTCGTTCATCGTCACCAGCAATGCGGGATCGGTCACCGTCCCGGTCACCGGCACCGCCGTCACGGGCGCGCCGCACCTGACCATCACCCCGAACCCGGTCGCGTTCGGGTCGGTGCCGATCGGGCAGACCGCGACGCAGACCTTCGACATCGCCAACACCGGCAACATCACGCTGACGCTGACGAAGGCCGCACCGCCGGTCGGCGCGTTCAACACCACCACCCCGGTGTCGGAGGGCCAGCAGCTGTCGCCGGGTGACGTCATCCACCAGACCGTCACGTTCACCCCGTCCGTGCAGGGTGCCCAGTCGGCGGTGTACTCGATCACCGGCGACGACGGCCAGGGCGCGATCCTCGTGCAGCTCACCGGCACCGGCGTGACCGGCACCGGCACCACGAACCTGGCCGCGGGCCGGCCGGTGACCAGTTCCAGCGCGCAGGGCGGCTACCCCGCCTCCAACGCCACCGACGCCGACGCCAACTCGTACTGGGAGAGCGCCAACAACGCCTTCCCGCAGTGGATCCAGGTCGATCTCGGCTCCACCGTCTCCGTCGGCAAGGTCACGCTGCGGCTGCCACCGGCAGCGGCGTGGGCGACGCGCCGGCAGACGGTCGCGATCATCGACGGCGCCACCGGTACCGTCCTCAAGCCCGCCGCGGACGTCGTGTTCGACCCGGCGACGGGCAACACCGCCGACATCGCCGTGGCCGCGGGGGTGCGGCAGCTGCGGGTGCAGATCACCGGCAACACCGGCTGGCCCGCCGGGCAGCTGTCGAGCCTGGAGGTGTACGGCGCCGGCGGCGGCCCGGCCACCCTCACGCTGAACCCGGCGTCGCTGACGTTCGAGAGCACCCCGGTCAACGCCAACAGCGAGTGGCAGACGGTGCTGGTCACCAACACCGGCACCGGCCCGGCGACCGTCTCCGGGATCACCGCGACCGGCGACTTCACCCGCGTCACCACGTGCGGCACGGTCATCGCCGCCGGCGCCAACTGCACCGTCACCGTCACGTTCCATCCGACGGCGGCGGGTACCCGCACCGGCACGCTCACGGTCGTCAGCAGCGCCACGAACGGCACTGCCACGGTCGCGCTCTCCGGTACCGGCGTGGCCACCGGCACGGCGACGCTGACGGCGAACCCGACGGCGCTCACCTTCGCCGCCACCACCGTCGGCTCGTTCAGCGGCGCGCAGAACGTCACCGTCACCAACACGGGCACCGCCGCCGCGACCGTCTCCGGGGTCACGGTCGCCGGTGACTACACGCAGACGAACACCTGCGGCACGTCGATCGCGCCGGGCGGCAGCTGCACCGTCAGCGTCACCTTCCGGCCGACCGCGACCGGCACCCGGACCGGGTCGCTGACCGTGGCCAGCAACGCCACCAACGCGTCGCTCAGCGTGGTCCTGTCCGGGCAGGGCGCCTCGGTCTCCGGGCCGAACCTCGCGCTGGGCCGGCCGACGACGCAGTCGTCGAGCACGCAGACGTACGGCTCCGGCAACACCGTCGACGGCAACCCGAACACCTACTGGGAGAGCGCCAACAACGCCTTCCCGCAGTGGGTCCAGGTCGACCTCGGCGCCGCCACCTCCGTCGGCAAGGTCACGCTGCGGCTGCCCCCGTCCACGGCGTGGGCGACCCGCACCCAGACGGTCACGGTCACCGACGGCGCGACCGGCGCGACGCTGCGTGGCTCCATCACGGTCACGTTCGACCCGGCGAGCGGGAACACCGCGATCCTGTCGTTCCCGGCGGTGAGCGTGCGGTACCTGAGGGTCACTGTCACCGCCAACAGCGGCTGGCCCGCCGGCCAGCTGTCCGAACTGGAGGCCTACAACCTGTAGGCCAGCGGCCTCCTAGCATGCTGAACTGTCCCGGGGTTCCACGAGGACCCCGGGATTGATCAGCGTGAACCCCGGGCTGAACAGCGGATCGAACCATACTTTGCGTTGTGATATAAGTCATCCGTGCGTCTGGGGTAATCACCCGGTTGACGCGATTTAACGAACCGGACGTTCATCACCAAACGACTTCCGTGACCACTAGGTTCACTCGACGACATGAGTGTGCCGCGCCAGATGGATTCGCCCGCCAGCGAGGCCACGGGAGGTTAGACGTGTGGAAGGGCCGCCTGGCCATCATTACCCTGCTGCTCGTGTCGCTGCTCGCAGGACTGTCGATGTTCACCGTCGGCGGCGCGAGCGATGACCAGCTCGAGGTCTACTCGTGGTGGACGGGCCCCGGCGAGGAGGAGGGCCTGGCCGCGATGGCCGAGGCCTTCGAAGCGGCCAACCCCGGCATCCGGTTCGTCAACGCGGCCGTGTCCGGCGGCGCCGGCTCCAACGCCAAGGCGATCCTTGCCAGCCGGCTGCTGGCCAACGACCCGCCCGACTCCTACCAGCGCCACGCCGGCCTGGAGCTGCTCGACGACGTGCGGTCCCGCAAGGTCCAGGACCTGACCGACCTGTACGAGCAGCAGGGCTGGCGGAAGGTCTTCCCGAAGGGCCTGCTGGACAATCTCACCATCGACGGCAAGATCTACGCCGTCCCGGTGAACATCCACCGCGCGAACCTCATCTGGTACAACCCCCGTACGTTGCGGGACCTCGGGATCGCCGGTCCGCCGAAGACGTGGACGGAGTTCCTCGCCCAGGCCGAGATGATCCGCGGCAAGGGCAAGGTGCCGCTCGCCGTCGGCCCGGAGTGGACGCAGAAGCACCTCATGGAGACCGTCCTGCTCGGCGAGCTCGGCGCCGACGACTACGAGCGGTTGTTCTCCGGTGACCTCGGCTGGACCTCGCCGGAGGTCACGTCGGCCCTCGCCATGTTCGGCAAGGTGCTCGGCAACTCCGACGTGAAGTCCGCCGCCGGCGAGTGGCAGCCGCAGCTCGACCGGATCGTCGAGGGCTCCGCCGTCTACGCCGTGATGGGCGATTGGAGCTCCTCCTACCTGGAGCAGGCGAAGAAGCTGCAGTGGCGCGACGGCTACGACGTGGCCCCGTCACCCGGCACCGAAGGCATGTACGACTTCCTCTCCGACTCCTTCACCCTGCCGACCGGAGTGCGGAGTCCCGACCTCTCCCGCAAGTGGCTCATCGAGTGCGGCTCCGCGGCCGGACAGAACCTCTTCAACCCGCTCAAGGGTTCCATCCCCGCCCGCACCGACGCCGAAGCCGACCTGTACCAGGGGTACCTCGGCTGGACGCTGCAGCAGTGGCGCGACCCGAAGACCCGCATCGTCGGCTCCCTCGCGCACGGCGTCGTGGCCAACAACGCCTACAACGCCGAGATCGACTCGGCGCTCGGGCTGTTCGTCCAGCACGGCGACCTGGGCAAGTTCGCCAGCACTGTGCAGCAGCAGTTCCAGGAGACTCGATGACCGCCCCCGTCCATGTGCCGCGGCACTCCAACGCACCGCCGGCACCCCAGTTCACGCCACCCCCGATCCGCCGCCGCAAGCACCGCGGCCCGGCGTGGCTGGCTGGGTTCCTCCTCGTGTCGCCGTCGCTCATCCTCATCGGCGTCTTCGTCTACGGCTTCCTCGGCTGGAACGTCCGCGTCTCCTTCACCAACTGGCGTGGCCTGTCGCCGTCCTACCACTTCGTGGGCCTCGACAACTACGTGCGGCTCATGCGCGACGAGCGCTGGCACGCCGACGTGCGCAACCTCGTCGTCTTCACCGCGGTCTTCGTCGGCGGCGCGCTCGTGCTCGGCTTCCTCATGGCCATGCTGCTCGACAAGGGCGTCCGCGGCGAAGGCTTCCTGCGCGGCGTCTTCCTTTTCCCGATGGCCATCTCGTTCATTGCCACGGCCATCGTCTGGCGCTGGCTGCTGGACAACGGCTCCGGCGACGACACCGCCGGGCTGAACAAGCTCTTCGCCGTCGTCGGCCTGGATTTCCTGCGCAGCGACTGGCACAAGTCCGACTCGATCTGGGCGATCGCCGCCGTGGCGCTCCCCGCCGGCTGGGCCCTCTCCGGCTACGTCATGGCCCTCTTCCTCGCCGGCATGCGTGGCGTACCGGAGGCACTGCGCGAATCCGCCCGCCTCGACGGCGCCAGCGAGACGCAGATCTTCTGGCACGTCGTCCGCCCCGCCCTGCGCCCCGTCACGTTCAGCGCCATGCTCATCATGGTCCATATCTCGCTGAAGACGTTCGACCTGCTCTACGCGCTGGACCAGGGCAACCTCCGCATCGACACCCCTTCGCTCTACATGTGGTTCACCACCTTCGACGGCGGCTTCTACGACCGCGGCGCGACCATCGCAACGGTCCTGCTGATCGGCGTCGCGCTCGTCGTCGGCCCTTATGTCTGGTACGCCCTGCGCACGGAACGGCGGTAGACACATGGTGCCCCGGTTCGCCTGTCCACCCCGCTCCGCTGCGTCGCGCGGTCCTGCCTCGCGTGGTCCTGCGTCGCGTTGTTCTGCCTCGCGTGGTTTTGTCGCGCCGGGGCGTGTTCGCTCGCGTCTGGGACGGGGGTAGTCGCATGGTGCGTGCCACTGCCACGGTGCCTCGGCACGTGGTCTCCGACCCCATCCCGCCCGCGTCGTCGAAAGCCGCCGGCGGCGCCCGCAGCGTCGTGCGTTACGTCGTGCTGTGGGCCCTCGCGTGCTTCTTCCTCCTACCGGTGTACGTCCTGGTGGTGACCTCCTTCAAAGACCCCGTCGACGTGTCGGTGACGAGGATCTGGGAACTGCCGACCAGCTTCTCGATGGACAACTTCGGCCTCGTCTGGCCCAAGCTCTCATCGGGCTTCCGCAACAGCCTCTCCCTGGCGATCCCGGCCAGCCTCCTCTCGGCACTGCTCGGCTGTGCCAACGGCTTCGTGCTGTCGAAGATCCGCTTCCCGTTCTCCAACGTGGTCTTCCCGCTGATCCTGTTCGGCATCTTCGTGCCCTACCAGGCCGTCATCATCCCCGTCTCGCAGACCATGACGGCGGTCGGCCTGCGCGGCGGCAACGACCCCACCGGTGGCCTCGCCGGCCTGATGCTCATCCACATCATCTACGGCCTGCCGATCACGACCCTCATCTTCCGTAACCACTTCGTCGCGATGTCCAACACCCTGCTCGAGTCGGCCCGCCTCGACGGCGCCGGCATCCTGCGCAGCTTCGTCGACATCGCGGTGCCCCTCGCCAAGCCGGCGTTCGCCGTCGCGATCATCTGGCAGTTCACCTCCTCCTGGAACGACTTCATGTTCGGCGCCATGATGACCAGCCGCGACTCCTGGCCGGTGACGATCGCCCTGAACAACATCGCCGGCGGCCAGTCCGTCCCCTTCGGCCAGGCGATGGCCGGCGCCCTGCTGGTGAGCCTGCCCACACTCGCCCTCTACATCATGTTGGGTCGCTTCTTCATGCGAGGCCTGCTCGCCGGCACCCTGCAGGACTGAGATGGGTACCTCACCTATCCCTTCATAGGCAGAATTACCGATGCGCCACGGCCGCCCTTGCCGCGATGCTCCTCCCTGCGATCGAACACCGACCACGGAGGTTTGTCATGAACGTCATCACGCGCGGCTGGGCGGGTCCAAGCCTTACCGGCCCTGGGTGACTCCCGACGATGCGGTTCCGCGGCCCGGCGCGTCCCTGTCCGATGCCGGGCCGCACTCGTGACGCTCATGCTCGGCCGGGTCCGCCAAGCATGGCCGCGACGCTCACCCAGCGCGGGGCGTGGTCGCGTCCGCGCTGGTGGTGTAGGAGACGGTCAGCGCTGATCCGTTGTGGTTGATGTTATGCGGCGGCGAGTTGGGTCGGGGATGTCTCGGGTTCGGTTCCGCCGGTGGTGATGACGGTCAGCCGGGCTTTGGCGAGGATCTCCAGGCCCATGTAGCGGCGGCCTTCGGTCCACTCGTCGGTCTGCTCAGCGAGCACGGCGCCGATCAGGCGGATGACCGCGGCGCGGTTGGGGAAGATCCCGACGACGTCGGTGCGGCGGCGGATCTCCTTGTTCAACCGTTCTTGGGGGTTGTTCGACCACACCTGTTTCCAGACCTCGCGTGGGAAGCCGGTGAAGGCGAGGAGCTCTTCGCGGGCGTCGTCGAGGTGGTCGGCTGCGTCGGGGAACCGTTCGGCCAGGGTTGTCACGGTGCGGGCGTACTGGGCGCGGACCGCGTCGACGTCGGGCTGGTCGAAGATCGTCCGGACGAGGGTCGCGACCCACGGTTGCGCGGTCTTCGGGACCTTGGTCAGCAGGTTGCGCAGGTAGTGGGTGCGGCAGCGTTGCCACGCCGCGCCGGGCAGCGCCGCGCCGACAGCGGCGACCAGGCCGCGGTGGGCGTCGGACACGACGAGACGGACGCCGGACAGGCCGCGGGCGGTCAGTGAGCGTAGGAACGCCAGCCAGCCGGCGCCGTCCTCGTCGGATGTCACGTCCAGGCCGAGGACCTCCCGCTGTCCGTCGGCGTTCACCGCGGTGGCGACGAGGGTGTGCACGTTGACGATCCGGCCGCGTTCGCGGACTTTCACCACGAGGGCGTCCAGGGCGAGGAACGTGTATGGGCCGGCGTCGAGGGGCCGGTTGCGGAACGCCTCGACCTGCGTGTCCAGGTGCGCCGCCATCTCCGACACCTGGCTCTTGGACAGCCCGGTGATGCCGAGTTGCTCCACCAGCTTCTCCACCCGCCGGGTCGACACCCCCAGCAGGTACGCGGTCGCGACCACGCTGATCAGGGCTTGTTCAGCGCGGCGGCGGTGCTGCAACAACCAGTCCGGGAAATAGGAGCCCTGCCGCAGCTTCGGGATCGC
>NZ_JBFAPO010000089.1:0-35538 GCF_040676755.1 Dactylosporangium sp. NPDC049525 | reverse complement strand
GGGGGGGCGGGGGGCGCCGGCCCGCCCCCCCCGCCGGGGCGCGCCCCCCGGCGCGCCCCGCCCCCCCCCGGGGGGCCCCCCCCCCCGGCCCCCGCCCCCCCCCCCCCCCCCCCGCGCCGATGATGTCCTCGGCCCGGCTGGGTCCCCGCCGCGGCGCCGTCGCGGCCGGCCCGCCGTTCGCCGTTCGCTGCGCCGGCGGCCCGGAGGCGGGCGACGCGGGCACCCCGGAGACCGGCACAGCGGCCCCGGAGACCGGAACCGCCGAAACAGGAGCCCCGGAAACGGGCACCGCACCGCCGGGCACAGCACCGCCAGGCACAGCACCGCCAGGCACGACACCACCAGGAACGGCGGCACCGGGCGCGTCAGCACCGGGAGCCCCGGAACCATTCGCGGCGCCGTTGCCGGAAACGCCCGCACCGGGAACACCCGAGACGGACGCGCCGCGCATCGGCCCGCCGGACACGGGCACGCCTGACACGGGCACGCCTGACACGGGCACGCCAGACACGGGCACGCCAGACACGGGTACGCCGGACACCGGCACTCCGGAGACGGGCGCCCCGGACACGGGACCACCCGACACCGGCACCCCGGAGACCGGAACACCCGGCACGGCGCCGTCGGAGACGGAGGAACCGTTGGACGGGACCCGCTGGACCGGCATCGTGTCCGTGCCGCCCGCGGCCGACGAGGCCACCGGCCAGGTCGTCAGCGCGACCGGCACCGAGGGCAGCGGCGGCGCGGCGACCGCCGGCACGTCCTCGTCCGCGCCGCCGGTGCTCGGCCGCCCGGGCAGCGCCGGCAGCACGGCCGTCGGCGCGTCCTCGGCGGAGATCACCACGGGACCCGGGCGGGCGTCGCCCTCGGCCGTGATCGGCAGGCGCGACATGCCCGCGATGCGGTTGCCGCTGCCGTGATACAGCCCGGCGCCCTCCGGCGGGGCGGCCAGCAGGCGGGCCGGGAGCGTGACATACGCCGTGACGCCCTCGTCGGTGGCGTCGAGCCGGACCTGGACGCCGTGCCGCGCGGCGAGGTGGCCGACGACGACGAGACCCATCCGCTCGGACGCGGCGACGTCGATGGCGATCGGGGCGGCCACGCGGTCGTTGGCGTCGACGAGACCGGACTCGGTCATGCCGAGGCCGCGGTCCTCGATGACGATCGTGGCTTCCCTGGTCTGCTTCGCGGGCCAGCCGGAGACGGTGACGACCGTGTCCGGCGGGGAGAACGTCGTCGCGTTCTCCAGCAGCTCCGCGAGCAGGTGGACGATGTCGGAGACGGCGTGCCCGACGACGAAGATGTCGGTCGCGACGTCGTGGCGGATCCGCGCATACTGCTCGATCTCCGCCATCGCGGCCAGGGTCACCGCGGAGAGGGAGACGGGCTGCGCCCACCGCCGGGTCGCCTCGCTGCCGGCGAGGACGAGGAGGTTCTCGTCGTTTCGCCGCATGCGGGTGGCGAGGTGGTCGAGGCGGAACAGGTTCGCCAGCTGGTCGGGGTCGGTCTCGGCGGACTCCAGCTGGTCGAGCAGCTGCAGCTGGCGCTCGACCAGGGTCTGCGAGCGGCGGGCCAGGTTGACGAACATCGAGTTGACGTTGCGCCGCATGACGGCCTGCTCGACGGCGAGGCTGACCGCGCTGCGGTGCACGGCGGTGAACGCGTCGGCGACCTCACCGATCTCGTCGGTGGAGCGGACCCTGGTGGTGGTGTCGACCGTGACCGTCTCACCCCTGGGCAGCGTCCGCAGGCGTTGGATGGCCTCCGGGAGGCGGTGCTGCGCCACGTCGAGGGCCTGGGCCCGCAGCTGCCGCAGCGAACGCGCCATCGACCGGCCGATGAGCCAGGACAGCAGCAGCGCGATGAGCATGACCAGGACGATCACCGAGGTGGCCACGATGGCGTCGGTGCGCTGCGCGGTGCTGCGGTTGGCGGCGCCCTCGATCGCGTCCTCGAGCAGCTCCTGCTCGATGGTGCGGATGTAGTCCAGCTCGCTGGTGCTGGCCAGCCACCACTCCTCGGGGGTCACGCCGACGGCGGCGCCCCGGGCGCGGGAGATGACCTGCTGCTGGAGCCGGGCGACGGTGCCGACGGAGGTCTGGCGCAGGTTGCGGTCGTAGAGCGCGAGGTGCCGCGGGCTGGCGGAGCCGCGGAAACGCTCGACGGCGGCGACCTGCCGGGCCTGGATCTGCGAGAACGTCTCGAAGTCGTCGGGGGCGAACTTGCCCGCGCTCGCGGCCGCGAAGATCCGCCCGCGCAGCTGGTCCTTGAGCTCCTTGGCCTGGGCCAGGTCCATCAGCGAGGAGACCTCGGTGACCGACTGGGAGTCGCCGCCGATGTCGGGGCGGTCGGGGACCAGCTCGAACAGGTGCTGGATGGTGGAGGAGTACTGGTCGAAGACCGCCTCCTCGCGCAGCCACCGCTGCTTCACGCCTTCACGGACCAGGTAGAGGTCCTGGAAGTCGGCGCTGACACGGTTCTGCGACTGGTTGAAGATCGGGTTGGCGAGCAGCGGGCGGGCCGCCTTGGAGAAGGCGGCGAGGGCCGCGTCGGTCGCGGCGTAGTTGGCCGACAGCTCCTGATTGGTCGAAGTCGATCCGGGTGGCGCCTGAACGGTGGTCGACTTGGCAAGAACTCCAGCCGTTCGGTCCCTTTCCAACTGCAGATAGTGGATCAGATTGGTCAGTTGGCGGCCGACTTTGACCCCTTGGGCGAACTGGTCGAGCTTGGAGGCGTCCTGCACGGAGGCATTGATCTGGACCCCGGCGATCACCAGGAAGGCGACGGCGGGCAGCACGAGGACCGCGGCGAGCTTGGTCGGCACCCGCCAGTCGCGGACGCGGAACAGCGACGCACTGCGTCGCTGCGGCTCTCCTGGCCTGCGGCGCCGGTGGCTGTTCACCTTCATGACGACGGCGGGAGCCCTCGATGAAGGTGGCGAAGCGAAGGTCTGCACCCCTCACACCTTTCGCATGCGTCATCGCGCTGCCTGAGCAGCGTGCGAGCCTTATCAAACCAGGGTTGCGACATCTGTCCAACCACGTCATTGTGGTGCAGGTCACATTACTTGAAGGTCGACACCGGGGTTGAAACGCATCGACCAGACAGGAAGGATACGGCCGTCCCACCTGCCGCGTGTCCCAAGGAGTCCTCTGTCGTGTACATCCTCGGCCGCCGGCCCGCTGTGGCTGCGTTCGCCGCGGCTGTTTCCGTCACGGCGCTGCTCCTGACCGGCTGCACCGGCAAGGGCGACCCGGCGCCGAAGCTTCCGGCGACGCTCGCGATCGGCCTGCTCGTGTCCACGACCGGGCCCAACGCCGCGATCGGCCAGCAGGCGCAGCTCGGCGCCAAGCTCGCCATCGAGATGGTCAACAACGACGTCAAGGACCAGGTGATCAAACTGCCGCTGAGTGCGGGCGTCGGCCTGCGCAACGGCGTGAAGCTCAGCCTCGTCGTCGGCAACACCGACAGCGCGCCGGAGAAGGTCGAGAAGGAAGCGTCGCGCCTCGTGCACGACGGCGCCGTCGGCCTGGTGCTCGCCGACACCCTCGACGTCGCCGCGCCCGCCGGCCGGGAGACCGACACCATCGGCGTGGCGCTCGTCGACGCGTTGAGCACCGCCGACACGTTCGTCGACCTCAACCGGGCGGCGCACTTCCGGATCCAGCCGAGCGACCGGCAGATGGTCTCCACCGCGCTCGCCCTGCTCTACCGGGAGCGCGACAGCAGCAGCCAGTTCAACCGGGTCATCACCGCCTCGGGCAAGGCCAGCGGCGCGACCGGCGACGAGATCGCCAGCGTGCGCACCTCGATCGAGGACCTGAGCCTCGCCGCCGGGTATGAGATCGGCGGCAAGGAGCAGATCGCGTTCGATGCCGACGGCGCCGGTGACAGCGACTTCGTGGAGAAGGGCGACGCCGTCTTCGCGATCGTGACCAACCCGCAGGAGGCGGCCGCGGCCGCGGAGCTTGCCGGCCGGCTCAAGGGCAAGGCGCCGGTCATCGCGTTCGGCCCCGGCGTCGGCGCGCTCGACGCGATCAAGGGCAACAACCAGGTCCTGCGGGCCAGCGGCTGGTCCGGCGACTTCGCCGGGCGCAACCCGGTCGCGAGGATCGTCGGCGCCATGTTCGAGCAGGCGTTCCACGCCAAGATGACCGAGGTCGCGGCGGCCGCCTTCACCGCCACGATGCTGCTCGCCATCGCCATGGACTCCGTCACCGACCTGAGCCCGCCGGTGATCCGCAACGCGGTGCAGCAGCTGTCGGTGCCGGCCACCCAGACCGTCATGCCGTGGAACGGGATCCGGTTCGACGGCAGCGGCTACAACCAGCTGGCCGCCGGCGTCGTCGAGCAGCACCTGCCCAACGGATACCTGGTGATCCACCCGGTCGAGCTGGCCGCGACCCCGACGCTCAATCTGTAGGGCCGCCGGCCAGGAGCCGCCGCAGCTCGTCGGGGCGCTGGTAGAGCTCGTTGAGGTCGAGCACCTCGCCGCCGGGCGCGACCAGGCGGCGCGCCACGAGCGGGTGCTCGCGCCGCCAGTCCTTCTTGAGCAGGGTGTATTCGACCAGCACGGACAGCAGCACGACGCCCATCCACGGCGGCGCGGCCGGCTCCGTGCCGCCGTCGCCACCGTTGCCGCCAGGGCCGCCGAACGCCTCGCCGCGGCGGGCCCGTTCCACGTCGACGGGCCGGCGCAGCAGGGTGCCGGCGAGCTCGTCCCGGCCGTCCGGGTCGCGGCCGAGGACCGTGCGGACCGCCTGGACGTATTCGCGGGCCTGCCGCTCGACCTCGCCGCCGTAGACCTCGACGGGCAGCTCCGTGAAGCGGGTCCACCCGCCGTCGCCGCCGATCACCTCGGCGGCCAGGGCCTGCTCCTCGTCGGCGGTCAGGGCGTCCAGGGCGACCGCGTCGCCGGCCAGGCCGGGCCTCGGCACCTCGTGCAGGGTCCGCAGGTCCGCGGCGAGCCCGGGGTGCCGGCGGGGCACCTCGTCGAGCAGCGCGCCGCCGTCGACCGCCGGCGCGCCCCACCGCTCCAGCCGCAGCCGCCACCCGGCGTGCAGGTCCGCGACCCGCACCGGCGCCGGCTCGGCGCCCGCCTCGAGACTGACGAGGTGGCGGCCCTCCGCGGCGGCGAACGCGGCGAACGCGGTCTCGATCGTGGCGGCCCGCAGCAGCGCCGCGGCCGCGTCCTCCACGCCGGACAGCCCGCCGCCGCCGGCGGCGATCGCGGCGGCGTCGCGGAACTGCTCGACCGCGACCTCGAGGGGGTCGGTCGCGGCGAGGACCTTGGGGTCGGCGGCGGCGCGGGCGGCGAGCAGGCCGCGGATCAGGTCGGCGTGCTTGGTGTCCGGCAGCGCCAGCTCGTGCGCCAGGACGATGCGGAGGTGGTCCGCGGGCAGGCCCCAGACCAGCGGCAGCCCGATGCGCAAGGTGCCGCCGGTGCACCGGACCGTGCCGGACCCGGCGAGCGTGACCGACGCCGGCGGTGCCGCGTCGGCGTACTTCGCCGCCTCGATGACCAGGGAGTGCAGGGCCGCGTGGCGCGCGGCGCTCACGGTGGCGGGACCCGGACCGGCGTGGGCCGTGCCGGCACCGCGCAGCAGCCGGCGACCACGCCAGGCGGGCAGGCCGCCGGGAAGTCTCGCCATGCGCCTCAGTGTGCCGCACCAGGGGGAGGTGTCCGGGGAGGCGCTCCGGGTGGAATGACGCCTACCGATACCAAACTTGGTACTTCCCAGTAACTTACTGGTGAGTCACCATGAGGCGTGCGATATGACGTGGTGGTCATCGGGTCAGGGTTCGGCGGCAGCGTGACCGCGCTCCGCCTGGCCGAGAAGGGCTACTCGGTCGCGGTCCTGGAGGCCGGCCGGCGCTTCGCCGACGACGAGTTCCCCAAGACGTCGTGGGACGCCAAGCGCTTCCTGTGGGCCCCGGCCCTGCGCTGCTTCGGCGTCCAGCGGCTGACCCTGCTGCGCAACGTGCTGGTGCTGTCCGGCGCCGGCGTCGGCGGCGGGTCGCTGATCTACGCCAACACCCTCTACCGGCCGCTCGAGCAGTTCTACGACGACCCGCAGTGGCGCGACATCACCGACTGGCGCACCGAGCTGGCGCCGTTCTACGACCAGGCCGAACGCATGCTCGGCGTCAGCGTCTACCACCGCATGACCCGCGCCGACGTGGCGATCAAGGCGGTCGCGGAGCGGATGGGCGTCGGCGACACCTTCCACCAGACCCCCGTCGGTGTGTACTTCGGCAGGTCCGGCGTGGACCCGTACTTCGGCGGCGCGGGGCCGCTGCGGCACGGCTGCGAGCACTGCGGCGCGTGCATGACCGGCTGCCGGGTGGGCGCGAAGAACACCCTGGTGAAGAACTATCTGCACCTGGCCGAACGGCTCGGCGCCGAGGTGCACCAGTTGACCACGGTGGCGTCGGTACGACCTGAGGACGGCGGCTACCGCGTCGACACCCGCGGGACGGCTCGCCGGCGGGACCGCCTGACGTTCCACGCGGGCCAGGTGGTGTTCGCCGCCGGCGCACTCGGCACGCAGGAGCTGCTGCTGCGGATGCGCGCCGACGGTCACCTGCCCGAGCTGTCGGCGCGGGCCGGCACGCTCACCCGCACCAACTCCGAGTCGATCGTCGGCGCCCGCTCGCTGCGCAAGGACGTCGACTTCACCGACGGCGTGGCGATCACCAGCTCGTTCCACCCGGACGCGCACACTCACATCGAGCCGGTCCGCTACGGGCCCGGCTCCAACGCCATGGGCCTGCTGCAGACCGTCCTCACCGACGGCGGCCCGTGGCGGCCGCTGCGCTGGTTCGGCGCGTTCTTCCGGCACCCGATCCGGCACGCCCGGGTGCTGTCCGTGCGGCGCTGGTCGCACAAGACGGTGATCGCGCTGGTCATGCAGTCGCTGGACAACTCCCTCAACGTCCGGCTGCGCCGCGGCTGGACCGGCCGGCGCAAGCTCACCACGTCGCAGGGCCACGGCGAACCCAACCCGACCTGGATCCCGGCCGGCAACCAGGCCGTGCGGCTGCTCGCCGAGGAGATCGGCGGCATGGCCGGCGGCAGCTGGTCCGAGGTGTTCAACATCCCGATCACCGCCCACATCCTCGGCGGCGCGCCGATCGGCGACTCGCCGGAGCGCGGGGTCGTGGACGCCTACCACCGCGTGTACGGCCACCCCGGGCTGCACGTCGTCGACGGCGCGGCGGTCAGCGCCAACCTCGGCGTCAACCCGTCCCTGACGATCACCGCCCAGGCGGAGCGGGCCATGTCCATGTGGCCGAACCGGGGCGAACCCGACCCGCGGCCGCCGCTCGGCTCCGCCTACCGGCCGGTGCCTGCGGTGCCCCCGGCCAACCCCGCGGTGCCGGAAGGGGCACCGGCAGCGTTGCGCGTCACCGCCGTACACCTGCCGAAAACGCTGCAACAGCGGCCCTGAGACGCAGGTCACGCCCGGGCGCCGACTAGGCTCATTGGCATGACCACGCCGCCGCCGGTTCTCGTCGTCGACTTCGGTGCCCAATACGCGCAGCTGATCGCCCGCAGGGTGCGCGAGGCGCACGTCTACTCCGAGATCGTCCCGCACTCGATGCCGGTCGCGGACATGCTGGCCAAGGGCCCGGCCGCGATCATCCTGTCCGGCGGTCCCTCGTCCGTGTACGAGGAAGGCGCCCCGCAGGTCGACCCCGCGCTGTTCGCCGCCGGCGTGCCGGTCCTCGGCATCTGCTACGGCTTCCAGGCGATGGCCGTCGCCCTCGACGGCGAGGCGAGCCACACGGGCCTGCGCGAGTTCGGCGGCACCCCGCTGAGCATCGCCGAGGGCGGTGGCGTGCTCCTGCGCGGGCTGCCCGACGCCCAGTCGGTGTGGATGAGCCACGGCGACTGCGTCACCGCCGCCCCGGCCGGCTTCACGGTCACCGCGGGCTCGCCGGCCGCGCCGGTCGCCGCGTTCGAGGACGTGTCCCGCCGCCTCGCCGGCGTGCAGTTCCACCCCGAGGTCGCGCACACCCCGCACGGCCAGGAGGTGCTGCGCCGGTTCCTCTACGAGATCGCCGGCATCGAGCCCACCTGGACGTCCAACAACATCATCGAGGAGCAGGTCGAGGCGATCCGGGCCCGCGTCGGCAGCAAGCGGGTGCTGTGCGCGCTGTCCGGCGGGGTCGACTCCGCGGTCGCCGCCGCGCTGGTGCACAAGGCCGTCGGCGACCAGCTGACCTGCGTCTTCGTCGATCACGGCCTGCTGCGCGCCGGTGAGGCCGAGCAGGTCGAGAAGGACTATGTCGCGGCCACCGGCATCACGCTGAAGGTCGTCGACGCCGCCGCCCGCTTCCTCGGCGCCCTGGCGGGCGTCATCGACCCCGAGCAGAAGCGCAAGATCGTCGGCCGGGAGTTCATCCGGGTCTTCGAGCAGGCCGCCCGCGACCTGGAGGCCGAGGAGCACGTCGAGTTCCTCGTCCAGGGCACGCTCTACCCCGACGTGGTCGAGTCCGGCGGCGGCACCGGCACCGCCAACATCAAGTCGCATCACAACGTCGGCGGGCTCCCGGACGACCTGCAGTTCGCGCTGGTCGAGCCGCTGCGGACGCTCTTCAAGGACGAGGTGCGCGCGATCGGCGCCGCCCTCGGCCTGCCCGAGGAGATCGTCATGCGGCACCCGTTCCCCGGCCCCGGCCTGTCGATCCGGATCATCGGCGCGGTCGACGAGGAGCGCCTCGCCATCCTGCGCGCCGCCGACCTGATCGCCCGCGAGGAGCTCACCGCCGCCGGCCTGGACCGCTCGGTCTGGCAGTTCCCGGTGGTGCTGCTCGCCGACGTGCGCAGCGTCGGGGTCCAGGGCGACGGCCGGACCTATGGTCACCCGATCGTGTTGCGCCCCGTCTCCAGCGACGACGCGATGACCGCCGACTGGTCCCGGCTGCCGCACGAGCTGATCGCCAAGATTTCGACCCGGATAACAAACGAGGTCCGGGAGGTCAACCGGGTGGTCGTGGATGTTACGTCCAAGCCTCCGGGCACTATTGAATGGGAATGAATCCCCTTTCAGGTGAGCGTCGCCCTTGCGACTGGCTGGAATTGCCGGACAATTTATCGACGTGACTCCAGCGTTACAGCCGCTCCGACGCATCGCGGCCTACTGCGTCATCGCCGACTCCGACGAGTTCCTCCTGGTCCGGGCGTCGGCGAAGTCCGGCACGCCCGGAGTCTGGTCGCTGCCCGGCGGCGCCGTCGACCACGGTGAGAACCCGGTCGACACCGTCGTGCGGGAGACCGCCGCCGAGACCGGCCTCTCCGTCGCCGTGGCCCAGCTGCGCGACGTCATCGCCGACATGCGGGCGCTGCCCGACCGCGGCCTCACGATCCACACCGACCGCCTCATCTACGAGGTGACGGTGCGCGGCGGCGCGCTGCGCGACCGGGTCGGCCAGCCGACCGACCTGGCCCGCTGGGTCACCCGCGAGGAGGCGGAGCAGCTGCCGCTGCGCCGGTTCACCGCCGACGCGCTCGGCCTGCGCGAGGCCGCCGTCGACCTGCGGCCCGACGGCGTGCCCGAGGTGCCGTCCTTCTACGCCGTGCCCGGCCCGGACGGGCTGCACCGCGCCCAGCGCTTCGCCGCCTACGCCGTGTGCACCGACCGGCGCAGCCGCGTGCTGCTGACCCGCATCTCCGAGGGGTACCCCGGCGGCGGCTCCTGGCACCTGCCGGGCGGCGGGACCGACTTCGGCGAGCAGCCCGACGTCGCCCTCATCCGGGAGCTGGTCGAGGAGACCGGCCAGGAGGGCCGCATCGTCGAGCTGCTCGGCGTGGCCTCACACCGGGACGCGGCCCAGCTCGGCCCCGAGGGCTACCCGATCGACTGGCACGGGGTCCGCGCGTTCTACCGGGTCCACGTGGCCCGCTCCAGCCGCCCGGTGATCCACGACGTCGGCGGCTCCACCGCGGAGGCCCGCTGGTTCGACCCCGAGGAGCTCGACGAGCTCGCATTGACCGAGGTCACCGAGGAGGCGCTGCGCGGGGTCGGCCTACGCTGATCCGTCGGCCTAGGCTGATCTTATGAGCGCATCCCGGGTGATCACCGTCTACGGTCGCCGTCCAGGCGGCACCGACGACATCGGGGGACCGGTCCGGCACGGCGAGAGCCCCACGACCGCGATGGTCCGGCACTTCGTCGAGCAGGCCGACCTGTCCATCGTGGTGCTGTCGGTGCTGGACGTGCACGCCGTCGTCACGCCCGAGCTGCACGAGGACCGGGTGGTCTTCGAGGTCGCCGTGGCGCCCGGCGCGGCGGTTGGCGACTTCACCGAGCGCCCGGATCCCAACGGGTTGCCGACCGGGCAGCGCTTCGCCGCGTACGGCTTCGTCACCGACCCCGACGACCGGGTCCTGCTCACCCAGATTGCCCACGGCTACCCGGGCGCCGGCAAGTGGCACCTGCCGGGCGGCGGCACCGACCCGGGCGAGCAGCCCGCCGAGGCGCTGCTGCGCGAACTCGTCGAGGAGACCGCCCAGCGGGGTGAGATCACGGAGCTGCTCGGTGTTACCCATCGGCGGAATCCGGGTGCGATCGGCCCAGAAGGGTATCCAATCAACTGGCACGCCGTCCGGGCCCTCTACCGCGTCCTGGTGCCCGCGCCGACGCCACCCAGAGTGACCGAGGCCGCCGGCGGGTCGACCGCGGCGGCCGCCTGGTTCGCCCGCGCCGAGCTGCCCGGCCTCCAGGTGACGGAGGTTGTCCAGTGGGCCGCCTCACTTCCGCGACGGGAGAGTGATCGTCGTCGTTAAGATAAATTATAGGTGAATTTCGGACTACCCTGAGTAGTCCGAGGCCAGCCCTGGAAGAGCAGTTTCTAGGCGGGTTCCTATCTGAGCCATCGCCAAGCGCGACACGATATGCGATGGTGTAGATCGCGAGGCACTCTCGCGAAGACGGACTAATGGGGGCAAAACGCCCTCGAAAGCGACCGTGGGAACCCCGTTCCTGCATGGAGGATCAGTGCCGAGAGCACCTTGGCAGCGACGACGCACCACGGACAGTCCGCGCCCCGGAGGGGGCCGGCAGTGGGCAGGACGGCTGCGACGCAGCGGTTCGCTCGCCCGCCAGGTGCTCTTCGCGGGGCGGGTCGGTCGTCGCGGTGACGGTAACGTCGCCGGCGCAACCGCACTGCTCATGCCGCAGCCGACCGAGACCGACACCCGCGAGGGCAGGGTCCGGCTTCCGCGACTGCGTATGCGCCGCCGTGACGGACTGTCACGTGACGTGGTGTCGGTCGCGCCGGTCAGCCCCGCCGTGCCGCCGCTGCACACGGCCCTGGACGAGGGCCCCGGCCTCAGCATCCCGCTGCTGCCCGGTGAGCGCACCGTCGCCCGGCGCATCCGGTTCGCCCTCGTCAACGCCTGCACCATCAGCAGCCTCCTGCTGGGCCTGTGCGCGATCTTCGTCGCCGTCAACCACGGCGACGTCCGCATCGCCGCCACCCTGCTCATCGCCTGCGTCATCTTCGACGGCCTGGACGGTTTCCTGGCCCGCCGCCTCGGCGTCGCCAGCCCGTTCGGCGCGCAGATGGACTCCCTCGCCGACATGTGCTCCTTCGGCCTGGCCGCGCCCGTGGTCGTCTACGCCTGGCTCAACGACTCCGCCCCGGCGGCCGTGCTGATGCCCGCCTGCGCTCTCGTCGCCGCGTGCGCCGCGATCCGCCTGGCCCGCTTCAACGTCTCGCCGAAGGACGGCCGCTTCTTCTGCGGCGTGCCGACCACCATGTGCGCGGCGGTGCTCGCCCTGGCCACCCTCATCGCCCCGGAGATGCCCCCGGTCCTGCGGGTCGCCGGCGTCGCCGTCCTGGGCCTGGCGATGGTGTCCAGCTTCCCGTATGCCAAGCTCGCCCGCCTGGCGAAGCTCCCGCCGTGGCTGTTCGCCCTGCCGGTGGTCGGCGCTCTGGTCGACTTCCGCCTGACGTTCGTCGCCGTGGTCCTGGCGTACCTGGTGAGCGGCCCGGTCCTCTGGCTCCGCCAGCGCCGGCACGTCACCGCCTAGCACTTTTTCCGCACCAGCGTCTCCAGCGCCCCGCTCCGGCTCACCCCGGTCGCGGGGCGCTTCGGTGTGCGCGGGGGGTTTCCGTTCGGGCCGTGACGTCACCCGGACGTGGCATTCGGGCTGCCGCCGCGTCCGCGCCCGACCGCCGGCGCCGGGGACACGCCGCTCCGTTCGGGTGTCGGCTCCGATTTCCGCCGCGGGGGTCGCCGCCCGGGGATGGCCGCGCGAGTAATGGGGGACCGGTTCCCTTCGCAGCGATCAGGTCAGAGCCAGGTCGCGCTGGGGACACGCCGCGCGGGGTGTCGCCCGGGGATGGCCGCGCGAGTGGGGGAGGACCGGCCCTAGCGGCGGAAACGCGGGGACCGGTCCCCTCGCAGTGATCAGGTCAGGGCCACGTCGCGATGGGGACACGCCGCGCGGGGCGTCGCCCGGGGATGGCCGCGCGAGCAGTGGAGGACCGGCCTCACGGCGGAAACGCCGGGACCGGTCCCCCTCTCGCAGCGATCAGGTCAGAGCCAGGTCGCGATCACCGTGGCGCCGCCCACGACGCGGTCGCCGGGGGCGACCGCCGCGGTGGCCTTGTCGGCCGGCAGGTAGACGTCGGTGCGGGAGCCGAACCGGATCAGGCCGAACCGCTCGCCCTTGGCGAGCAGCGAGCCGACCGGGGCGCGCTGCACGATGCGCCGGGCGATCAGGCCGGTGCGCTGCACGACCGCGACCGGGCCGTGGGCCGTCTCCAGCAGCGTGTAGGCCGCGACGTTGTGCTCCGCCTCGGGCTTCATCGCCGCGGCGTAGCCGCCGTCCTCGACGAAGTAGTCGACGACCTTGCCGGCCACGGGGGCCCGGTTGACGTGCACGTCCAGGACGGAGAGGAAGACCGCGATGCGGAGGAACTCCATGTCGCCGAAGCGCTTGTCGTGCATGCGCTCGACGCCGAGCACCTTGCCGTCGCTGGCGGCGACGACAGCGCTCGCGTCCTCGGGCACGTCGCGCTGCGGGTCGCGGAAGAACGCGGCGACGGGGGCGGCGGCGAGCGCGGGGACCAGCCACAGCTTCGACTTGGGGCGGGCGGCCTTGGCCAGGGCGGCCAAGCCGAGCGCGATGCCGGCAGCGGCAACGCCGTTGGAGTCGATGTTCATGCCCCGGGTGAGCGGGACGCTCGACGGGCGCAACGCCGGCAGCAGGTTGTGCGCCGCGGCGTGGTGCGCCGGGGTGTGCCGCAGCCGGTGCACGCGGACCGGCGGCACGTTGCGCAGGACGAGGTCGCTGCCCACGCCATAGAGGGCGGCCTGGCGCTCCACCTCGTCGGCGGCGCCGCTCGGCAGGCGGGTCGCCGGGACGACGACGGTGAGGACGCCGCCGGCGTTGACCAGCTTGGTCAGGTCGGCGAGGGCGGCCCGGGCCTCGTCGGCGCCGCCGGACAGGGGCTCGGCGAGGATCACCACGTCGGCCGGCTCGGCCTCGGCGAGCGTCTCGACGACGCGGGTCCGGTCGGTCACCCAGCGGCCCTGCCGCTCGACGTGCTCCTGCAGCGCGGCGGCGGCACCGAAGCCGGCGCCGGAGCCGGCGACGACGGTCAGCCGATCGTCGGGCAGCAGCGCGTCGATCGCGGCCGCGAGGGTGGCGGAGCCGGCGGCCGCGCCGACCAGCAGGCCGGTCTTGGGTCCGCCGTGGCGGGCGAGCTCGCTGGCGAGGACCCGGGCGGCGCGGTCACCGATCTGGATCGGGCGGCGGGACACGCCGGACGCGCCACCAACGGGAGATTGGGTCATGTCTGGAGGGCTCCTCAAAAAACGGAAAGACAAGGCGAAGGCCGGCGGGAAAGCGTGCCCCGCCGGCCCAGCATATTCCGTGTCTAGTCGACGTCGTCCGTGTCGGGCGACGCCGGTGCCGAAGAAGACGGCACCGATGAGGAGGGTTTGTCGCTTTTGTCGGAGCGAAGGGCTCCGAGCAGACCGAGCAGGCCGAAGACGATCAGGCCGACGGCGACGATCCAGCCGGCGTTGAGGTCCACCTCGACCGCCTGGTTGAACAGCCAGACGATCACGATGCCGAGGAAGATCAGGCCGAACGTGAGGGAGAGGCCATCGGTGCGGTGCGGCTTCACCGGGTCACCTCCAGGTTGCCGTAACGAAGGTCGAGGTCGAGGTGCAGCTTGCCGCCGCCGGCGCCGTCCGTGCCGGTATCGGTGAACTGGTTGGTCTGATTGAACCCGCCGCACTCGCGTCCCAGGACGCGGCAGTCGCCGCCCTCGACCCGGACCTCAACGGTGACGTCCACGTTCGGTGGCAGGACGATGCGGATGTTGCCGCCCAGGTCGACCCGGAAGGAGAGATCGACCTCCTCGCCGGTGAAGTCGACCCGGGACAGGTCGGCGTTGATGTCACCGATGTCGGTGTGATAGTCGCCGTCCAGCTCGCTGACCGAGGTCGGGTTGATGTTGATGTTCTCGATGTGGCGCGGCGCGGCGCCGTCCACCGTCCCGGAGGCCGTCGAGATCGCCAGGGCGATGCTCAGCAGGACCCCGAGCAGGATCATGAGCCGGGCCCGGCCGAACCACGCGCCGACGATCAGGCCGATCGCGACGATCGCGAGCGGCACCGCGAAGTACGTGCTGACCAGGAAGTTGGCGGCGGTCACCTCGAGCGCGGCGAGCACCCCCAGCGACAGGCAGATCAGCGAGAAGATCACCCGTCCGAGGCGGGAGCGCACCTTGGGTGGCTTCGGGGGTTTCGGCGGTGTCGGGGCGAGCCCGGGGTACGGCGATCCCGGCCCGCCGGGCGGGTAGCCGAGCGACGCCGCGTAGGGGCTCCTGCCGCCGAACGGCCCGTGCGGCGCGAACGGCGGCCGGTAGCCGACCGGCGCGAGGGGCGGCAGCGGCGGCAGCGGCGGCGTGGGCAGCTGGGTGGTCGGCGGCACAGGGGCGGGGGTGAACACGGGTTGGGTCACGGCCGTCTGGCGTTGCTGCCATGCCGGGTGTACGGACGGTGCCCCGCCCGACGGTCCGGCGGCAGCTGTGGGATACGCGGGTGCGCCCGACTGGAACGGCGGCACCGACGGCGGGAACGGCGTCGCCGGCGCCGGGCCCGGTGGCGGCACGAACGGCCCGAGCGGCGGCCCCGGCCGGTCCCCGCCCGGCTGCTGACCCTGCGGGGCGGCCTGCAGGTTGCCCTGCCCGCGGACGAGCAGCGCGACCACGCCGATGACCACGGCGAGGCCGACCGCGGCGGCGCCGACGTTGCGCGACATCACCAGCAGGAACGCCAGCACCGCGCCGACGCCGATCACGATCGCGAGGGGCGCCGACGTCGTCGACCTGCCCCGGCCGAGCAGCGCCTCGAGCGGGGAGCCAGTGTCGCCCTCGGCGGGCAGCAGGAGCCAGCCCAGCAGGTACGCGACGATGCTGACCCCGCCGGCGAGCGTGAGCACGGCGAAGATGACCCGCCAGAGGGTCGGGTCGGTGTTCGTGGCCCGCCCGATCGCGGCGCAGACACCGGCGACGTAACGGCCCTGCTGGGGTCGCACGAGGTTGCCCCGGTTGAACCCGCTGCCGAACGGCATCCCGCCGAAGGGCCCTGGCCCGCCGGGGCCCGACCCACCGGGGCCTGGACCTCCGGGGCCTGACCCTCCGGGTGGCGGCCCGAACGGCCCGTTGCCGCCGGGTGGCGGTCCGGGCGGTCCGGGCGGGAACCCGCCGGGCGGCATGCCACCGGGCGGCGCCGCACCGGGCGGCGGCGGCACGGCTCCGGCCGGCGGTTCGAAGAGGTCCGCGGTCTCGGCGGCGGGCGGCGCGGACGCCGGCTCGTCGCGCTCGGCCTTGGTCAGGTCGACCTCGGGCTGCTCCGCCCGGACCGTGGGCGCGTCCGCGGCGGCGGGCGCCTCGTAGCTCGGCAGGTCATAGGTGGGCGCGTGGTACGTGGGCTCGGTGTACACCGGCGCCTCGGCGATCGGCACGCTGTACGGCCCCGCGCTCACCGGCTCCACGCTCACGGGCGATGCGCTGACGGGCGATGTGCTGACGGGCGATGCGCTGACGGGCGCGGCGCTGACCGGGGTGTCACTCGCCGGGGCGCCGCTCACGGGGGCACCGCTCACAGGGGCGTCGGCCGCGGGAGCGTCCGTCGAAGGCGCCGTGCTGACCGGGGTGGCGTCAGCGGCGGCGGGCGGCGTGCTCACCGGGTCGGACCGTTCGGCGTCGGCGTCGGAATCGCCGTCGGGCAGGTAGTCGGCCTCATAGCGGGGCGCCGCACGTACACCATCCGGCTCTTGATCTTCTGCGGTTGCTTTTACGGCCGCCGGCTCGTCGGCGGCAGGCGGGTTCGTCATGCCACCGATGTTCGCTGATGCGCAGCCCTGTCCGCCTCAGGCATCGACCCTGACACCACCCTGATTTGCCGGTTCCAGGGTCGCTCGGAGTGGTCCAGGTGTCGGTCCGCGTGTGACGATTTGGTGGAACCCCGCCGGTCCCTCACCCCGGCCTGAGCCGAAACGAGCCCGATGAGCAGCCCAGTGCCGATCCGCCGCCTCTACCGCGAGCCTGCGGACCGGGTCGTCGCAGGGGTCGCCGCCGGTATCGCCGCGCACCTCGGCGCCTCAGTGGTGCTGGTGCGGGTGGCGTTCGTGGTGCTCGCCGCGTTCAACGGGCTCGGCGCGCTGCTCTACGCCGCGTTCTGGGCGGTGCTGCCGATGCCGCCGCACGTGCGGTCCGGCCGGCGCAACGTCAACCAGCTCTTCGCGTTCCTCGCGCTCGGCGTCGGCATGGTGCTGCTGGTGCTCATGGTGCAGCCCCGCGAAGGCATCCAGGCCGTGATCGGCTGGCTCGCCGCGGTCATCGCGCTGGGCGCCGGCATCATCTGGCACCAGGCGGACCCGAAGCGACGCGAGCGCTGGTCGGCGACCGTGCCCGGGATGCCGTGGCTCGGCGCGGTGATGGACAACAACCGCAAGTCCTACCTGGTGCGGTTCATCGGTGGCGGGCTGCTCGTCGTCGTCGGCATCATCGGCGCGTTCGTGGCCGGGGTGCCCCTGGCCGGGGCCAACCTCGCCTCGATCGGCTACGGCCTCGGGTTCGCCGCGGTCGCCCTCGCCGGCGTCGGCCTGGCCCTCGCCCCGCTGCTGTACCGGATGTTCACCCAGCTCAGCACCGAGCGCGAGGCGCGGGTGCGCGAGCAGGAGCGGGCCGAGCTCGCCGCGATGGTGCACGACCAGGTGCTGCACACCCTCGCCCTGATCCAGCGCAACGCCGGCGACCTCAAGGAGGTCCAGCGCCTCGCCCGCGGCCAGGAGCGGACCCTGCGCAACTGGCTGTACAAGCCGACCGCGTCGCCGACGGAGAAGTTCGGCGCCGCCCTGGAGGAGGCGTCGGCCGAGGTCGAGGACACGTTCGCGATCGCGGTCGAGACCGTGGTCGTCGGTGACCTCAACGTCGACGAGCGGGTCGCGGCGATCGTCGCCGCCGCCCGTGAGGCCCTGGTCAACGCGGCCAAGCACGCCAAGGTCGAGACCGTCTCGCTCTACGCGGAGGTCGAGCCCGACTGCGTGAGCGTGTTCGTCCGCGACCGGGGGATCGGCTTCGACCTCACCGCCGTCGAGTCCGACCGGCACGGGGTCCGCGGTTCGATCCTGGCCCGCATGCAGCGCCACGGGGGCAAGGCGGAGATTCGCAGCACACCTGGCGACGGCACCGAGGTGCGGTTGAGCCTGCCCATCGATACGGAGAAATGATGACTGACGAGACCCAGCGCCTGCGGGTGTTCCTGGTCGACGACCACGCCATGTTCCGCGCGGGGGTCCGCGCCGAGCTGGGCGCACACGTCGACGTGATCGGTGAGGCGAGCGGGGTCGCCGAGGCGGTGCAGAAGATCACCGCCCTCGAGCCCGACGTGGTACTGCTCGACGTGCACATGCCCGACGGCGGCGGCCGGGCCGTCCTCGACGCGATGCGCCGCAGCAAGCCGCAGGTGCGGTTCCTGGCGCTGTCGGTCTCCGACGCCGCCGAGGACGTCATCGGGCTGATCCGGGCCGGCGCGCGGGGGTATGTGACCAAGACCATCTCGCCGGACGAACTCGCCGACGCGATCCGCCGGGTCTCGGACGGCGACGCGGTGTTCAGCCCGAGGCTCGCCGGGTTCGTGCTCGACGCGTTCGCCGCGCGGCCCGACGCGCCGGTCGCCGACCCGGAGCTGGACCAGCTGACCAACCGCGAGCGGGAGGTGCTGCGGCTGCTGGCGCGCGGATACGCGTACAAGGAGATCGCGAAGGAGCTCTACATCTCGATCAAGACCGTCGAGACGCACGTCTCCAACGTCCTGCGCAAGTTGCAGATGTCGAATCGGTACGAGTTGTCGCGCTGGGCCGCGGATCGCCGCCTGGTCTGAAATTTTTCTTGGTTTATCCGGACAAACCGGTGTGACTGGTGTGACTGGTGTGACTGCTGAGGTGACAGGAGGGGTCTCGGACCGCTACAAACGAGCGTCCCCCTGATTCTCGTCAAAGGTGGTCCAGTCTCCGTGTCACACCTTTCCCGTCTGGCCGGTCTGGCCGCAGCGGTGCTCGTCGGGGGTGCCGTCGCCCTGAGTGGAGCCGGCGCCGCGCACGCCGACACCGTCACCGGCACCCAGGTCTACCTTGACAATGCGCAGAGCGCGATCAAGGTCATCAACTCGAAGGACACCAAGGGCAACCCGAACGGCAACGAGACCGGCGCCCCGCGCCTCGGCATCAAGGTCGCCGGCGCGACCGAGCCGGTCCTCGCGTACTGCATCGACTTCGCGCGCAACATCACGCACACCGCGTATGTCGAGGCGGCGTGGTCGAAGAACGAGAACTCCTCGCCGACCCCGGCCGAGCTGGGCCAGGTGCAGTGGGTGCTGACCCACGCGTACCCGACCGTGGGCGCCGACGCCCTCCTCGCCGCGGCGAAGGGCACCAAGCCGGCCGGCATCAGCGCCGAGCTGCTCAACAAGCTCGTCTACGCGGGCACGCAGAGCGCCATCTGGACGATCACCGACCCGGACCTGTTCGCGCTGCGCGACAACAACGAGGGCTTCAACACGGGCAACACGCCGGAGCAGTACGCGGTGATCGTCGCGATCAGCGACTACCTCGTGAAGGCGTCGAAGAACCCGGCCGCCGACCCGGAGCCGAAGCTCGAGATCAACCCGGCCACGCTCTCCGGTGAGGCCGGCAAGAAGATCGGGCCGTTCACCGTCGTGTCCGGCGGTGGCACCGCCGCCCTCACGGCCGTCGGCGGCAAGCTCGTCGACGAGCAGGGCAAGGACGTCACCTCGCTGCCCAACGGCGGCAAGTTCTGGGTCGTCGCCGACGCCGCGGGCACCGTGACGATCGAGGCCAAGGGCAGCGGCTCCGTGCCGATCGGCCGGATGTTCGTGACCGCCCAGGACCCGAACAAGACGCAGAAGCTGATCCTGGCCGGCGTCGCCGGCACCAAGCTCGAGGCGAAGGCCACGGTCACCGTGACCCCGCCCGTGCCGCACCTGCCGGTCACCGGCGTGAAGCTCACCGGCGCGATCACCGCGGGTGTGCTCCTCGTCGCGGGTGGCGCGGCGCTGCTGCTGGTGGTCCGTCGCCGGCGGGTCCGCTTCACCGCGTAAGTCTTGTGTTGAAAAGGGGCGGCCGTGATGGCCGCCCCTTTTTTTACGCTGTGTGGAACACCGAGAACGCCTCGGCCAGGCTTCCCTCGGGGAGGCCGCCCGCGCTCGCTGTGGCCGCCAGGCGCTGGCGCATCAGGCCGTCGAGGTCTTCCAGGTGGGACGTCTGTGACACGTGCGCCCTGAGCGCCTTGAGCTTCCGCTCATACGTGCCGGTGATGTCGACCAGGTGATCGGGGTCGGGGCCGCCCGCGTACCAGATCTCGCGGACCGTCCACGCCGGCAGGTCGAGCTCCGTGAACGTGAACGGGTTGCGGGCGTCCGGGTACACCGCGCATGTCGTCGCCTCCCCGGCCGCCAGATGATCGGGGTGGCTCGGCCCGGCGATGCGGTCCCAGCGCCGCAGCGGCGAGTTGGTCAGCACCCGGTCGGGGCGGAACCTGCGGATCGCCGCCGTGATGTCCCGGCGCAGCTCGATCGTCGCGGTGAGCAGGCCGTCGCGGTAGCCGTCGAGGAACTCCACCCGGTTCACCCCGACGACCGCGGCCGCGGCGCGCTGCTCGGCCTCCCGCAGTGTCGGCATCAGCATCCGCGGGGTGTCGTCGAAGCCGCCGGCGTCGCCACGCGTCACCAGCAGGTATGCCACCTCGATGCCCGCGTCGACCCAGCCGGCGACGGTGCCGGCGCTGCTGAAGTCGACGTCGTCAGGGTGGGCGAGCACGCAGAGGACGCGCTGCACGTCCTGCAACGGGGTGGCCGATCTTGGAAAGCTCATGCTTCCCTGTTTACCGCTTTTCCGCGGCTACGGGGGCCGCGGCTTTGCCGCGGTTACAGGGGGCCGCGGCCGGCGCGGAGGATCAGCAGGGCCAGCTGGGTGCCGTCGGCGCCGAGCTCGGCGGAGAAGCGCTCGAGGATCTCCCGCTCGCGGGACAGCACCAGGCGGGTGCCGCCGGCGGCGACGCGGGTCGCGCCGACCTCGCGGGAGATCGCGGCCCGTTCCTTCCAGAGCGCGACCAGCGCCGCGTCGATCTCGTCGATGCGGTTGCGCAGGCCGGCGATGTGCTCGTCGGCGGCGGGCTGCTGTTCCATGGTGATGGCGGCCATTCTCTCTCGTCCTTGTCAGCTCTGGCTCTGGTGCCCTGCCCCGGGAAACGCGAACGCCCCGGGCTTCAGGAGCCCGGGGCGTCGGTAGGTTCAGCGATCAGGCGCGACCTACGGCTGCCGGACTCCCGGAGCCGTAAAAAAAGTAGCGCGCCTTCTCGATCACGTCATCGAGTATGGCACGGGATTCTCGGCGACGTGAAGTCCTCCGGCGGTTTTCTGTCAGTGGGTCGGCATAGACTCGCCCGTGCGATGCATGCTCTCTTCGATCTTCCCCAGTCCGAGCCGGCCGGCGTGACCGCACCCGCCGCCCCGGCTCAGCCGTCCCGCCGCCGCGAACCCGAGGCGCTGCTCGACGGGCTCAACGGTCCGCAGCGCGACGCCGTGACCCACGAGGGCTCCCCGCTGCTCATCGTCGCCGGCGCCGGCTCGGGCAAGACCAAGGTGCTGACCAGCCGGATCGCCTATCTCCTTGCGGCCCGCAGCGTGCACCCCGGCGAGATCATCGCGATCACGTTCACCAACAAGGCCGCCGGCGAGATGAAGGAGCGCGTCGCCAACCTCGTCGGTGGCCGCGCCCGGCTGATGTGGGTGTCGACGTTCCACTCGGCGTGCGTGCGCATCCTGCGCGCCGAGCACACCCACGCCGGCCTCAAGTCGACGTTCTCCATCTATGACGCCGACGACTCGCGCCGGCTCATGCAGCTCGTGATCCGCGAGCTCGACCTCGACCCGAAGCGCTATCCGGCCCGCGGTCTCGCCGCCCAGGTCTCCAACCTGAAGAACGAGCTGATCGACCCCGAGACCTTCACCGCCAAGGCGGTCGGCCCCGCGGAGCGCACCCTCGCCGAGGCGTACACGCTCTATCAGCAGCGCCTCACCGAGGCCCACGCGCTCGACTTCGACGACCTGATCATGCGCGTCGTGCACCTGCTGCAGAGCCACCCCGAGGTCGCCGAGACCTATCGCCGCCGGTTCCGTCACGTCCTCGTCGATGAATACCAGGACACCAACCACGCGCAATACATGCTGGTGAAGGAGCTCGTCGGCAAGACCGGCGAGCTGTGCGTCGTCGGCGACGCCGACCAGTCGATCTATGCGTTCCGCGGCGCCACGATCCGCAACATCCTCGAGTTCGAGCGCGACTATCCCAACGCCCGCACCATCCTGCTGGAGCAGAACTACCGCTCCACCCAGACGATCCTGTCCGCCGCCAACGCCGTCATCGGCCGCAACACCGAGCGCAAAGAAAAGCGCCTGTGGAGCGACCAGGGCGCCGGCGAGCAGATCGTCGGCTATGTCGCCGACACCGAGCACGCCGAGGCCGACTGGGTCGCCCGCGAGATCGACCGGCTCTCCGACAACGCCGGCGTCCGCCCCGCCGACGTCGCCGTCTTCTATCGCACCAACGCGCAGTCCCGCGTGTTCGAGGAGATGTTCATCCGCTTCGGCCTGCCCTACAAGGTCGTCGGCGGCGTCCGCTTCTATGAGCGCAAAGAGGTCCGCGACGCCCTGGCCTACCTGCGCGCCGTCGTCAACGACGACGACACCGTCAGCGTCCGCCGGATCCTCAACACGCCCCGCCGCGGCATCGGCGACCGCGCCGAGGCGTGCGTCGAGGCCCTCGCCGCCCGCGAGCGCATCTCCTTCGGCGCCGCGCTGCGCCGCGCCGCCGAGGCACCCGGCATCTCCACCCGCGCCGTCAACGCGATCGGCGACTTCGTCGCGTTGCTGGACGAGCTGCGCACCCTCGCCGAGACCGCCCTGCCCGAGGAGGTCCTGGAGGCCGCCATCGAGCGCTCCGGCTACCTCGGCGAGCTGGAGGAGAGCACCGACCCGCAGGAGGTCGGCCGGGTCGAGAACCTGCAGGAGCTGGTCAGCGTCGCCCGCGAATACACCGAGCGCGCCGAGGCCACCATCGCCGTCGCCGCCGAGCAGGGCGATGCCACCGCGGCCCCGCCGCCGACCGTCGCCGGCTTCCTGGAGCAGGTCTCGCTCGTCGCCGACGCCGACCAGATCCCCACCGACGACCCCGACCACACCGGCGTCGTCACCCTCATGACCCTGCACACCGCCAAGGGCCTCGAGTTCCCGGTCGTCTTCCTCACCGGCCTCGAAGACAGCGTCTTCCCGCACCAGCGTTCGATGAGCGACCGCAAGGAGCTGGAGGAGGAGCGCCGCCTGGCGTATGTCGGCATCACCCGCGCCCGCCAGCGTCTCTACATCTCCCGCGCCGTCACCCGCTCCGCCTGGGGCCAGCCTGCCTACAACCCGCCGTCCCGCTTCCTGGAGGAGCTCCCGCCGGAGCTGGTCCGCTGGGAGCGCACCGACGCCGCGTACACCAGCTGGTCCGGCGGCGGGGGCGTCGGCGGCCGCAACACCGGCTCCGCCCAGTCCCGCACCTCGTCCTTCGTCGGCGGCACCCCGAAGGCGGCCCAGCTCGCCGCGAAGCTCGGCCTCGACGCCTCCAAGCTCGCCACCGCCAGCGAGCTCGCCCGCAACGTGCCCTCACTGTCCGTCGGCGACCGCGTCAACCACCAGCGCTATGGCATGGGCCGCGTCCTCGCGGTCGAGGGCGCGGGCCCCCGCGCCCAGGCCCAGGTCGACTTCGGCGACCAGGTGATGTGGATCGTCCTGCGCCACGCCCCCATCGACAAACTCTGACCAACCCACCCGCCGGCCAGCCGCGGGTCCGGCCGGGGCCAGGCAGGGTTCGGGTCGGGTTCGGGCCGGTTCGGTCTGGCGCACGCGTCGCCGGATGCCTCGTAGCACGGCACGGCCCGTCGGACCGATGTCCATGCGGTTGACTGCGACCATCGGCGGCGCTGCCAGCGGCGTGCGGCGTCGCGTCAGGGCCGCTGCTGGTGGTGCACGGTGGTGACGGGTCCTTGCGGTGGCGCACGCCGACCGCGGCGGCAGCCGCCCGAAACTAGGAATAGATGTCTTCGGTGTGTTTCTGGATGTCCACGCCGTGTTTGCGCATGAAGGCGAGCGGCTCGATCGGCTTGTCGTTCTCGCGGACCTCGAAGTGCAGGTGGGCGCCGAACGAGTGGCCCGTGTTGCCGGTGAGGGCGATCCGGTCGCCGGCCTTCACGAGCTGGCCTTCCTTGCACAGGAGCTTGGAGGCGTGGCCGTAGACGGTGACGATGCCGCCGCCGTGGTCGATCATGACGTTGTAGCCGTAGCCGCCGTTCCAGCGGCAGAGGATGACCTTGCCGGCGGCGACGGCGTTGAACGGCGTGCCCTGTGGGGCGCCCAGGTCGACGCCGGGGTGCAGGCGGCCCCAGCGTTCGCCGTAGAAGGACGTCAGGGTGTAGCGCTGCATCGGCAGGATCCACACGTCGGGGGCGGGCACGTTGACCGTCGACATGGGGTTGGTGCGGGAGCGGCTGGCCCGGTCGTCGGACCCGCGGACGCTGACGTCGTCGAAGTTGCCGCTCGCCTCGAGGGACAGGTCGTTGCGCGGCTCGGGCAGGGCAGAGGAGACGCCAAGGGCGACGATGCCGGCGCCGACGACGGCGGTGGTGAACACGGCGGCGTAGCGGGTGCGGGGCGACTCGGCCCGGCGGCGGCCGCGGTAGGCGCGGCGCGGCTGCTGTGCTTCGTCCACGCGCCCACCTCCCATTTGCAACCGCGGTTCCGAGAGAGTCGCGGTTCGATATGAGCCGCAGTCCCCGACAAGGGCGGCAATTCCGATATGACGGAAACGTAAACGCAGCGCAATACTGAACCGCAGGTCACCGTAGCCAATGCGGAATGCGTGCCACAAGCGCCGACAGGCCCACAGGTGCAATGAGTGCCCGGGGGGTTGGTTGTGCGTAACTGCGGGTGCGCAAGGTCGTTGCGGACGTTCGATGCGGTACCTTCGGCCACAGGTGCGCGTCGCAACGGAGCGGTGCGCCCAAAGGGAAGGACCGTGAGGATGAGCGCGCGGACCCGCGTCGTCATCGCCAAGCCCGGCCTCGACGGGCACGACCGAGGTGTCAAGATCGTTGCCCGGGCGCTCCGGGATGCCGGCATGGAAGTCATCTACACGGGCCTGCACCAGACCCCGGAGCAGATCGTGGAGACCGCCATCCAGGAGGACGCCGACGCGGTCGGCCTGTCGGTCCTGTCCGGGGCGCACATGACGCTGTTCCGGAAGGTCATCGAGCTGCTCGCCGAGCGCGGCGCCGACGACATCCTCGTGTTCGGTGGCGGCATCATTCCCGACGACGACCTGCCGGAGCTGGAGCGGCTCGGGGTCAAGAAGATCTTCACGCCGGGGGCGACCACGCAGTCGATCGTGGAATGGGCGCGCGCACACATCGTGGCGGCGCACGCCTGATCGACGGCCCTATATGTGAAAAGAGCCGAAAAGAAAGAAACGGGAAAAGGGGGAGAGGCCGGACGCACCCCTCACACGTCCGGCCTCTCTATCGCACGATGCCCCGCCGCCACCCCTCGACCGACAGGGCATCGGCCGCCTTTGGTGTCGGCCCTACCCCTCGGGGAAACCCACGCGGGCGGGCCGACACTGCACTCAACGACGGTCCGCGGGCGGGGTTACGCGCGAGTGCGCCCGTCCCCCAAAAGTGGAAACCCGAAGCAACCCGAGAGCGCGAGCCGCTGTGGAATCGGGCACACCGTGCACCCGCCAAGTCGCAGCCTGTTCAGACCTGGTTAGGCTGCGAGCGTTGAGCCGTCCTCGCGATGGGGCAGGCGGCACGGTTGACGGAACGGGACCACTGTGGACCTGTACGAGTACCAGGGGCGCGCCCTCTTCGCCAAGCACGGGTTGCCTGTGCTGGGCGGCGGCGTCGCCGAGACCCCTGAAGAGGCACGGGCGATCGCCGAGGAACTCGGCGGCCGGGTTGTCATCAAAGCCCAGGTGAAGGTCGGTGGCCGCGGCAAGGCCGGCGGCGTCAAGCTCGCCGAGGGCGCCGACGAGGCCACCAGCCATGCGACCAACATTTTGGGCATGGACATCAAGGGCCACACGGTCCACAAGGTCATGGTCACGACCACGGCCGACATCGCCGAGGAGTACTACTTCTCGTATCTGCTCGACCGGGCGAACCGCACGTTCCTGTGCATCGCCAGCGTCGCCGGCGGCATGGAGATCGAGACCGTCGCGCACGACGCGCCGGAGAAGGTCGCCAAGGTCGCCATCGACGCGGTCAAGGGCGTCGACGAGGCCACCGCCCGCGCGATCGTGGAGCAGGCGCAGTTCCCCGCCGACGTCGCCGACCAGGTCGTGTCGATCGCCGTCCAGCTGTGGCAGGCGTTCATCGCCGAGGACGCCACGCTGGTCGAGGTCAACCCCCTGGCCAAGACGACCGACGGCACCGTGCTCTGCCTCGACGCGAAGGTGACCCTCGACGAGAACGCGGGCTTCCGCCACGCGGATCACGAGGCGCTGGAGGACAAGGCCGCCGCCGACCCGATCGAGCAGGCGGCGAAGGCCAAGAACCTCAACTACGTGAAGCTCGACGGCAACGTCGGCATCATCGGCAACGGCGCGGGTCTGGTCATGTCGACGCTCGACGTGGTGGCGTATGCCGGCGAGGGCCTCGGCAGCAAGCCGGCCAACTTCCTGGACATCGGCGGCGGCGCCAGCGCCCAGGTCATGGCCGACGGGCTGGAGATCGTGCTCGGCGACCCCGACGTGAAGAGCGTGTTCGTCAACGTCTTCGGTGGCATCACCGCCTGCGACGCGGTCGCCAACGGCATCGTGCAGGCGCTGCAGCTGCTCAAGGACCGTGGCGAGGCGGTCGCCAAGCCGCTCGTGGTCCGCCTCGACGGCAACAACGCCGAAGAGGGTCGCCGGATTCTCGACGACGCCGCCAACCCGCTGATCGAGCGGGTCGACACG
Source organism: Dactylosporangium sp. NPDC049525 (assembly GCF_040676755.1). Classification (NCBI taxonomy): domain Bacteria; kingdom Bacillati; phylum Actinomycetota; class Actinomycetes; order Micromonosporales; family Micromonosporaceae; genus Dactylosporangium; species Dactylosporangium sp. NPDC049525. The sequence continues at coordinate 8,932 of NZ_JBFAPO010000089.1, read as the reverse complement.
ATGGACGGTGCGGCCCGCCGCGCCGCCGAGCTCGCAGCGAGTGGGGTGTAACGACCATGGCGGTATGGCTGACCGAGTCCAGCAAGGTCATCGTCCAGGGCATGACCGGTGCCGAGGGCTCCAAGCACACCCGGCGGATGCTCGCCGCGGGCACCAATGTCGTCGGCGGCGTCAACCCGCGCAAGGCGGGCCAGCAGGTCGACTTCGACGGCACGAAGCTGCCGGTGTTCGCCAGCGTCGCCGAGGCGATGGAGCAGACGGGCGCCGACACCAGCGTCATCTTCGTCCCGCCGGCGGGCACGAAGTCCGCGACGCTCGAGGCGATCGACGCGCAGATCCCCCTCGCGGTGGTCATCACCGAGGGTGTGCCGGTGCACGACACGGCCAACTTCTGGGCGCACCTGCAGGCCACCGGCAACAAGACCCGGGTCATCGGGCCCAACTGCCCCGGCATCGCCAGCCCCGGCAAGTCCAACGCGGGCATCATCCCCGCCGACATCACCGGCCCCGGCAAGATCGGCCTGGTCAGCAAGTCGGGGACGCTCACCTACCAGATGATGTACGAGCTGCGCGACATCGGCTTCTCCACCTGCATCGGCATCGGCGGCGACCCGGTCATCGGCACCACGCACATCGACGCGCTCGCCGCGTTCGAGGCCGACCCGGAGACCGCGGCGATCGTCATGATCGGCGAGATCGGCGGCGACGCCGAGGAGCGCGCGGCCGACTTCATCCGGGCCGGCGTGCGCAAGCCGGTCGTCGGCTACATCGCCGGCTTCACCGCCCCGCCCGGCAAGACCATGGGGCACGCCGGCGCGATCATCTCCGGCTCGGCGGGCACCGCCGACGCGAAGAAGCTCGCCCTGGAGGCCGTCGGCGTCCGCGTCGGCAAGACCCCCACCGAGACCGCCAACCTGATGCGCGATCTCGTCAAGGCGCTGTAGATCGCGAACGGGAAAGACAGAATCGGGCGGCCGGGGTGAGTGACCGGCCGCCCGGTCTTTGACAGAGTAAGAGCGATGCCGACCACCCCAGAGGAACCAGACGACGGGGCCCAGACACGGCTGGCCAACCGGGAGACCGTCCGGCTGCCGATCCAACGGCGCTCCACGCGGGGCCGGCCCCCGGGCCGGCGCCCCGCCCGGCGTGCCCCGTTGCTGCTCGCCGCCACCGTCACCACGCTCTGGGCCGCCCTCGTCACGCTCGTGCCGACCCTCATCGTGGTCTGGCTCCTGCACGCCGTGGACAGCTCCGGCGCCCCCCTCTGGCAGATCCTGCGCGTCGGCGCGGCCGGCTGGCTGCTCGCGCACTGGGTCCCGCTGTACACGGGGATCGGCCCGCTGTCCCTCGCGCCGCTCGGGCTGACCGCCGTCGCCGCCTGGCGCGTCTACCGCGCCGGGGTCCACACCGCCCGCGCCGTCGGTGCCCGGGCCCGCCCCAACGGTGGGGCCTGGACGCCGTGGCCGGCGGCGCGCGCCGGTGGCAGCATCGCCGTCGTGTACGGGCTGCTCGGCGCCATCACCGCGCTCATCGCCGGGCACGGGGGCGTGGAGGTCTCCATCGCCGGCGCGGGGTTCACGTTCGCCGGGTTCGGCCTGGTGGCCGGGGGGCTCGGCGCGTTCGTCGAGGCCCGGGGCGTGGCCCGGCTCGCCGGTCGGCTGCCCGGGGTGCTGCGCGACGCGACCCGCACCGGCGGCGTCGCCGGGCTGCTCATCCTCGGTGCCGGCGCGGCCGTCGCCGGGATGGCGATCGCGGTCAGCGGCGGCGACGCCGGACAGATCATCGACGACTATCACACCGGCGTGGCGGGGCAGGTCGGCCTCGTCGTGCTGTGCGGCTTCTACAGCCCCGACGTCGCCGCGTGGAGCGCCAGCTACCTGGTCGGTCCGGGGTTCGTCATCGGCACGGAGACGACGATCAGCGCGGCTGAGGTGTCGATGGGCCGGCTGCCCGCGGTGCCGCTGCTGGCCGGGCTGCCGTCGACCCCGGCGACCGGGTGGGCGCCGCTGCTGCTCGGGCTGCCCCTGGCGGCGGCGCTGATCGCGGGCTGGCTGCTGGCCCGCCGGTCGCTGCGCAACGACCCCGACCGGGGCTGGGTGCCGCTGCTCGGTGCGGCCGCGCTCGCCGGCCCGGTGGCGGGGCTGCTGCTCGGGCTGGTGTCGATCGCGGCGAGCGGATCGGTCGGCGGCGGCGGGCTGGCGCAGGTCGGCCCGCGCGCGGGCGAGGTGGCGTTCGTGGCGATGCTGATGGTGACCATCGGCACGGTCCTGGCGACGGCCGCCACGAAGATCGCGTTGCGGGTCCGCCAGGTCACGCCCTGACCGGAGGCCCGGGGATCCGCCGCACCGGATCGCACCTGCGGCCCCGTGCATTGCGGAACGCGCTGTCAGAAGGCTTGTTCGGCACCGGTACCAAATGGAAAAACGCAAAATGCCCGGCCGCTGCGGACAACGAACCGGGCTATTGCGACGTGCCGAGGGTGGTCTAGTACGAGTACCAGAGGCTGCTCGAGCCCAGCGCGATCCGGAAGATCAGCCAGCCGAGTCCGAGGACCACGCCGACGCCGCCGGTGATCATGCCGGCAAGGGCCATACCGCCGTTGTTGGCGAGGCCCTGCTTGACCTTCTGCTGGCCGAGGTAGCCCAGGACGATCGCCGCGGCGCCGGGCAGGATGCCGATGAGGCAGCAGAAGAGCGGAATCGACACGATGCCGAGGATCATCGAGAGCAGGCCGAGCGTGTTCTGCGGCTGCGCGCCGCCGTAGCCGGGCTGGTAGCCGGGCTGCTGGTAGCCGGGAGCGCCGTAGCCGGCGGGCGGGTACGCGCCACCGGAGGTGGGGTAGCCACCACCCGACGTCGGGTACGGGGTGCCGGACACCGGCGGCTGCTGCGCATACGGGTCCTGGTACGCGGGCTGCTGCGGCTGCGCGTACGGGTCCTGGTATGCCGGCTGCTGCGGCTGCGCGTAGGGGTCCGGCTGCTGCGGCTGCCCGTACTGCGGCTGCTGGCCGTACTGCGGCTGCTGACCGTAGGGGTCCTGGTACGGCTGCTGCTGCCCGTACGGATCCTGGCCCTGTGGTGGGTAGCCCATTGCGGTGGCTCCTAAGGCTGGGGACATCTGTTGCTACGTGTTCGCATCAGGGTAGTCCCGAGGGGGATACGGAACTTGGGCAGCGTACTGGTCAGGATCAAATCTTCGCAGTGGTAGAACGGCCGAACATCGGCAACTTGCGGCTTTCGGCGTCATATGTCGCACAGCCCGGCGCTGAGCAGGGCCGACCTGGTCGGTAGAGTTTCACGGTGACCGTTCGGCTTGTCGTGCTCGTGTCCGGTTCCGGCTCCAATCTGCAGGCGTTGCTCGATGCCGCCGCCGACCCTTCGTACGGTGCTTCGGTCGTCGCCGTCGGCGCGGACCGGCCCGACATCGAGGGGCTGACCAGAGCGGCCAAGCACGACGTGCCGACGTTCGTGGCGTCGGTGCCGGCGTTCGCGACCCGCGACGAGTGGGACGCGTTCCTGACGGCCTCCTGCGAGAGGTATGCACCCGATCTCATCGTCTCGGCCGGCTTCATGAAACTGGTCGGGCCCCGGTTCCTCGGCGCGTTCGAGGGCCGCTACGTGAATACGCACAATGCGCTGCTCCCGGCGTTCCCGGGCATGCACGGGCCGCGCGACGCCCTCGCCTACGGGGTGAAGCTCGCCGGCGCCACGCTGCACTTCGTCGACAGCGGCGTCGACACCGGGGCGATCATCGCGCAGGTCGCGGTGCCCGTCCTCGACGACGACACCGAGGACACCCTCCTCGAGCGGATCAAGGTGGCCGAGCGCCGCCAGCTGGTCGACATCGTCGGCCGGATGGCCCGCGAAGGCTGGACCGTCAACGAACGAAAGGTCAGGTTGGGTCGTGGCTAACCGCCGTCCCATCAGGCGCGCGCTCATCAGCGTCTACGACAAGGCCGGGCTGGAGGATCTCGCGCGTGCCCTCGTCGGCGCCGGCGTCGAGCTCGTCTCCACCGGCTCGACAGCGGCCCGCATCGAGGCGGCCGGCCTGCCGGTCACCAAGGTCGAGCAGCTCACCGGGTTCCCGGAGACGCTCGACGGCAGGGTCAAGACCCTCCACCCGCGCGTCCACGCCGGCCTGCTGGCCGACCTGCGGCTCGAGGCGCACGCCGCGCAGCTCGCCGAGTTGTCGATCGAGCCGTTCGAGCTGCTGGTGTCCAACCTGTACCCGTTCAGCGACACCGTGGCCTCCGGCGCCTCCGATGACGAGTGCGTGGAGCAGATCGACATCGGCGGGCCGGCCATGGTCCGGGCGGCCGCCAAGAACTTCCCGAGCGTGGCGGTGGTGACCTCGCCGTCGTCCTACCCGTCCGTGATCGCCGCTCTCGCCTCGGGGGGCTTCTCGCTGGACGAGCGGCGCGCCCTGGCCGGCGTGGCATTTGCGCACATCGCGGAGTACGACGTCGCGGTGGCCGCGTGGTTTGCCCGGGACAACTCGGAGTTTTCGGGCACTGCGCTGCGACTTTCGGCGTCGTTGCGATACGGCGAGAACCCGCACCAGGCCGCGTCCCTGTATGTCGACCCGGCCGCCGCGCCCGGGCTCGCCCAGGCCGAGCAGCTCGGCGGCAAGGAGATGTCGTACAACAACTACGTCGACGCCGACGCCGCCTGGCGCGCCGCGCACGACTTCACCGAGCCCTGCGTCGCGATCATCAAGCACGCCAACCCGTGCGGCATCGCGATCGGTGCCGATGTCGCCGACGCGCACCGCAAGGCGCACGCGTGCGACCCGGTCAGCGCGTTCGGTGGCGTGATCGCCGTCAACGCGCCCGTCACCATCGATCTGGCGAAGCAGATCAGCGAGATCTTCACCGAGGTCGTGGTGGCTCCGGCGTACGAGGAGGGCGCGGTCGCCGTGCTCACCGCCAAGAAGAACCTGCGCGTCCTGCGGGCCCCGGCCTGGGCTCCGGCCGCGGTCGAGTCCCGGCAGATCTCCGGCGGCGTCCTGGTCCAGGCCGCCGACCGCGTCGACGCGGCCGGCGACGACCCGGCAAACTGGAAGCTGGTCACCGGCGAGGAGGCGTCACCGCAGGTCAAGCGGGACCTCGCGTTCGCCTGGCGGGCCGTGCGCGCCGTCAAGTCCAACGCGATCCTGCTCGCCTCCGGCGGCGCCACCGTCGGCGTCGGCATGGGCCAGGTCAACCGGGTCGACTCGGTCCGCCTCGCGGTCTCCCGCGCCGGCGACCGCGCCGCCGGCTCCGTGGCCGCCTCCGATGCGTTCTTCCCCTTCGCCGACGGCCCACAGGCGCTGATCGATGCCGGCGTCACCGCCATCGTGCAGCCGGGCGGCTCGATCCGCGACGAGGACGTCATCGAGGCCGCCCGCGCGGCCGGGGTGACGATGTACCTCACCGGCACCCGGCACTTCTACCACTAGCGGTTTGTCGTGGGGCCCGGCGTTGCTCCGCCGGGCCCTTACGGCGTCGTGATCTTCGCCGGTACGGGTGCGCCGAAGTACATCGCCACCGCATCGCTCACGGCATGGGCACCCTTGCCGAGGGTGCCGCTCGCGCCCTGCTCGTACATGGCGGCCACGACGTACCGCTCCCCGGGACCGGCGAACCCGACCGTGTGCGTGACCCACACCGTCCGGCCGTTGACCGGCTTCTGCGCCCAGCCGTCCTTGTTGCCGGGGGTGAGCCCGCTGCCGGCGGCCCAGACACCCCAGCGCTGGTTGCCCGCCACATTCCGCAGCGTCTTGGTCAGGTAGCCGCGGTCGGCGGGGTCGAGCTTGTCCAGCACGTACCCCATCAGCGCCTGCAGGTCATCGGCGCTGCACCGCAGGTTCCGCCAGAACGTGTCGTAGCCCGCGACCACGCTGAGCTGCCGCATGCCGAACCTGGACTGGAACCGCCCGAGCATCCCCGCGCCGTCATAGCGATTCCACAACGCGGTCGCCGCGTCGTTGTCGGAGTTGATCAGCGCCTTGTCGAGGTTGGCCCGGTCGGTCGCGTCCAGGGCGATGCTCTGCTGCCGGTGGCGTTCGAGCAGGTCGGCGGCGATCGCCAGCTTGATCGTCGACGCGGTCCAGGTGGTGGCGGTCGTGTTGCCGGCCTTCCACACGGCGCCGGTCTGCCGGTCGCGGATCACGATCCCGAACGTGCCCGGCTGCTGCTTCACGAACGCGGCCGCCTTGGCCGCGTTGTCCGCGCTCTTCCCGGGGCTCGGGATTCCTGCGGAACTCAGTCCTTCCGCGGCGCTCTGGCTCCCGCCCCCGCTCGCGCTCGGCGCCGCTGACTGCTGCGTCGCGGCCTGCTGGGCTTCGGCATTTTGTGCCGGTTTGTCGCTTCCGCACGCGGCGAGCGTTGTGATGGTGAGGAGGGCGACAAGCCACCGCCGGACGGACATCCCCGAAACTGTAATGGCAGGATCGACCTCGTGACGGCAACGATGCTCGACGGCAAGGCCACCGCGGCCGCAATCAAGGACGAGCTCCGCGGGCGCGTCAAGGCCCTCGCGGACCGGGGCATCGTCCCCGGCCTGGGCACCGTGCTGGTCGGCGACGACCCCGGTTCCCACGCGTACGTCGCCGGCAAGCACCGCGACTGCGCCGAGGTCGGCATCGCCTCGATCCGCCGCGACCTGCCCGCCACCGCCACCCAGGCCGACGTGGAGGAGGTCGTCGCCACCCTGAACGCCGACCCTTCGTGCACCGGCTACATCGTGCAGCTGCCCCTGCCTGCCGGCCTCGACGAGCAGCGGATCCTGGAGCTCGTCGACCCCGGCAAGGACGCCGACGGCCTGCACCCGACGAACCTCGGCCGCCTGGTCCTGGGCATCCCCGCCCCGCTGCCCTGCACCCCGCACGGGATCGTGGAGCTGCTGCGCCGGTACGCCATCCCCACCAACGGCGCCACCGTCGTCGCCATCGGCCGTGGCACCACGGCGGGCCGCCCGCTCGGCCTGATCTTCACCCGCAAGAGCGAGAACTCGACGGTCACCCTTTGCCACACCGGCACCCGCGACCTGGCCGCCCACACCCGCACGGCCGACATCGTCATCGTCGCCGCCGGCTCGGCCGGCCTCCTCACGCCCGACATGGTCAAGCCGGGCGCCACGGTCGTTGATGTCGGCGTCACCCGCGTCGTCCAGCCCGACGGCAAGGCCCGCCTCGTCGGCGACGTCGTTCCGGAGGTCGCGGACGTTGCCGGCTATTTCGCCCCGATGCCCGGCGGCGTAGGCCCGATGACCCGCGCAATGCTCCTCACCAACGTCGTCGACCTTGCCGAACGCCAGCTCCTTCCCCCACCGTCCTGACCTCTCCCCGCCGCCGTCGATTCGGTTGCGAATCGACGGCTCGCAGTCTCGGTGGCGGCGGGTCGTGCTGTTCAGCACGGCGCCGCAGGGGTCCGACTCGCGATCGGTCGCGCGCCGCCGGTTACGTGTTCCGCCGACGCTGACGCCGATCCGGACAGACCCGGGACGGCACCCGCCAAGGCGTGGAAACTCGCTGGGCCTGGCGCCCACCGCGACGCCGCGGCGCCGTGCGCGACGGCATGCCGTCGAGCAGCGGGGTGGGTGGCGGGGTCAGGTGACGCTCAGGTACAGCTCCGTGGCCTTCTCCTCCCTGGTCGTCACGACGGCGTGGGTGGCGTTGGCGGCCAGGGCGGCCTCCGGGCAGCGGGTCGTGCACGTGATCGTGCGGTCCTCGGTCGGGCCGCCGTCCGTGGTCCGGGCGCCGATGAGGCGGAGGCGGCCGTCGGGGCCGCGCCAGAGGACGTACGCCTTGTCGCCGGCGGCGGCGCCGGTCAGCGGCTGATACGAGCCCAGGCCCGGCAGCCCCACCTCCCACTTCACGGCGCCGGTGCGGACGTCGACGGCGGTGAGGTGGGCGCGTTCGCCGCTCGGCTCGGCATACAGCAGGAGACCGCCGGCGGCCGGGACGGCGAGAGCGCCGGCGGCGTCGTGGCGGGTGCCGACCGTGCCGGTGACGGCGTCCATGTAGACGGCGCGGCGGGGAGAGGTGCCGGTGACCGTGACAAAGCCGTCGCCGGTCGCGTAGATGCGCAGCTCGGTGGTGCTGCGCTGGATGGTGTGCCAGGACCAGCGCTCGGCGCCGGTGGTGGCGGTCAGGCCGACGGCGACGTCGTCGACGCCCTGGGCGCGGCAGCGCAGGGCGACCGCGACGGTCTCGGCGGAGGTGGCGAGGTCGGTGACGTCGCAGGGGCCGCCGTTGCGGGCGGGGGTCCACCGCCACAGCAGGGTGCCGGCGGCCGCGTCGATGCCGAGCAGGTCGCCGGCGCCGATGCCCGAGCCGGAGAGGACGACGGTCCGGCCGGCGCCGTGCACCGATGCCATCTTGCCGGCGGCGGTATACCGCTCGGAGAACCGCACCTGCCCGCTGCCGGCGTCCAGCGCGGTGACGAGCACGCCGTCGTCGGTGCCGAAGACCACCACGACGGTGTCGCCGCCGGGACCGGTGACCAGGCCGGCGGTCTGGGTCGGCAGGTCGGAGCGCAGGTAGCGCCAGGCGATGGCGCCGCTGGACAGCCACACGGCCCGCACGCCGTCCTCGGCCCGCACGATCGCCAGCTGCTCGTGGACGCCGACGAGCTGGACCCCGACATATGGCAGCGGCCAGGTCTGGTCGCCGGCCGGGGGCGGGTCGCCGGCGGTCGTGGCGTCGACGAAGCGTCCCTCCCGGGCATAGTCGACCGCGAACCCGGCCACGACGGCCAGGACCAGGGCGCCTGCGGCGACCGCGAGCCAGGGCCGGGCCGTCCCGGGCAGCGCGCCGGGGCCGCCGGCGAGGAGCAGCAGCCAGCCGAGGGTGGCGGCGGCCGCGCCGGCGACGGTGACCGTGGCTCGTCGGGTGACTTCACCTACTCGGTGCCGTTGAAGGTGCCGCCGTCGTTGGGCGGTCCCACCCCGAA
>NZ_JBFAPO010000088.1:0-35666 GCF_040676755.1 Dactylosporangium sp. NPDC049525 | reverse complement strand
GCGAACCGCCCGCAGCGCTCCCGCCGCCGGCGCGATCGGCGTCGCCCGCCCGATCGGCGTCGCCCGCCCGATCGGCGTCGCCCGCCCGATCGGCGTCGCCCGCGCGATCGGCGTCGCCGGCGGCGCCCGGCCCGGGCTCGCGGCCGGGGCCGGGTTCGCTGCCGAGGCTTGCCTCGATGAACGCCCGCTGGGCGAGGACCCGGGCCCGCCGGGCGGAGCGTTCGTCGCCGAGCAGCGCCTCGGCCCGCGCGCACAGCGCCAGCACCGCGGGCGTCGCGCTGCCGCCGACGCCGCGGACGACGACGGCGGCCCGCGCGGCGAGGTCCGCCGTGCCGAACGGGCCGTCGAGGCAGCGTCGCAGCGCGGCGTCGATGCGGCCGAGCCGGTACTCGGCCTCGGCGGCGGCGAGGATCAGCTCGGGGTCGTCCCCGGCGACGGTGAGTGCCTGGTCGAGCCAGCGCACCGCGTCCTCGAACGCGAACCGCCGCGCCGCTGCGGCCGCGGCGTCGCGGGCGGCGTCGGCGGCGGCCCGGCGGCTCGGCGCGTCGACGGCGGCCCGGAGCCGGTGCCGGGCGAGGGCCGCCGGATCGTCGTGGACGGCTTCGGCAAGCCGGCGGTGCCAGGCAAGGCGCTCCGGGCGGGTCATCGTCTCGTACCTGGCCTGCCGGACGAGGTCGTGCGCGAACCGTAGCCGGCCACCCGGCGCGGTGTCCTCGACCAGGATCCCGGCGGTGACCGCTTCCGCGAGCAGGGACTCCCGGTCGTCCTTGGGTAGGAGGGCGGGATCGATCTCGGCGCCGATTGCGCTGCAACCGCCGAGCAGGTCGCGGCACGCCGGGCTCAGCCGCGACAGCCTGGTCTCGACGATGCGCCGCAGCTCCGCCGGCAACCGGTCCGCCGGTGTCGCGGTGTCCGCCTCTCCCCCCGGCCGTGGTTCCCCACCACTCGCCGCCGGTCCGCCGCCGGGCGGCAGCGACGAGGCGGCGGGCGGTTGCTCGAGGCGGGTGAGTTCACGGACGTACAGGGCGTTGCCGCCGCTCTGCCGGTGCACGCGGTCCACCCGGGCCGGATCGACCGGGCCGCCGCTCGCGCCGCGCAGGTAACCGGCGACGTCGGCGCTGGTGAGGCCGCCGAGGCGGAGCTCGGTCGTGTTGGGCAGGTCGCTCAGGGCCGCCGGGAGCGATGCCGCGCCGTCGGGGTCGCGGACCGTACACACGACGAGCAGACACGAACCGGGAAGGTCGGCACACACGTGCCGCAGCAGCCGCAGCGACGCCGGGTCGGCCCAGTGGACGTCCTCAAGGACGACGACGGCGGCGGGCGCGGCCAGCAGCGCCCTCGCGGCCCGGTCGAGGACCTCGAACTGGGCCATCGGGATCCGGCCGGCCGACGGGTCCGCCGCCGGGTCCGCCGGGCCGGGCAGCAGCGCGTCCGGGTCGAGGCCGGGAAGCCCCTGGTCCTGGCCGGAGCGCAGGATGCGCCGCCACGGCCACAAGGCGGGCGCGCCGTCGTTGCCGGCCCGGCCGAGCAGCAACGGCAGTCCGGCGCCGGCGGTGAACCGGTCGACGAGGGCACTCTTGCCGATGCCGGCCTCGCCGGTGACGAGGACCGCGGTGCCGCGCCCGGCCCGCGCCTGGTCCGCGGCCCGGTGCAGCGCCGCCAGTTCCGCGGCCCGGCCGACGAAGACGGTCATGTCCGACAGTGTGCCGGACGGGTCAGCTGCCGGCCTTGACCCAGGCCGCGATCTGCGTGCGGGACTCGAGGTTGAGCTTGCTCAGGATGTTGGAGACGTGCACCGCTGCGGTCCGCGGCGAGATGTACAGCCGGCGGGCCAGCTCCGCGTTCGTCAGACCCTCCGCGAGCAGCACCGCGACCTCCCGCTCGCGCGGCGTCAGCGCCTGGTCGCCGGCGGCGGGGGTGCCGAGACCGAGCCGCCCGCGCAGCGCCGACAGCTCCGCGACCCGCCACCCGGACCAGCGGGCGAGCAGCGGCTCGGCGGTGCGCACGTGCTGGCGGGCGCCGTCGAGGTCGCCGAGGGCGAGCAGGCAGCGGGCGGCGCCGACGTGACCGGAGCCCTTCGTGGCCGGCAGCAGCATCGACGGCTCGGCGACGGCGCGCCGATACCCGCGCAGCGCGCCGGCGTGATCACCGGCGGCCTCGGCGATCTGCGCGTCGGCGAGCCACCGCCAGGCGTCGTCGAAGAACGGGTCGTCGATCGCGGCGGCGACCGGCCGCAGCTCGTCGACGCCGAGCCCGCCGACGAGGCCGGCGGAGATGAGATCGTGGGCGAAGTCGCGGCCGGTGACCCCGGTGACGCGGACCGCGTCGAGGACCGCCCGGAGCAGCTCGCGGGCCTGCTCGGTCTGCCCGCGCCGGGCGACCAGGTGGAACTGTAGGCCGGGCACCGACGTCTGGGTCAGCATCGTGTAGGTGTCGGTCGCCTCGACCATGCCGCGGATGACGGTGTCGGCCCGGTCGAGCTCGCCGGCTTCGAGGAGCAGCCCGGCGAAGAACACGCCGTGATAGTCGATCCCGTTGCGGGTGCGCAGCAGGCCCCGGTCCCGCCGCCGGGCCGACTCCAGCTCGGCGAGGGCCCCGCCGAGGTTGCCCTCCTGCACCGCGAGCCGGGCCCGGCCCTGGAAGTACGCGGCGACGGCCAGGGACTCGAACCCGGCCCGCTCCGCGAACGTCCGCATCCGCTCCAGCGCCGCGGCCCAGTCCGCCGGGCCGCCGGGCAGCAGGTTGTACAGGTTGTTGAGCGACCTGGCGGCGAGCAGCCACTCCCCCGCCTGCTCGGCCTCCTGGGCCGCCTCGTTGAGCAGCTTGATCCCGTCGTCGACGCCGGCCGCGACGTTGACGAGGGCGGAGCCCTTCTCGACCTTGCCGGCGAGCCAGACGCCCGGCAGGCCCAGCTCCTCGCCGAGGGTGATCGCCTTGTCCGCCCATTCGATGGCGCGTTCGGTGTCGTCGTGCAGCATGTACGCCTGGGCGATCGCGGCATACGCGTGCGCCTTGGCGGGCCCGTCGTCGAGTGGCTCGATCTCCGCGCGCAGCTCTGCGGCCCGCTCCTGCATGCTGCCGCTGCTGCCGACCTCCCAGCTGAGCCGCACGAGCAGCCGCAGCGCGTCGGCGCGCTCGGCCCGGGTGCCGGCGACGGCGAGCCAGCGACGGCCGAGCTCCTGCGCGTCGTCGAGGAGGCCGGCCAGCCACGCCGCGCGGGCGCCGCACGACAGCAGCTCCACGTCGTCGGGCAGCTCGTCGAGGCCCATCTCCGCCAGCTGCAACGCCTGATACGGCGAGCCCATCGCCAGATACGTGGCCAGCCCGCGCCGGGCCGCCTCGACCATGTCCAGATACCGGCCGGCGCCCCGCGCGTGGTGCGCGACCAGCGCATAGTCCTTGCTGCCGGTCGACAGCAGCGTCTCGAGGGCCAGCTCGTGCAGGCGGCGGCGCTGCCGGGCGAGCATCTCGTCGACGAGCGCCTCCCGGGTCAGCGCGTGCCGGAAGCTGAACTCGTCGTCGCCGGTCTCCACCATCAGCCCGCGCCGCACGAGGTCACGCAGCGCGTCGATGAGCTCCGGCTCGCTGTGGCTGGTCACCGCCGCGAGCAGGTCGAACGGCACCTTCCGGCCCAGCACCGCGGCCGCTTCGACGATCCGTTTCTCGGTCGGGTCGAGGTCGTCGAGCTGCCGTCGGAGCGCCTCGGCCACGTTCCACGGCAGCGGCCGGTCGCACAGCGTGTCCAGGTCCTCGTCGCCGTTGGCCTTGATCAGCTCTTCGAGGAAGAACGGGTTGCCGCCGGTGCGGTTGTGCAGCGACAGCGCCGTGCGATACGCCGGTGGCCGCCCGGTGACCGACTTGAGGAACCGTGACGTCTCGGCGAGGTTGAGCCGCTCCAGCCGCACGTTGGTGACCATGTATCGCCGCTCGAGCCTGGTCAGCAGGTCGGCCAGGGGGTGCCGGCGGGTCACCTCGTCGGGCCGGTAGGTGCCGATGAGCAGCCGGCTGCCGGGCAGGTCCGCGATCCGCTCGAACAGCGCCACGCTCTCCGAGTCGGCCCAGTGCAGGTCCTCGAACACCACCACCGACGGCCCGGGCGTCGTCAGCAGCCGCACGATCTCCAGCCCCGCCTGGATCCGGTCGATCATCGACCGCGACGCGTCGGTGACCGTCACGAGCAGCTCCGGGTCGAGCGCGGCCGAGCGGTGGCAGCTGTCGATCGCGTCGAGCAGCACCTCGAACGGCCGGCTCAGCGTGCCGGGATCGGCCTGCCCGTCCAGCACCGGCACCGTCTCGGGCAACCCCGTGAACAGCTCCTGCACCAGGCGGCTCTTGCCGATGCCCGGCTCTCCGCCGAGCATGGCGATGGACGGCTCGGAGGCGTCGAGGAGCCGCCGCAAGCGGCGCAGCTCATCGTCGCGGCCGACCATCACCTGGCTCACTCCGCTACGGCTGGCCCGCACGCCACCAGCCTACCGGCGGGCGGCCGGTGCGACGGCTGTGACGGACGCGACCTGCGCCACCATGGCCGGTCGTCCCCGCTGCCACGCCGCGGGCGGCGGTGCAGTCCGAGAAGGTCCTCCTGGCGGTGCTGGACCTGCACGAAAAGAAACACTGGGTGCATCATGGCTGGCTCCTTGACTCGGTGATGTCTCCATCCTGGTCGTGTAAGGAGCCGTTTCCATCGGTACCTGTTACGTATCTTGGCCGCCGCCTGGGTACCTAGTCGCCTCCGGCGCCCTAGTCACCGGGTCGGGTCCCCTGTGCCGAGGCGCCACCACACGGCCCACCACACGGCGCACCACACGGCGCACCACACGCGTGGGACCGCACGCACAGCAGCCCCGGACGCTCGGCGTCGCCGGCACCCGGAGGGAGGTGGGTGCCGGCGACGCGAGGCGTCCGGGGCTGCGGGGTGACGACCTGTCAGGCCGCCGCACCGGAGCGTTGCTCTCGGCGGCGCAGCTTCACGCGGCTTGACCAGTGTTTGGCCTCGTCGAGCATGTGCAGTTGGCGCTGGCGGACGAGCTCGGTCAGGAGAATCGGGTGGACGTTCATGTCGGGGCTCCTCTGCGATCCGTTGTGTCACCATCGTCGCGCGGTAAGGTCCGCGGAACATCGGTAACGCTTACGTAATCGCATCGGGGCGGCATACGTAGTCGGCCGGGCGACCGACCTACGTACACGTAGACGACAGAGCTCAGACGGGTGTGCGACCCCGGTTCAGGGCCATGAGGAAGCGGTCGCTGCCCTTCTTGACCTCGACGTACTGGCCGTCGCCGGAGACCACGGCGCCGGTCATCGGCACCTGGCCGCCGCGGCCAGCGACGATGGTGCCGGCCAGCAGCGCGACGATGCCGAGCAGGATGAGCAGGGGGCTGGTGCTGTCGGAGTTCGCCGCGATGCCTCCGATGAAGCACAGCACGCCGACGGCGAGCAGGGGCAGGCCGATGGCGAGCAGTTTCTTGCGCTGCGCGGTGCAGGTGGCGCACCAGGGCCACGCCGGCGCCTTCACCGTCTTGCGCACGGCGAGAGCGACGATCAGGTACAGGATGCCGCCGCCCAGGATGAAGATCGCCGCCCACGCCGGGGGCCTGGAGATGAGCTTGACCGACCGGTGCTCGGTGGCGGGCTCGCCGTGGCGGGGGCAGACCGGCGGCAGGTGGCCGGCGCCGGCCGCGACCTGCGCGGACGGAAGGGTGATGACGGACATGTGCGGATGCTCCCCGTGAAGATCGACAGAACAGCGACGACGGACAATCTCACGGAAGGCAGGTGCCGGACTCAGCCGAAGGGCCATTTCTGGGTAACCGGTCCGCATGATGCTGATCGGCACGTCGGGCTGGCAGTACCGCGACTGGCGGGGCCCGTTCTACCCGCGCACGCTGCCGCAACGGTGCTGGCTGGAGCACTACGCGGGCGTGTTCGGCACGGTGGAGGTCAACAACGCGTTCTACCGGCTGCCGGAGCGGGCGACGTTCGAGGCGTGGCGGGACCGGACGCCGGAGGACTTCGTCGTGGCGGTGAAGGCCAGCCGGTACCTGACCCACGTCCGCCGCCTGCGTGACCCGCAGGAGCCGGTCGGGCGGCTCATGGAGCGCGCCGGTGGACTGGACGGCCGGCTCGGACCGGTACTGCTGCAGCTGCCGCCGACGCTGCGGGTGGACGTGGACGCGTTGGACGCGACCCTTGCCGCGTTCCCGAAGGGCACGCGGGTGGCGGTCGAGCCGCGGCACGACTCGTGGTGGGTCGACGAGGTGCGGCAGGTGCTGCGGGACCGTGGGGCGGCGCTGTGCTGGGCGGACCGCGGGAGCAGGCCGGTGACGCCGCTGTGGTCGACCAGTGACTGGGGGTACCTGCGGCTGCACGAGGGGCGGGCGAAGCCGTGGCCGCGCTACGGGCGGACCGCGCTGGACACGTGGGCCGGCCGGCTGGCGGCGTTCACGGACTCCTACGTCTACTGCAACAACGACCCCGGTGGTGCCGCGGTGCGCGACGCCCTCACCCTCGCCGGGCTGGCGCGGCGGCGGGGGCAGGAGGTCGGCCGGGCCGGACCGCCGTAGTCTGTCGCGATGGCCAAGTTCCTGTGCGTGATCATCATGCTGATCGCGCTGTTCGCGTTCCTCATCTGGCAACGCAACCGGCTGCTGCGCCGTGGGCGCCGCGACGAGGACTGATCAGCTCAGGTCCGGGCCTCAGCACGGGTCCAGGTCGAGGGACTCGGTGGTGGCGGCGACGAACAGCCCCGGCATCGGCCCGCCCGGCAGCGTGATGAGGGTGGCACCGACGGTCACCACCGCGAGGCCGTGCCGCGGGTTGGGCATCGCGGGCAGCGACCGCCACCGGTCCGCGGCCGGCTCGAAGAGCTCCACCTGCGGAAATGTCGCCTTGCCCTCGCCGCCGGCGGCGACGACCCAGCCGTGGCAGGTGCCGGTCGCGGCGAGGCCACCGCGCGCGGTCGGCAGGTCGGGTCGCCTTGTCCACGCGCCTGTGGCCGGGTCGAAGGACTCCACCGCGGCCAGGTTGCCCGCTGCGGTGCGACCGCCGACGGTGTAGAACAGCCCGCCCGCGGCCGCGCCGCCGAGGTGCTCGCGCCGCGTCGGCGGTCCGGGCGCGGAGCGCCACCGGTCGGCCACGCTGTCGTAGACGAGCATGGACCCGGCCAGGACGTCCTTGCCAGGGCCGATCCCGCCGGCCACGAAGATCGAAGTGCCAAGAGCGACGCTGGTACCGGCACCGCGCGCCTCGGGCATGTCCGCCACCGACTCCCACCGGCTCGCGTCCGGGGCCAGCCGGAATGCCGCGGCGCTCGGGGTGCCGTCGCCGAGGTGGCCGCCGAACACGTAGACCACGCCGTTGACCGCGGCGGCCATCGCATGGTTGACGGCGAGCGGCAACGGCGGCCCGGCGGCCCAGGCGCGGGCGACGGTGTCGTAGATCTCGACGGTCCTGACGCTGCCGCCGTCGCGCTGATACCCACCCGCGACCACGATCCGCGTCCCGGTCACCGCGGCGGCGACCTCCGTGCGTTCGGAGGGCGCGTCGGGCAGCCTGCGCCACGGACCGCCGGTCGGATTTGTGCCGTTTACTGCCGGAGTGGTGGGATGCGTGGGATCGGACGGCCCGCTACAAGCGGTCAGTCCGAGCAGCATCGCGGCGGCCAGCAGTGCGACCCGCATGGCTCCAGTGTCGTCGATGCGACGCCGGTCGGTACAGATGCGATCTTCAGAAGTTTCAATTCATCCGATAGCCGAAAAATTGCTTGGACAAAAAGGGTGAATAACCCGAAGTCGGTCTACGTATCGCGATCGCAGAATTGCTGAGGGTGATGGCGGGACAACGGAGCCGCTATGTTCCCGATATTCTGTGTGCTCTATGGGGACCGGAGGGGGGCCGCCCACATGGGCATGCGAGGTGTCGTGTCAAAACATGAGCGACGGCGAGACGCACGGTGACCGCTACGCAGGACATCGCCGCGTCATCAACGGCGACGGAGACCGTGCTGCACCTGCACCGGGCGGCCAACGCCGTCCGGCAGCACGTCGAGCAGGTGGTGCTACGTCCGCGGCAGCTGACGTGGACCGGTTTCGTGGTGCTGCGCACGGTGGCGGCGGCCAGAAGGATGGAGACGAGACACGTCGCCGAGCAGGCGGGCATCTCCAAGGCCACGCTCACCGGCGTCGTCGACACGCTGTCCGGCCGGGGGCTGGTGCGCCGCGGCGCCCACCCGGAGGACGGACGGCTGGTCGTGCTGCAACTGACCCGCAAGGGCCAGCGGCTCATCCGTGAGCTGCTGCCGGAATCACAGAGCGCGGAGGTGTTCGCCCTTTCCTACTTGGAGCCCGCACAGCTCGCCGTCGTCACGACTGCGCTGCGTGGAATGATCGCTCACCTGGAGCGACCACGCTGAGGTGACGCGGACCGCGTCATCTGATCGGGTCTCAGTCGTTGGACGGAGCAGGTCAACAGGTGTGACCTCCGGCGCGGACGTCTGCCCGCATCTCGACTACTGTCGGGGCACCATGCGCGGATGCCGCCCGGTGCAAATGTGCCCGAACGGGCACGAGGGTTGCATCCAGGGTGGTCTTTTCATCTTGCGGTGGACAGATCAGACTGCATAGGACCTGTGCCGAGTTGCTGGAAGGACCCCGATGACCGAGGCTGGCACGCACGACGGCGCCGGTGAGTCCGGCACGCCGGACCTGCCGCTGCGCTCGGCCGCGCCGTCACGCCGCGCCGTCATCGGTGATCTCAACAACAACGACCCTATCCGCATCGACGACTACCGGCTGATCGGTCAGCTCGGCATCGGCGGCATGGGCACGGTCTACCTGGCACAGTCCTCCGACGGCTCCCGCGTCGCGGTCAAGCTGGTCCACGCGCACCTCGCGCGCGACCCGCGGTTCCGGGTCCGCTTCGCCGGGGAGGTCCGGGCCGCGCAGCGGGTCCCCGGGTTCTGCACCGCCCGCGTGCTCGACTCGGGGATGCACGAGGACCGGCCCTATCTGGTCACCGAGTATCTCGAGGGCATCCCGCTGTCCCGGCTCGTCGCCGACGACGGCCCGCTCGACCCGGCGATGCTGCACAGCGTCGCGCTCGGCGTCGCGGCCGCGCTCGCCGCGATCCACAACGTCGGCCTGGTCCACCGCGACCTCAAGCCGAGCAACCTCATGGTCACCCTCGGTGGTGTCCGGATCATCGACTTCGGCATCGCCCGGGCGATGGACGCCGCGAGCGACATCACCGGCACCGGCAACATCGTCGGCAGCCTCGGCTGGGCCTCCCCGGAGCAGCTGCGCGCCGAGGAGCCCTCGGCCGCCATGGACATCTTCGGCTGGGGCTGCCTGGTCGCGTTCGCGGCGACGGGACGCCACCCGTATGGCGGCGAGGAGGCCGCGGCCCGCGCCTGGAAGATCCTCGAGGGCGAGCCCGACCTCAACGGCATCCCCGACCCGGTCCGGGAGCTGGTCGCCGCCGCGCTGAGCCGCGATCCCCTGGACCGCCCCGACGCGCGGCAGCTGCTGCTCGGCCTCGCCGTCGACGACCTCGACGCGGCGCCGCTGCCCGCGCAGCGCCGCTGGCTGCGTGGCTCCACCCAGATGTCCCGCCGGCGGGTGACCTCGATGGCGATCGCGGTGCCGATGGCCCTGGCCCTCGTCTTCGCCGCCGCCGAGACCACGTCGGACATGATGGGCGGCAAGTCCGACCCGGGCACCCACCGCGGCAGCACCAACGGCGACGAGGTCGGCAGCAACCTGTCCCCGGCGCCCAACCCGCAGGTGACCGTCGGCGGCCGGCCCAACCCGGGCACCACGACCACCGTGGGCAACCCGACCAACGGTCCCCAGGTGTTCCCGACCGCATCGGGCGTCGCGTCGGCCACGTCGACCTCGGTCCCCACGGCGACCGCGACGACGCCGGTGCCGACCACCCCGGGACCGACCACCCCCGAGCCGACGACGCCGGAGCCGACCACCCCGGCGCCGACGACCACTGACCCGGCCACCGGCGGCGAGGCCAACACCGGCGCCTGACCGCGCACACGCGTCGGGAGCGGCACCTCCGGCTGGAAGTACCGCTCCCGGACCCGCTTACACGACGTGCGTGAGGTAACCCTCGATCGACTCGGCGAGCACGTCCGCGCCCGGGCGGGACCAGACCGCCTCGTGGAACACCTCGACCTCGATCGGGCCGGTGTAGCCGGTCGCGTCGACGGCCTCGCGGAAGCGGCGCAGCTCGACACAGCCCGTGCCCGGCAGGCCCCGGCCGAGCAGCACGCCCTCCGGCAGCGGCGTGATCCAGTCGGCCACCTGGAAACAGGCGATCCGCTCCTCGGCGCCCGCCCTGGCCAACTGCGTCCAGACCTGGTCGTCCCACCACAGGTGATACGTGTCGACCGCCACCCCGACCACCGACGACGGATACGGCGCCGCCAGGTCCAGCGCGTTCGACAGGGTCGACACGACACAGCGGTCCGAGGCGAACATCGGGTGGAGGGGCTCGATCGCCAGCCGTACACCGGCCGCCTCGGCGTGCGGGACCAGCTCGCCGATCGCGTCGCCGACGGTGCGGCGGGCCGCGTCCACGTCCCGGCTGCCCTCTGGCAGGCCGCCGCTGACCAGGACGAGCACCGGCGCCTCCAGCGTCGCCGCCTCGTCGATGGCGCGCCGGTTGTCGTCGAACCAGCCGGGCGTGGTGAAGAACCCGCCCCGGCACAGCGACGTCACGGTCATGCCGGCGGCGCGGACCAGGGCGGCGGTGCGTTCGAGACCGAACGTGTCGACCTGGTCGCGCCACAGCCCGAGCTGCGAGACCCCCTGCTTGACACAGCCCCTCACCGTCTCGTCGACCGGCCAGCGCTTCGTCGTGGCCTGGTTGAGTGAGAAGCGGTCCAGCGCGCCGGCGGCGCCGCTCACAGGTCCAGCGCCACTCACGGGTCCAGCGCCGCTCACAGGTCCGGCGCCGCTCACAGGTCCGGCGCCGCTCACAGGTCCAGCGCCGGGATCTCGATGCGGCGGCCCTCGCGGGCGGCCTGCAGGCCGAGCTCGGCGAGCTGGACGCCGCGGGCGCCGGCGGCGAAGTCCCAGGGGAAGTCGGCGCCGTCCACGACGTGCCGCAGGAACAGCTCCCACTGCACCTTGAAGCCGTTGTCGAACGGCTCGTTGTCCGGCACCGCCTGCCACTGCGCGCGGAACGGCTCGGTGACCGGCAGGTCGGGGTTCCACACCGGCTTCGGGGTGGTGCCGCGGTGCTGGACGTGGCACTCGCGCAGGCCCGCGACGGCGCTGCCGTGGGTGCCGTCGACCTGGAACTCGACGAGCTCGTCGCGGCGGACCCGCACCGCCCACGAGGAGTTGATCTGCGCGACGATGCCGCCCTCGAGCTCGAACGTGCCGTAGGCCGCGTCGTCGGCGGTCGCGTCATACTGCTGGCCGAGCTCGTCCACCCGGCTCTGGATGTGGGTTGCAACGGTCGCCTGCACGGAGCGGATCGGCGCGAACAGCTGCTCCAGCACGTATTGCCAGTGCGGGAACATGTCCACGACGATGCCGCCGCCGTCCGCGGTGCGGTAGTTCCAGGACGGTCGCTGCGCGGCCTGCCAGTCGCCTTCGAAGACCCAGTAGCCGAACTCACCGCGTACCGAAAGAATCCGGCCGAAGAAGCCGCCGTCGATGAGCCGCTTGAGCTTGCGCAGCCCGGGCAGGAACAGCTTGTCCTGCACGACACCGTGCTTGACGCCGGCCGCCCGTGCGGCACGGCAGAGCGCGACCGCGGCGTCGGTGTCCTCGGCGAGGGGCTTCTCGGTGTAGACGTGCTTGCCGGCGTCGATGGCCGCGCGGATCGCCTTCTCCCGCTGCTGGGTCACCTGCGCGTCGAAGTAGATCTGCACGTCGGGGCGGGCGAGCGCGGCACCGAGGTCGGTCGTCCACTCGGTCAGGCCGTGCTGCTGTGCCATCTGCGCCAGCTTGTCGGCGTTGCGGCCGACGAGGACGGGCTCCGGCCAGATCAGCGAGCCGTCACGGGACGGCAGGCCGCCCGCCTCGCGGATGGCCAGCAGCGAGCGGACCAGATGCTGGCGGTACCCCATGCGGCCGGTGACGCCGTTGAGCACGATACCGATCGGGATGCGGGACACGGGACTCCTCAGGCGGCTTGAACGTGGTAGGTGTCGAGCAGGCCGCACATGCCGTGCCTGCCGTGTTCGCTCGGCGCGGGCAGCACGTTGATGCCGCCCCGGCCGAGGTGACTCGCGTCGCCGGCAGCGAGCGCGTCGATCTGCCGCCCCGTCTCCAGCGCGGCCTGGAGCGCGCCGCGCTCCCACCGCTCGCGCCAGGCGGGCAGCTTGGGTGCGATCAGCCTCGCCGCGGCCGCCTGGAACGCTTGCAGCGCGTCGGGTCCGCTCTCCCGCAGCGCCAGGAAGCCGGTGACGGCCAGGTCGCGGCGGCGGAAGGCGGCGGTGATGTCGCTGCCCGGCACCCCGCCCTCGGGCAGCGTGGCGGCCGCGGCGTAGGCGGCCGGGTCTTCCAGGACGTCCGGCGGAAACGTCAGCACGGCGTCACCGGCCTCGGGCAGGCCGCTGTTCTGCATGACGACGACGATCTGCAGCCCGCCCTGGTTCACCAGGCGGTGGATCGTGCCCGGCGGGAACCAGGCGACGGTCCCCGTGCGCAGCGGCGTCTCGCGGTAGCCTGCGCCGGACAACGTCTGCACGAGGCCTTCACCGGCGGCCACCACGTACCCCTCCGAACAGGTGAGGTGCATGTGCGGCGTCCCGCCGAGGAGTCCGTCGGGCGCGACCGAGTCATAGACGGACAACCGGGAGATCCCGACCGCTCCGGGCATCTGGTCCCGTTCCACCGTCATTGCGGCCCCTCTCACGCCAGGAAAACGCTTTCCTCTGGTCGTGTCGACGCTAACCCGTATGCTGCGAACGAGTCAATGGAAGGAGGCGGATGATGGCGACGCTCGCCGACGTGGCCCGCCGTGCCGGGGTGTCCCCCGCAACCGCCTCGCGGATCATCAGCGGTAGCACCAAACTCGTCACCGACGAGCTGCGCGAGCGGGTGCTGCGCGCCGTCGACGAGCTGCAGTACGTGCCCAACGCGCACGCGCAGTTCCTCGCCAGGGCCCAGCGCACCGCGGTCGGCGTCATCGTGCACGACGTGTCCGACCCGTACTTCGCCGAGATCACCCGCGGCCTGCAACAGGTCGCCACCGCGGCCGGCCGGCTCGTCATCATCTGCAACAGCTACCGCGACCCCTCACGCGAGCTGGAGTACGTGGAGCTGCTGCGGGCGCAGCAGGTCGCGGCGATCATCCTGGCCGGCTCCGGCTACCACGACCCCGCGTTCACGAAGGCGTTGACGGGCAAGCTCGGCGCGTACACGCGCACCGGCGGCCGGGTCAGCGTCATCGGCCGGCACGAGCTGCCCGGCGACGCGGTCATGCCGGCCAACGCCGACGGCGGCCACCTCGCCGGCGTCGAGGTGTTCGGCGGCGGCCACCGCAAGGTCGGCGTCATCGCCGGCCCGAAGGTGCTGACCACGACCACCGACCGGCTCGCCGGGCTGCGCCGGGCCGCCCGCCAGTACGGCCGGACCCTGCCGCCACGGCGGGTCGTCTACGCCGACTTCGACCGCGACAGCGGCGCCGCCGCCACCCGGCAGCTCCTCGACGACTCCCCCGACGTCACCGCGATCGTCGCCCTGAACGACTCCATGGCCGTCGGCACCCTCAGCGTGCTGCGCGAGCGGGGCATCGCGGTGCCTTCGCAGATGAGCGTGGTCGGCTTCGACGACATGCCGATCGCCCGGGACGTGACCCCGTCGCTGACCACGGTGCGGCTGCCGCTGACGGAGATGGGCGCGCGGGCGATGACACTCGCACTGGAGGACCGGGCGCGGACCCCACGCATCGAGCCGGCGCCCGCAACCCTGGTGCACCGCGAGTCCTCGGCCCCGTTGACCTGACGCCGCCACGGCCGCGCACTTCGCAGGCCGCGTACCTCACGAGCCCACGGCCTCACGGTCCGTGTCTCACGGTCCGTGTCTCACGGTCCGTGTCTCACGGTCCGTGTCTCACGGGCGGCTTGCCGCACGGGCCGTGCCCTCACAGGCCGTGCACCTCATGAGCCCCATGCCTCTTGGGCCACGTGCTTCACGGCCGCTTGTCTCACAGGCCGCTTGTCTCACAGGCCGCTTGTCTCACGGGCCGCCTGCCTCACGGGCCGCCTGCCTCACGGGCCGCGCACCTCGCGTGCCGCGCACCCCGCGAACCCGTGTGCCTCACGGGCCGGCGGTGGCGATCTCGGCGTAGGACGGCAGGCCGGCGGTGCGGACCGGGCTTCCGTCGCGGACGGCGCGGGCGGCGTCGACGGCCGCGGCGAGCGCCACCCGGAACAGCAGCGAGCCGGTGCTCACCCGCCGCACCCCCAGCGCGGTCAACTCGGCGACCGTGGGCCCGCAAGGGTCGTGCAGGACGTTGAGCGGCAGGTCCACCGCACGGACGACGGCGTCGATGTCGGCCGGTTCGCGCAGACCCGGGACGAAGACCCCGTCCGCGCCGGCGTCCGCGTACGCCCTCACCCGCCGCAGCGTCTCTCCCAGCTCACCGGCCCGCTGCCAGTGGGTGTCGGTGCGGGCGTTGACGAACAGGCCCGGCACCTCCCGCTTCACCGCCCTGATCAGGCGCACCTGATGCTCGACCGGCCCCATCGCGTCCTCGACGTTGATCCCGGCAGCCCCCGCCGCGGCGACCGCAACCGCCACGCCGACGGACCCGCGTTCGATGTCCACGCTCACGTGGCACGGCAGCCCGGCAAGCCTCTCGACGAGACGCAGCGCGTCGGCGTCGGTGGCGCCCTCCCCGTCAGGCAGCCCGTTCGCGGCGGCGACGCCCAGGCTGGTCGTACCGATCGCCGGAAAGCCTGCTCCGGCCAGCATCCGGGCGGAGGCGACGTCCCAGGCGTTCGGCAGGACGAGCGGGTCGCCGGCGCGATGCAGGGAGCGGAAGCCGTTCACTGCGCATCACCGCTGCCGGCCGCGACGGATCCGCTGATGGGTCCCGCAACAGCACTTCCGCCGACCGCCCGCCCACCACCGGCAACCACCGGGCCACCGACGTCGGCAACCGCCAGCCCGCCGGCGTCGGCAACGACCGACCCACCGACGCCGGTAACCACTGACCCACCAGCAGCGGCGACCACCGACCCGCCGACGACCACCGGGCCTCCGTCGCCGGTCACCATCGACCCACCGGCAGCGGCAACGACCGGCCCACCGGCGTCGGCGACCACTGACCCGTCGGGGTCGAACGTGGCGGTCAGGGCGCCCTCGGCGAGCGCGAGGGCGTGGGTGCGGCCCGGGCAACTGCGGGGGCCGGCGCCGAACGGGATGCCGTGCAGGCTGACCCGCACGACCTCGCCGGCCTCGACGCGGGTGTTGCCGAGGGCCGTCGGCCGGGTGGCCAGGCGCTTTGTGGCGGGGACCGGCGGGGTGTCGCGCAGGGCCGCTTCCAGCCCGGCGGCGCGGGCCCGGTCGATCAGCGTCGCGGTCGCGTCGCAGGCCTGGACCAGCAGCCCGATCCGCGCCGCCGTGGACTCGTCGGGGGTGCCGCCGAACGTGTCCACCAGCGTCCGCACGGCGACGTCCGCGGCGGTCTCGTCGCCGGTGCCGGGCTGGTACGCGGCGGCGACCACGCGGACCGCGTCGATCGTCCCTGCGGAGGAGTCCAGGCCCAGGGCGGCGGCGAGGTGTTGCACGGGGTGCGCGTGCGGGGATGACGAGGCCGCCGCGCGCAGCGCCTTCGGATCCACAGTGGACAGCAGGGCCTCGCTGAGGGCGCGGCGGCGGGTGTGCGACTCGCCGTCGCTGAACCGGCCGACGGTGGCTCGCAGCCAGGCGACGCCGTGGGTGGCGGCGGGCACCGGCGGGACCACGAAACCCGGGTCGTGCAGCACGGCGAGCGCGTCGCCTAGGTCGTCGATCATCTGCATGGCACGACCGTATGGCCGGGATCGTTCGGTACACGACGAACTGACGAAGCGGACAATAGGGGACGTGAACCCACCTGCCTCGCTCGCGAAGCTCGCGGCGCTGCTCGCCGACGAGACGCGGGCCGCGATGTGTCTGGCGCTGCTCGACGGGCGGGCGTGGACCGCTGGGGAGCTGGCCCGGCACGCCGGGGTCGCGCGGTCGACGGCGACGGAGCACCTGCACCGGCTGACGGCGGGCGGGCTGCTGGCCGAGGAGCGGCAGGGGCGGCACCGGTACGTCCGGCTCGCCGACGCCTCCGTCGCGGCGCTGCTGGAGGACATGTCGGCGCGGCTGGCGCCGGAGGTGCCGCGGCCGGCGGGGTTGCGGGCGGCGACGGCGTCCGCGGCCCTCGCGCGCGGGCGGACCTGCTACGACCATCTCGCCGGGCGGCTCGGGGTGGCGGTGACGGACGCATTGACGGCGCGCGGGCTGCTGGACCAGACGGGCGGGTTCGCGTTGACGGAGGCCGGTCTGGCGTGGATGGCCGGGCAGGGCCTGACGCTGGACGGCGGGAAACGGCCAGTGGCCCGGGGTTGCCTGGACTGGACGGAGCGGCGGCCGCATCTGGCCGGGGTCGCCGGCGCGCGGCTGTGCGAGCGGTTCCTGGCCCGCGGCTGGGTGGCCCGGATCGGGTCGGGGCGGGCGGTTCGGGTCACCCCGGACGGCCGGCTCGCCCTCGCCGACCTGCTCGGCATCGACGGCGTCGATTAGGTTTCGCGGCCGATGGGTACTCAGCGATCACTACCAAGGAGGCCGTTGTGTTCGCTGTGATCGCCGCGATCCTGTTCGCTGTCGCGCTGCTGATGGATCTGTTCGGTGCCGACGCCGGACCCATCCTCGACGTGGGGACCCTCAGCCTGGCCGGGTTCCTGTGCGTCGCCCTGCACCTGGCCGGCGCGGGCACCTGGCACACCCGCTACGGCAGCTACCGTCGGGGACGCCGCCGCTGATCCGTCCTGCAACCCGCTGTCACGGCCGCGTCCGACCCCAGTACGGGGTCCGGGCGCGGCCGTCGTACTGGTGGCCGACACTGGCCGGTATGAGTGTGCGCATCGAACGGTCCGGACCGGTGTGGACGGTCGTGCTGGACCGGCCGGAGACCCGCAACGCCGTCGACCGGGACACCGCGGAGCGGCTCGCGTCCGCGTTCCGTGAGTTCGACGCCGACGGCACCGCGGCGGTCGCGGTGCTGTGGGGCGCCGGTGGCACGTTCTGCTCCGGCGCGGACCTGAAGGCGGTCGCGGCCGGCGACGGCAACCGCGTCGAGGCGGACGGCGACGGCCCGCTCGGGCCGACCCGCATGCGCCTGGGCAAGCCCGTGATCGCCGCGGTCGCGGGCCACGCGGTCGCGGGTGGACTGGAGCTGGCGATCTGGTGCGACCTGCGGGTCGTCGAGGAGACCGCGACGTTCGGGGTGTACTGCCGGCGCTGGGGTGTGCCGCTGATCGACGGCGGCACGGTCCGGCTGCCGCAGCTGATCGGGGTCGGCCGCGCCCTCGACCTGATCCTGACCGGCCGTCCGGTCGACGCGGCGGAGGCGCACCACATCGGCCTCGCCGACCGGGTCGTGCCGCCCGGCGAGGCCCGGCCCGCGGCGGAGGCACTCGCGGCCGCGCTCGCCGCGCTGCCGCAGGACTGCCTGCGCAACGACCGCAGCTCGGTGTACGAGTCCCTGGGCCGACCGCTGCAGGAGGCCCTGGCGGTCGAGCACCGGTTCGGCGTGGCGTCCCTGCGGGCGGGCGCGGAGGGTGGCGCCGCCCGGTTCGCCGCCGGTGAGGGCCGGGGCGGGACGTAGGGTGGAGCGCATGGTCGACAGGGGTGCGGTGGAGGCTGCGGCCCGGCGGATCGACGGGCACGTGCGGCGCACGCCGTCGGTCGAGGTGGCGCCGGGGCTCTGGTTCAAGCTGGAGTTGCTGCAGCACAGCGGTTCGTTCAAGGCCCGCGGGGCGTTCAACCGGATCCTGGCCGCCCGGGAGTCGGGTGAGCTGCCGGCCGCCGGTGTCGTCGCCGCGTCCGGCGGCAACGCCGGGCTCGCGGTGGCGTTCGCGGCGGCGCGGCTCGGCATCCCGGCCGAGGTGTTCGTGCCGCAGGTGGCGCCCGCGGTGAAGGTGCGCAGGCTGCGGGAGCTGGGCGCCGTGGTGCACCAGCACGGCCGGGAGTATGCGGAGGCGTATGCCGCCTCGACGATCCGGGTGGCGGAGACCGGGGCGCTGTTCGTGCACGCCTACGACCAGCCGGAGATCGTCGCGGGGCAGGGCACCCTCGCCCTCGACCTGCCCGACGTCGATACGGTCCTGGTCGCCACCGGTGGCGGCGGGCTCGTCGGTGGCGTCGCGGCGGCGATCGGTGACCGGGTACGGGTCGTCGCGGTCGAGCCGGCCGGCGCACCGACGTTGCATGCAGCCCTCGCCGCCGGTCATCCCGTGGACGTAGCGGTGGACAGCGTCGCCGCGGACTCGCTGGGCGCCCGGCGCGTCGGCACGATCGGCTTCGACACGGCCGTGCGGCACGGGGTGCAGAGCATGCTCGTGGACGACGACGCGATCGTCCGGGCCCGAAGGACGCTGTGGGCGGAGCACCGGATCGTGGTGGAGCTGGGGGCGGCGGCCGCGTTCGCCGCGCTGGACCAGCTCGACGGCGACGCGCGGCGGGTGGCGGTGGTGCTGTGCGGGGCGAACACCGATCCCGCGGATCTCACCGCCGGCGTCCCCGCTGAGACAGTCCAGGATCTGTCTCAAGGCGTGTAGCCTGCCTGGCATGCCGCTCGACGAGATCTTCGACGCGGCCATGCGGCGGTTCCTGGAGCAGCGCCGGGTCGACATGCGCTCGCTCGCGGTCGAGCTGGGCATGGGCCGCGCCACCCTGTACCGGCGCGTCGGCAGCCGCGACCAGCTGCTGGGTCAGGTGCTGTGGCAGCTCACCCAACGCAGCCTGCAACGGGCCGTCAAGCACGCCGAGGGCCGGCGCGGCGCCGACCGGATCCTCGCCGTGATCGGCAACTTCCTTGCGGGCGTCATCGAGCAGCCGAGCCTGCGGCACTTCCTCGCCGCGGAGCCCGAGGCGGCGCTGCGCATCCTCACGTCGAAGCACGGCGTCGTCCAGCCGGGGGTCCGCGCGCACCTGGAGGGCCTCCTGCAGGAGGAGATCGCGGCGGGTGCCTTCATCCCCAGGATGGACGCGCGGACCCTGGCATTCGTCCTGGTCCGCATCGGCGAGAGCTTCCTCTACGCGGACGCGATCGCCGACGGCGAACCGGACGTGGAGCAGGCGTTGCTGGTGATCGGGCGGCTACTGGACGATCAGCCGTGACACGCCGCTCTTCACCGCGTACGCCTTGACCCTGCGGGCGGTGGTGTTGCGGTCGGTGCGCTCGCGGACGTGGAACCAGTCCATCCGGCACGCGTCCGGGCGGATCTCCAGTACGCCGTAGCCGTGGCCCTCCAGCTCGGCCCATTTCACGTGCTGGTTGGCGGCCTGGACCAGCGACGCCGCGACCGGCCCGACGAAGCCGGGCGGGACGCCGAGGAAGTCGTTGACGTTGTCGCTGGTCACGGACGGCACAACGAACTCGACCGCGGTCGGCGAGCTGACCGTGGCCTTCGCGACCAGTTCGTTCGCCCACGAGGTGTGGATGTCGCCGGTGATGAACACGGTGTCGCGGACGTTGTTGGCGCGCAGGTGGTTGACGAGCTCGTCCCGGTCGGCGTTGTAGCCGTCCCACTGGTCGGTGTTGATCGCGAAACCGTTGGCGGGGATGCCGAGCAGCTTGCCGAGCGGGCCGAGCAGCCAGGCGGGCAGGGTGCCGACGTCGACGCGGGCGATCATGTCGGGGTTGCCGACGATCTTCCACCGTGCGGTCGAGGTCGCCAAACCCTGCTTGAGCCAGGCCATCTGCCCGTCGCCGGTGATGGTGCGCGACGGGTCGTCCACGGCCGTCCCGGAAGCCTGTTGCGACCGGTACGAGCGCAGGTCCAGCATCGACAGCTCCGCGAGGCGGCCGAACCTGAGCCGGCGGTAGATGGCGCCGTCGTCGCCGAGCCGGACCGGCATCCATTCGGCGTACGCCTGCCGGGCCGCCGCCACCCGCCCCGCGAAGGACCCCTCGGTGGCCGGGTCGTGGTTCTCGGCGCCGCCGGCCCACATGTCGTTGGCGACCTCGTGGTCATCCCAGGTGATGATCCACGGGAGCGCCGCGTGCAAGGCCTGTGCGTCGGGATCCGTCTTGTACTGCGCGTGCCGGATCCGGTAGTCGGCGAGGCTGACGATCTCGTGCGCGGGTTCGGTCCGGCGTACCACCGTGCCGCCGGCGGTGAAGCCTCCCGTCGCGTACTCGTAGATGTAGTCCCCGAGGTGGACGACGGCGTCGAGGTCGCCGCGCGCCGCGAGGTGCCGGTAGGGCGCGAAGTACCCGGCCTCCCAGTTCGAGCAGGACACCACGCCGAGGCGCAGCAGCGCCAGGTCGGCGTCGGCGGCGGGCGCGGTGCGGGTGCGGCCGGCGGGCGACCAGGCGCCGGCCACGCCGAAGCGGTAGTGGTAGGTGGTCGCCGGGGCCAGGCCGCGGGCGTCGACCTTGACGGTGTGGTCGCGCTCCGGCCCGGTGGCGACGGAACCGCCGGCGACCACGTTCGCGAACCCGGGGTCGGTGGCGATCTGCCAGGTCACCGTGACCGACGGCCCGAGGCCCGAGCCCGGGGTCGCGGCAGGCGAAGGAGTCACCCGGGTCCAGAGCAGTACGCCGTCCGGCAGCGGGTCACCGGAGGCCACGCCATGCAGGAAGACCGGGGTCGCAGCGCGCGCGTCGGCGGCCGTGACGACGGCGACGGCGGTGGCGCCACCCGTGATCAGCACCGCGCGGCGCGTCAATGCATCGACAGTCATGCTCGGGAGTTGTACGGCACCCGGCTACCCGTCAGTACCCGTTTGAACGGAAGTCTCGGCGAACGGAGGATGGCCACCTCCGAAAAAAGCTGACATGTCGGATTCGTCCATCGACCGCGGAGACTGCCACTTGCGCCAGGACGTATGTTCTTCGCATGGCCACGGTGCTGCTGGTTGAGGACGACCATGTCGTGCGGGGTGCCCTGCTGCGCTCCTTGACCGACCGGGGTCACACGGTGCACGCGGTCGGCACCGCGCTGGAGGCGTTACGGCGGTTCGCCGCAGAGACGCCGGACCTGGTCGTGCTCGACCTCGGGCTGCCCGACCTCGACGGCGCCGACGCCCTGCGGATGCTGCGCGGCATCGCCGACACCCCCATCATCATCGCCACCGCCCGCGACGACGAGGCGGAGATCGTCCGGCTGCTCAAGGCCGGCGCCGACGACTACATGATCAAACCGTTCACCTCCGCCCACCTCGACGCCCGGATGACCTCCGTGCTGCGCCGCACCGGACGGGCGAGCCGCGAGGAACCCACCGCCATCGAGGTGGGAGGCTTGCGTGTCGACATCGGACAACGCCAGGCACACCTGCACGGCGAGCCGCTGACGCTGACCCGCAAAGAGTTCGACCTGCTGGCGTACCTCGCCGCCCGTCCCGGACGGGTGGTCTCACGCCGCGAGCTGTTGGAGGAGGTATGGCGGCAACCCTCAGTGGGCGAGGACCAGACGATCGACGTGCATCTGTACTGGCTACGCCGGAAACTTGGCGAGAGCGCCTCGGCGCCCAGATACCTGCACACCGTGCGGGGCGTGGGCTTCAGGTTCGCGGCCCCGGACTGAGGCGGACCCTCGCCTACGTCTGCGCCGCGGTCACCACGATGGTGGCCCTGGCGTTCCTGATCCCCCTCGGGCTGGTCGTGCAGCAGCTCGCCCGCGAGCGTGCCTTCGCCGACGCCGAACGCCAGACCGCCGTGGTCGTGGCGGTCCTCACCGTGACCACCGACCCCCTGGCGATCGAGCGGGCCATCGCCAGCACCGGCGGACCGGCGGTCAGCCGCGTCTCGGTGCACAACCTCGGCGAGGAGGGCCTGGAGATCGGCACCGGGCACGCCGCCGCGAAGGACCTCGCCCACGCCGCCGACCAGGCCGCGCCGGTCACCGCGACCGTCGCCGGCGGGCTGTCTTACCTGGAGCCGGTGGACGTCGGGTCGGGCCGCACGGCGGTTGTCGAGGTCTTCATTCCCGAGGATGAGCTGTCCAACGGGGTCAGCGGCGCCTGGTGGGCGCTGAGCGCCGTGGCGCTGGGGCTCGTGATCGCCTCCGTCTGGGTCGGCGACCGGCTGGCCGCCAAGGTGACCGCGTCGGCCCAGCAGCTCGCCGGCGCCGCGGGCGCGCTCAGCGAGGGGTACCTCGACGTGCGACTGAACCCGTCCGGGCCGCGGGAGCTGGCCGAGGCGAGCTTCGCGCTCAACGTGATGGCCGACCGCATCATGGCCCTGCTGACCAACGAGCGCGAGCTGGTCGCGGACCTGTCGCACCGGCTCCGCACCCCGCTGACCGCGCTGCGGCTGGACGCGGAGACCCTGGACGACAGCCAGGACGCCGACCGGATCCGCGACGCCATCGCCGCGCTCGAGGTCGAGATCGACAAGCTGATCCGCGCGATGCGCGAGCCGATCGACGCGCACTCCCCCACCCCTGACCGGGGCGAGCGCAGCGACGGCGCCGCCGCCTCGACCGGCGACCAGGGATGCGACGTCGCCGAGGTCGTTCGCGACCGGATGATGTTCTGGTCGGCGGTCGCCGGCGACCAGGAACGCGACTGCAAGGCGGTCGGCACCGACCGGCCGGCCCCGGTCCACGTCGCGAAGAGCGAGCTCGCCGCCGCGCTGGACGCGTTGATCGGCAACGTCATCCGGTACACCCCGCAGGGCGTGCCCTTCGAGGTGGCGGTCACCCGGCGCGACGACGGCTACGTCGTGCTGCGGGTGGAGGACGGCGGGCCCGGCATCCCCGACCCGGAGCTGGCGCTGCAGCGCGGCGAGAGCGGCCAGGGTTCGACGGGGCTGGGCCTGGACATCGTGCGGCGCGTCGCGGTCGAGGGCAACGGCACCGTCAACATCGGCACGTCCGGCACCCTCGGCGGCGCCAGCGTCGTCATCGTCATGGCCGACGCCGACCCCGCGCCGAAGGAGCAGCCGCCGCAGAGCCGGTTCGGCCTGGTCGGCCGCCTCTCCCGCGAGCCGAACGAACGCCGCACCCGCCGCGGCAAACCCGCCCCGTAGCCCGCGGGCGGCCCTGCCGACCGGGCAACCCACGCACCGCCCACCGCGCACCGCGCACCGCCCACCGCGCACCGTGTGCCGCCCGCCCCCCTAGCCGCGGGCGGTCCTGCACACCGGCAACCCGCGCACCGCCCACCGCCCACCGCGCACCGCCCACCCTGCCCACCGCGCACCGCGCACCGCCCACCCTGCCCACCGCCCCCCGCGCGCCGCCTGGAGCACCCCGGCCATTGAGCCGGAGCAGCGCGGCCATGAGCCGGAGCAGGGCGAATCCGTGCCCGGCGGCCTCCCGCCGGGCGCCGACCATGCGCAGATAGCCACCTCGCAGGGTGGCAGCGTAGGGGCGCCACAAGTCTCGGTTATGAGTCCCTTAATTGGGTCGTTTGGGCTGGAACGGCACGTAGACGGCTCGCTATGGTCAGCCCGTTCCCACGTGGACGGACCGGCACTCACCCGCCTTGCCACCCTCGAAGGCCGGCCGTCCTGCGCGCGGCGGGGACGGGTACCTCTGCCCTGTGCCCGTCCCTGCCGCGCGCCCCCTTCCCCTCCGGAGGAACCGAGCGTGTCTCGAGTCTTGCACCGCGTCGCCGTGACCCTCGCGGTCGCGGTCGTCGGCACGGGTGCGGCGATCGCCGGACCCGGCGCGATCGACAGCCTGTTCAAAGAGAAAGGGCCGGCCGCGATCAGTCACGTGCCGGCCGACAACCCCGAGCTGGGCCTGGTGTACCAGGGTCTGACGCCGGCGAAGAAGGGCCAGCCGTGCGTCGGCGGGTACCAGCTCACCGAGCGCGGCCAGTGCAGCCACGGCCCCGACGTCCCGCCCGCCGGCCTGACCGTCCGTGGCACCATCGCGCCGATCACGGCGGCCGGGCCCACGCAGGTCGTCCCCGAGTCGGACACGGCCGCCGCCCCGCTGGAACAGACTGTCACCGCCGAGGACGGATCGGTCGCCTCTGAGGGTGGTTTCGCCCTGGTACCGGAGGCAGCCGGCGACACCGCGGTCGGATTCACCATCGGCGCGTCGGGTGTTGCCTGCGACGGCGACGGTGTGGCCGGCAAGCGCGTGCAGGTGCTGTACGTGCGGGACGCCAACACCGCAAGCCGGTTCAACCAGTACCTGGAGAGCTTCCGCACCTGGAGCGCCGGCGTCGACGCGATCTACAACACCAGCGCCAAAGAGACCGGCGGCGAGCGGCACGTCCGGTTCGTGACGACCGCCGACTGCAAGGTCGACGTGCGCGAGGTCGAGCTGCCCGCCGGTGGCCTGAACACCTTCGACGCCACGATCAACGGCCTCAAGGCGCTCGGCTACAACCGCACCGACCGCAAGTACATGATCTTCGGCGAGTCGAAGGTGTACTGCGGGATCGGCACGTTCAACGGCGACACCCAGCCCGGCACGAGCAACCGCAGCAACGGCGGTCCCGGCTACGGCCGCAGCGACTCCGGCTGCTGGGCGGCGAGCGTCGCCGCGCACGAGCTCGGCCACAACCTCGGCGCCGTGAACAACAACGCGCCGAACTCCAGCAAGGCCGGGCACTGCCTCGATGAGTACGACATCATGTGCTACAACGACTCGGGCGGCCTGAAGACATCTGTCAGGGCCGGTTGCACCGACAAGGCCGGTGAGAACCGGATGGACTGCAACCACGACGACTACTACAACACCAACCCGAGTCCCGGCAGCTACCTCGCGACCAACTGGAACGTGGCCAACAACCAGTTCCTGATCGCGGGCCCCGGTGGCACGACGCCCCCGCCGCCGTCGCCCACGGCCACGGCGTCCCCCACGAAGACCGCGTCGCCGACGCCGACGCCGACGAAGACCGTGTCGCCCACGCCGTCGAAGTCGGTCACGCCGACGAAGACCGCGTCGCCGACGCCGACCTCGACGAAGCCGCCGACTGGGCTCAAGGAGCTGCGAGTCAGTGACACCACCGCCAACTCGGTGCGGCTGTCCTGGGACGCGGCCGCGGCCGGCAGCCGTTACGCGGTCGTCCTCAATGGACGCTCCATCGGCCAGGTCGGCTCGACCAACGTCCGGATCGTCGGCATGCGCCCCGACACCGACTATCAGGTCGGGGTTTCGCTCACGCAGAACGGCACCCTGACCCCGTGGACCACGACCGTGAAGGTCCACACCGCCGCCGCACCGGCGCCGACGGCAGGCTCGTGGATGGTGTTCGGCAACAGCCTGACCGGCGGGGTGGCCGACGTGTTCGGTGCCCGCAGCGCGGCCGGCACGCCGATCATCATCTACCAGCGGCACGGCGGAGCGAACCAGCAGTGGAAGCTGGAGCCGGCGGCCGACGGCAAGTTCGTGGTGCAGTCCAAGGCGACGAACTCCTGCATCAGCACCACGGGTGACAAGGACGCCGTGGGTGCGACCCTGGTGCAGGGCGACTGTGCAAAGGCCTTGCAGTGGACGCTCACCAAGACGGAGTTCGGCGTCTCGCTGCAGTCCGCCAGTGGCCTGGTCGTCGGGGTCAGCAACAACGAGTACTTCGGCAGCCGGCTGCTCGTCCTGCAGAAGCCGAGCGGTGCGAAGTACCAGAGCTGGATTCCGCAGCGCACGTGAACCAGCTCGCAACGGATCGCGGCCCGGTGTCCTTGTGGCGCCGGGCCGCGGCCTGCATGAGGCCGTTCCACGCGCCGCCGGCCGCCGGGCGCGTGACAGAAACCGGCCAGGCAAGAACAATCGGCGGCGTGACGAAGACCGGCCGCATGACGAAGGCCGCCCGCCGCATGGTGACGGCCGCCGGCCGCGTGGTGAAGGTCGTCGGCCGCGGAACGGCGGTGGCTGTCGCGCTCGTGGCAGGAATGCTGTTCGGGACCGCGACGCCGGCCGCGGCGCACGACGGCGTCATCCTCACGCTGCACGGCGACGGCCGCGGCTCGGTGTGGGTGACGGCGGCGTGGCAGGACGGCCACCCGGTCACCGAGGCCGTCGGCATCACGCTGCTGGCGACGACCGCCGACGGCCGCCGCGAGGGCCCCGCCGGCCTGCGCCGCAACGGTGACGCCCTCACCTACGCCGGCACGCTCGGCGCGGGCGACTGGACGGTCGTGGCCGAGATGGGCACGCCGGCGATCGGGCGCTGTCAGGGTGTGCTGCACGTGGCGACCGACGGCGCGCCGCAGGACATCGTCTGCGCGCCGCCCCCGGCCGCGGCCACCCCGCCGCCCGCCCCCGCCGTGAAGGCCTCGTACACCTGGGTCTGGTATGCGCTGGGTGTCGTGGCGCTCGCCGCGGTGGCCGCCTGGTTGTTCCACCGCAAGTCGATTGCGGCGCGCGCGGCCGCTCGGCGGACACCGAGCCGCAAGACATCCGCCCGCAGGACCACCGCACGCCGGAAGTGACGCCCGGCACGCCCTCTTGACCGGTACAGTGCATCGTCGTACTGTACCGGTATAGGCGCTGCAACGGCAGGTGCCGAAGGTTCGAGGAGGTCAGGCCATGTTCCCGTTCGCGATGATCGAGTCCCAGAACGCGATGGCCCACGAGGTCCGCAGCGCGCTGCCCAACGCACCGGTGGTCGCGCCGCCGGTGCCGCTGCTCGGCGCCCGGCGCCCCAGGGCCCGGCAGGTCCGCGCGGCCCTCGCCGCGACGCTGCACCGCGCGGCCGACGCGGTCGCCCCGGCCGCGGCGTGCAGCCCGGCGAGCTGAAGCGCGATATCGTCGTCGGGTCCCCGACGGATGACCGGCACGGGGACCCACTCGACGATGGTGAGTGACGATGGCGGGAGGTGCGATGGCCAGGGTCACCCTGCAGACGATCGCCGACCAGGTCGGCGTGAGCCGGATGACCGTCTCCAACGCGTTCTCCCGGCCCGACCAGCTCTCCCCCACCCTGCGGGACAAGATCCTGGCGGTCGCGTCGGACCTCGGCTACGTGGGCCCGGACCCGGCGGCCCGCGCCCTGGCCCGCGGCACGACCGGCGCCGTCGGCGTCCTGCTCACCGAGTCGCTGCGGGACGCGTTCAACGACGAGGTCGCCACCACGTTCCTCGGCGCGATCGCGGAGGAGCTCACCCCGACCGGCCTCGGCCTGACACTGCTGACCGCGACCGCCCGTGACGACGTCATCCCCGCGCGGGACGTGGCGATGGACGGCGCGATGGTCTACTCCTGCGACCCGAGCTCGTCGGCCGTCGACTGGCTCATCCGCCGCCGGCTCCCCCTGGTCTTCATCGACCAGATCCCGGCCGCTGGCATCCCGAGCGTCAACGTCGACGACCGCCCCGGCGCCCGGGCCGCCGCCCAGCACCTCGTCGACCTCGGCCACCGGCGCATCGCGGTGGTGACCAGCGGCGTGCGTGGCGCCCACGGCCTGCTGCCGGTCGGCTCCGTCATCCCCGGCGCCGCGGTCGACGAGGATTCCGCGGTCATCGACGGTTACGTGGCGCAGCAACGGATCCTGGGTTGGCTCGACGCGCTGACCCCGGCGGGGATCACTCCACCGGTCGTCCGGCTCGCGCACGGCCGGCCCGAGGACGGCTACGACGGCGCCCGGCTCCTCCTTGGGTCGGACCCCCGGCCGACCGCGGTGCTGTGTTTCTCCGACGCCATCGCGCAGGGTGTCATCCAGGCGGCGTACGACCTGGGACTGCGGGTCCCCGAGGACCTGTCGGTGGTCGGGTTCGACGACAGCCCCCTGGCGGCCCGGATGCGGCCGGCGCTGACCACGGTCCGCCAGGACGTCCTGGCGAAGGGCCGGGCCGCGGCCGCCGCGCTGACCCGGGCGATCGCCGAGACCCGCGCCGGCGCCGAGGCCACGCCCGAGCACCTGCTGATCCCCGCCGACCTGATCGTCCGCGAAAGCACCGCACCGCCCGCCAGCACCGCACCACCCGCCTGAGCCGGGCGGCACCACCTGCCTGAGACCGGCGCGGCGCCACCTGCCTGAAACCGGCGCAGCACCACCCGCCTGCAACCGGCGCTACATCGCCCGCCTGAGGCGGGGCGGGGCGGGGCAGCACCGCATCCGCCGAGACGGACCGCACCGGCAACCGCACCACATGCCGAAAACGGCGGGTCCCCGCGGCGAGCGCGCCGCAGGGACCCGGGACCGTGATCGGCTCAGTGCACCAGGACCGGCACCTGCTCCTGATCCGACGTGCTGTTCTCGTCCGCCGGCGTGCGACGGATGAACAGGATCACCAGCAGGGCGGCCACGCCGAGGAGCACGGCACTGGCGGTGAAGGCCACGTTGTACCCGTGGATCGCCGCCTCCGCCTGGCCGAGCGGCGACGCCGCGTGGGTGGTGAGGTAGCCGGTGACGGCCGTGGTGAAGATGGTGTTGAGCAGGGCCGTGCCGAGCGAGCCACCGACCTGCTGGGTGGTGTTGACCAGCGCGCTGGCCACACCCGCGTCGTGGTTCGCGACGCCGGTCAGGGCGACGCTGCTCAGCGGCACGAACACCAGGCCCATGCCGAAGCTCATCGCGATGAACGCGGGCAGGATGTCCACGACGTAGTCGGACTGCAGGTCGAGGCGGGTCAGCCAGATCATCGCCACGGTGCCGAGGACGCCACCGGTCGCCATGATGACCCGGGGGCCGACGCGCGGCAGGAACCGGGCCGCAACGGTGGCCGCGGCGATGATGCCCGCGGAGAACGGCAGATACGCGAAGCCGCTCTTGAGCGCCGAGTAGCCCATCGTCTGCTGCAGGTAGAAGGTCATGAACAGGAACATGCCGAGCATGCCCGCGCCGACCAGGATCGATACCACGAACGAGGTACCGCGGTTGCGGTCCCACAGCACGCGCAGCGGCAGCAGCGGGTGCTTGGCCCGCGACTCCCAGACGACGAACGCGGCGAGCAGCACCCCGGCGGCCACGAGCCAGCCGATCG
The DNA here is from genome assembly GCF_040676755.1 of Dactylosporangium sp. NPDC049525. Taxonomy (NCBI): domain Bacteria; kingdom Bacillati; phylum Actinomycetota; class Actinomycetes; order Micromonosporales; family Micromonosporaceae; genus Dactylosporangium; species Dactylosporangium sp. NPDC049525. The sequence continues at coordinate 6,614 of NZ_JBFAPO010000088.1, read as the reverse complement.
TCACCCCGGAGCTCCAGCCGTCGGTCGCGGCCTTGGTGAAGCCGTACACCAGCGCAACCTGACCCACGGTGGCCAGAACCGCACCGGGGATGTCGTAACGGGTGTCCCCCGTCGCCTTGCTCTCCCGGACGACCGGCAGGGCCGCGACGAACGCGATGATCGCGATCGGGATGTTGACCAGGAGGGTCCAGCGCCAGTTGGCGTACTGCGTCAGCAGGCCACCGGAGATCAGGCCGATCGCGGCGCCACCGCCGGAGATCGCGCCGAAGACGCCGAACGCCTTCGCCCGCTCCTTGGCCTCGGTGAACGTCACCGTGATCAGCGACAGGGCGGCCGGGGCGAGCAGCGCGCCGAATGCGCCCTGCAAGCCACGTGCGGCGTAGAGGGTCTCCGCGTTGACCGCGGCGCCACCGAGCGCGGAGGCACCGGCGAAGCCGAGCAGGCCGACCAGGAACGTGCGGCGACGGCCGAAGAAGTCGGCGATGCGGCCACCGAGCAGCAACAGGCCACCGAAGGCCAAGGTGTACGCGGTGACGATCCACTGCCGGTCGGCGGTGGAGATGTGCAGGGCCTCCTGGGCCGAGGGCAGGGCGATGTTCACAACGGTGGCGTCCAGCACCACCATCAGCTGCGCGACGGCGATGACCGACAGCGCGAGCCAGCGTTTCGGGTCGACCGCAGCCGTGGCCGCCGCCTTGGCGGTGACCGTTCCCCCCGAGTCGTTCGACATGAGCGTATGCCTCCCAAGGCATGGTTGATCGAGACCGCGTCCAGGTGGACAGACGGGTCTTGGTAGCGCAAGCGTGTTGCGGAAAAGGTCAGGCGGGCTGACGCAGGACGGGCAGCAGCACCCGGTCGACCATGCGCGTCGCGAACGACTCGTCGAGCGGCCCCTCGTGCCACATGGTCCGGTTCAGCACCATGGCATGCAGGATCTCGTGCAGCAGTTCAGCGGTGGCGCAGTGCGGCAGTTCGCCACGCTCCACCGCGCGTCGCACGATGGTGTCGTACGCAGACTGCTTCGCCTCGTAGGCACAGCGGCGGATCGTCTCGGCCAGCTCCGGATTCCGGGTGGCCGCGGTCATCAGACCGGTCATGACGTCGCCGTCGGGGCTGTTGGCGAAGGTGCACGCCGCGGTGAGCAGCGCCAGCAGGTCACCGCGCAGCGAACCGGTGTCCTGCGGCTCGAACGAGCCGCCGAACCGGTGCTCGAAGGCGTCCATCACCAGGTCGGGCTTGGTGGGCCAGCCCCGGTAGATGGTCGCCTTGCTGGCGCGGGCCCGCGCCGCCACGGCATCCATCGACATGCGGTCGTATCCGACCTCACCGAGCAGCTCGAAGACCGCTTCGCAGATCGCTTCACGGCGACCGGGCTTCGGTGTGGGAGACATGACCACTTCCTAGAGTGCGAGGTCCGGTTCCGCAAGCCCTGGATCGCAGGTGTACGGAACCGTTTCGTATCGGAACCCTACTCCCGGCCTGCCCGGGTACGAAACCGTTCCGTACACCTCACCCTCGTGAACGACGTCACAGGCGTTCCGGGAATGGTGGACGGCTTGCCCGGGACGTGGGCGCGTATATCGTCAGGTCCGTGACAGAGTTGTCGACCGAACGCCGCATGTGGAGCCTGTTCGAGCCGGTCCACGCGGTCACCTACTTCGCCGACGACGCCCTCGCCGCGTTCGAGGCGGCCGGATTGCGCGGGTTCTGGCGGGGGTACTTCGCCGGCCGCAGCGCCCCGCTCGGTGCGGTGCCGGCCGGTCCGGTGCTGGCCGCCTTCTACGGCTTCGCGCCGCGGATGGTGACCCGGGCGCTGCCCGACGTCTGGACCCAGATCACGCCGCCGGCGGCGCTGGCGGCCCGCCTGGACGGGGCGCGGCAGGTCCTGCTCAAGGTGGACGGCGACCTCACGGAGGTCGCAAGCCTGTTGCGGGCGGCGGCGGAGGCGGTCGACCTGCACGGCCGGGTGCTGGGCGCGGCCAACGCAATGCTGCCGTGGCCGGAGGACCCGGCGGGCGTGCTGTGGCAGGCGGCGACCATCCTGCGGGAGCACCGCGGTGACGGCCACGTCGCGGCGCTGCTCGTCCAGGAGCTGGACGGCGCGGAGTCCATCGTGTGGCGGGTCGCGCTGCGCGATGGCGACGGCCGGGAGTTCTACCAGCCGGCGCGGGGCTGGACCGACGAGGAGTGGACCGCCGCGACCGACCGGCTGCGCTCGCGTGGGTGGGTCGACGCGGACGGCAGGGCCACAGGGCCGGCCCGGGAGGCGTTCACGGCGATCGAAGCCACGACGGACGCCCTCGCGGCGACGCCGTGGCGGGTCCTGGGGACCGACGCCACGGCGCGTTGTGCGGAGCTGCTACGACCGATCGCGGTGCAGACGTCGCGGCTGTTGCGGCACCCGAACCCGATCGGGCTGCCGTCGCTGACGTGACCTACGCGAGCTCGGGGTGCCGTTTCAGGTAGGCGGCGATGAACGGGCACTGCGGGACCACCCGCAGTCCTCGCTCCTTCACCGCGTTCAGGGCGCCGGCGGCGAGCTTGCTGCCCAGGCCCTTGCCCTCATACGCCTTGTCTACCTCGGTGTGGGTGAAAACGATCTCGTCGGGGTGCAGCCGGTAATAGGCCGCACCCGCGAGCTCACCGTCGACCCGGAGCTCGAAGCGGTGCTGCTCCGGGCTGTCGACGACCTCGATGTCCACTCAGGACGCCTCTCCCCGAACGTCGGCGTGCGCCGCGGGGATGCTGCCGAGCCGACCGGCCTGGTAGTCCTCGAACGCCTGCACGACCTCGGCCTTGGTGTTCATGACGAACGGACCATACGCCACGACGGGCTCCCGGATCGGCTTACCGCCGAGGAACAGCACGTCCATCGTGGGGTGCCGCGGGTCCTGCTTCGCGTCGGCGGTGACGGTGATGCTGTCGCCCGCGCCGAAGACCGCGAGCTGGCCCAGCTCCACCGGCCGGCCCTTCGTGCCCACGGTGCCCTTGCCCGCCAAGGTGTAGGCGAGGGCGTTGAAGTCCTGGCGCCAGGGCAGCGTCAGCGACGCCCCGGGCGAAATGGTCGCGTGGATCATGGTGATCGGGGTGTACGTGTTGCCGGGGCCGGCGTGCCCGTCGAGCTCACCCGCGATCACCCGCAGCAGTGACCCGCCGTCGGGCGAACTGAGCAGCGACACCTGGCCGCCGCGGATGTCCTGGTAACGCGGGGCGGCGAACTTGTCGGCCTTCGGCAGGTTGACCCACAACTGGAAGCCGTGGAAGAGGCCGCCGCTGACGACGAGGTGCTCCGGCGGGGTCTCGATGTGCAGCAGGCCCGAGCCCGCGGTCATCCACTGGGTGTCACCGTCACGGATGACGCCGCCACCGCCGTTGGAATCGCTGTGCACGAACTCGCCGTCGATGATGTACGTGACGGTCTCGAAACCGCGGTGCGGGTGCCACGGCGTGCCCTTCGGCTCACCCGGCGCGTATTCCACCTCGCCCATCTGATCCATGTGGATGAACGGGTCGAGCTTGCGCAGGTCGACGCCGGCGAACGCGCGCCGGACGGGGAAGCCCTCGCCCTCGAAGCCCTTCGGCGCGGTGGTCACGGACTCCACCGGACGGGGGCGCGCCGAGACCGGGTCCGGGGTGGACACGCGGGGCAGCGCAAGAACGTTGTCAACGGTGATCGCGGGCATCTGACGCCTCCAGGGCTGAGCGGGGTTGTCGCCTGCCGTAACGATACTTGCAAGGCAAGTATTCCACAAGTCAACAATCTCCGCTCAGCCCTGTGACCGCGGGGCTCAGATCCTGGTGAAGCGCACCGCGTCGGCTCTCGCGCAGCCGGTGCCGGAGCTGGTCAGAGTGGCCGCGGTGCCGGTGCCCGCGGGCAGCGCGAAGGTGCCGAGGTCGACCCAGCCGGATGCCCCGGCGGTGCCGTTGACGGTCGTCTGGGTGCCGGCGACGCTGAGCTTGGCGGCCGGGTCACTGTTGGCCGCGGTCACCCTGTAGTAGGAGACGCGGTAGGTGCCCGCCGCACGGAGGTTGGGGCGCCAGGTCGCGGTGTTGCCGGCGCTGCCGCAGGCCGCGTACCGGGTGGGCGAGCCGACCGTCCAGCCGGTCAGCGTGGACGCGGACCAGGTGCCCGTCTCGCTGTAGCCGTACGCGGCCGGGCCGTCGTCGTCGACGTAGTAGTCCTTCTGCCAGTACTTGACGTAGTCGAACTGCACGCTCGACGGCAACTTCGTTGCGTCGGGGACGCTGCCGTAGGCGATGCTGGTGAGCCAGATGCTCGTGTAGTCGTGCGTCCAGTCCGTCGGCAGGTAGGGCGCGGTGTACTTGAGTACCCCGTCGACATAGAACTTCGTGCTGGTCTCGGACCAGTCGATGCCGTAGACGTGCCAGTCCCGCGAGTCGACGGTGCCGCTGGTGTACGTGGTGCCGTAGGACTTCCCGGCCGAGACGCCGTTGCCCTTCCAGGTCAGCACGCCGTGGTGGATGCGGGTTGGGGTCACGGAGTCGATCTCGAATCCGTCGATCTCGGTGCGCTGCGACGCCGGGTAGGTGGTGGAGCCGTCGCCGGCCATGAGCCAGAAGGAGCTGTGCCAGCCGGCGCCGTCGTTGAGCTTCGCCCGGGTCTCGTAGTAGCCGTACCGCAGGGTCTGCCGGCTGACCACGCCGCCGCCGGTGTAGTCCTTGCCGCCGTAGGTCTCCTTCTTCAGGGCGATGTTCAGCGCTCCCCCGCTGACGGAGACGTTCTGCGGGCGTTGGGTGCTGTACGCCTTGGAGTCGGTGCGGTAGTTCCATTTCGCGGTGTCGACCGCGGAGCCGTTGAACTGGTCCTCGAAGACGAGGGTGTAGCCGGTGCCGGCCGGGTCGGCGTGGGCGGCGGCCGCAGGGACCAGGGCGGCGGCAGGTGCCAGCAACAGGATTGCGAGCAGGCGGCGCATCAGTTCCTCCCGTAGTACAGGCGAAGGTTGGTGAGGTCGACGAGGTAGAGCACGTCGACGCCGGCGGTGGTGCGCTCGACGGCGAACCGCTCCACGGGGATGCTGGGCGCGACCGCGGCGGCGGTCCACGCAGTGCCGGTCTTCGTGGCGACGGACATGCCGGCGGCCGTGGCGTAGTAGACGCGTTTCTGCTCGGTCGGGTGCCAGGTGATGTCGATCGCGGCGGTGGTCTGCGCGGCGGCGTAGACCGTGTCCCTTCCTCAAGGGCTGGCTCAGGTCGTGCGGAGGACCTCCAGGAGCGGTGGCAGGCCGCCGTCACGGGTGACGGCGCCGCCGACCCCCAGCGCGCGGGCGCCGGCGGTCAGGTATTCGTGGGCGTTGTGGGCGCCGATGCCGCCGGTGGCGACGAACCGCGCCTCGGGGAACGGGCCGTGCAGCTCACGCAGCCAGCCGGGGCCGAGCGACCCGGCGGGAAACGCCTTGAGCCAGTCGCAACCGGCTTTCAGCGCGTGGTGCACCTCGGACGCGGTCGCGACGCCCGGCAGGTGCGGCAGGCCGGCGGCGTGGCTGGCACGCACGACGTCAAGGTCGAGGCCGGGCGCGACGGTGAACACCGCGCCGGCCTCGGCGGCGGCGGCGACCTGCTCGGGGCTGCGGACGGTGCCGGCGCCGACGGGGTGACCCTGGGCGGCGAGGGCCCGCAGGCATTCGAGGGCCGCAGGGGTTTGGATCGGGACCTCCACGACGCCCAGGCCGCTGTCCCAGACGGCGCGGGCGAGCTCCAGGGCGCGCGGGATCGGGACGCCGCGCAGGATCGCAACGAGCGGGCGGCCTTCGAGCAATTCGTCGAACGTCATGCCGGTTCCCCAGGGGTTTCAGGCCGAGCCGGGACAGCGGGCGTACGCGGGCAGCCCCGGACCGAACGATCCACTGTGGACGGATCGATGGTGACGACGGCGCCGCGGCCGGCGGTGAGGCCGGCGCAGGCCTGGGCGCCGAACATGGGCTCCCGCAACGCCTCCGACGTCCCCGCGTCCCGGCCGAGGAGCATCGGCGCGAAGCGCGAGCCGATGATGGTGGCCGTGACGCGGGGCTCCGGAAGGCCGTACGCCTCGCCGACGCTTTCGAGGGTCATTTGATGAGGGCGTTCATCCGGTCGCGGGCGGAGGTGAGGGCTTCCTTGGGGTTCTTCTTGCCGATGAGGATCGACTGGACCTCTTCGGCGAGGACCTTCTCCATCTGGGAGAACTGGGGGTAGACCCAGAAGGGGCTGGCGCTGGAGTTGGCGCCGATCTGGGTGGTGAAGTCGGTGGCGAACTTGTCGTTCTTGACCGCGGTGTCGGCGAGGCCGGCGTTGGTCGTGGGCGGCAGGCCGGTCTTCTTGAACCAGTCCACGTTGTATCCGGCGTCGGTGGTGACGGTCTTGGCGTAGTTGGCGGCGGCTGCGGCTCCGGCGCCGTTCATGACGGCGATGACCTGTCCCCAGGCGAGGTGTCGTGGCTTGTCGCCGGAGTTCTTCACCGGCCGGGCGACGGGGACCATCTTCGCGGCGAGGTCCTTGTCGGGTGAGGACTTGGTCACGGCGGCCTTGCCGCCGATGGCGTCTTCGTAGAAGGCGGTTTTGCCTTGGGACATGAGGGCGCGGGCGTCGACGCGGTTGACGTCGGGGGCGATGAGTTT
>NZ_JBFAPO010000087.1:0-35736 GCF_040676755.1 Dactylosporangium sp. NPDC049525 | reverse complement strand
CTGGCGCCGCCGCACGGTGCCGCCAGGCGGTGCAGCGGCCGCGCCGCCGGCGGCGGTGGCGGGTCGCCGTCGGTCAGGGCCACCCGCTCGGCCTGCAGCCGCTCGAGGTCCGGATCGGGGCGCAGGTCGGCCGGGCGCCCGGCGGCCCTGGCCGCGGCCCGTCGCCGCCGGGCGAGCCCGCGGTGCCGGGCGATGAGCGTCGTGACCTCGCGCAGGCGGGCGTCGGCGGCGCCGCCCGGGTCCGGTCCCTCGGCGTCCAGGCCGGCCCAGGTGACCGGGTACCCCCAGGAGGCCCGCACGGTTCCGTCCCGCTCGTAGCGGGGGCCGGCCGGCGCCCGCTCGCCGCCGAAGCGGTCCTCGGTGTCCAGCCCCCACAGCCCCCGGTAGTCGCGGACCCAGGGCGTGTCGTCGTCGATGAGGACCGGCGTCCACGCGTCCCGCTGACCGGCGCCGATGGCCGGGCCGTCACCGCGGTGGTAGTCCAGGAACGGCAGGCCGAAGCCCGGCCCGGCCGGCGCCGCCGAGCGCGGGGCGACCAGCCGCCGCGCCGCGTGCCACCAGGCGCCGGCGGTCTCCAGCCACGGCCAGCTGACGGTGGTGACGTAGTCCCCGGGCCGGTACGCGCCCGCGTGCGAGCCACCGCCGGCGTAGACGACGGGATGCTCGCCGATGCGCTCCAGCTCCGGGTCGTCCCAGCGGCGGCGCAGCTCCGGACCCAGCTTGTCGTGCGAGGAGAAGACCACCCACGCGGGGGGTCCGCCGGGCTCCGCGACGAAGACCGTCACCTGCTCCCAGTCCGCCTCATGGTCGTTGACGCCGCCGAAGGTGGAGCGCCAGTCGTTCATGGCGTAGAAGAACCAGTACTGCATGACCAGGTAGCCGCCGTCGCGGGAGACCCGGCCGTAGTAGGGGCGGACCTCGGGCGACGGCCGCCCGGCGTAGCGCACCTGCGCCGCGGCCCGCGTCCCGCCCGGCACCGTCCCCCGCAGCAGCAGCGACATCCGCAGCGCCGCGTCGACGAGCCGGGACACCAGGCCGACCGCGGCGAGACGGTCACCGGGCCGGAACGTGCCAGGGCTCACGTCGTGACGCCAGCGCCGGTACGCCGGCCCGTCCAGCGGCCGGTCCACGAACCGTAGGTGCAGCGGCTTACCCCGCAGCCGCCGCCCGTGCTCGGCGAGCCGGTCGGGGTCCAACTCGCCGGCCGGCACGAGACACCCGGCGGCACCCCCGCTCTCCCCGCCGCGCCACAGCGAGGTGGCGCGCAGGAACCCGTCCACCGACGTCGGCAGGAACAGCTCACCCGCCGTGTACCGGATCACGGGCTCGTAGCGGATGAGGAGCCGCAGGTCGTCGGACACCGGCACGCTGTACCCAGGTGACCGGGCGGAAATCCTCAACGTCGCGCCGGCCGGGTCGATGCTCCGATCGGCCCCGTTTTCCGGTTCGCGCGGCAAGGACGGCACATGAGCGCAAGCACTGCCCCCATCCAGGTGACGGTCCGTCGTGGCGCCGTCGTCGGCTGGGTCGCCGACAGGTCCGTCGGGACGAAGAACCTCATCGGCATCGCACTCGTGGCGCTGGTCGCGATCGGCGTCGGCATCATGTCGATCACGAACATGTCGCAGCTCAACGACCGGCTCGGGCAGCTCAAGTCCCGGCACCTGGAGAGCGTCGAGCAGCTCGTGGTGATCCGGCAGGGCGTCAGCGAGAACTACCGGGGGCAGTCGCTGTCCGCGTGGTCGAGCTACGACCCGACGCTCGCCCCGCGGGCCGTGCAGGCGGTCGACAGCGGCGACGCGATGATCGACGACGCGCTGGCGAAGTACCGGACCAGGCTGGCCGGCTCCGTCACCCGCGAGGCCGCGCTGAACGACTTCGCGAAGGCGTGGACGGACTACAGCAACCTGCGCGACGTGGTGGTCTTCCAGAAACCGGCCCCGGCCGGGATGACGGTGCCGACAGGCGCGGCCGAGCAGAACACGCTGTGGCAGGGTCTCGAGGCGCAGATGAACGCGGCCCTGGCGAAGCTGCAGCAGCAGGAAATCGTGGAGTCCGCGGCGATGGCGCAGTCGGCCGCCGACGACTACGCGACGGCGCGGAACTGGACGATCGGGTCGCTCGTGGCCGGGCTGGGCCTGGCGCTGCTGCTGGCCCTCGCGATCGCCCGGCGGATGAACCTGCAGCTGCGGTCGGTCTCCGACACGCTGCGCGGCGTCGCCGACGGCGACCTGACCCTGCGCGCCGACGTGTACGCCCGTGACGAGCTCGGCTCGATGGCGGCCGCGATGAACCGCGCCAACGAGAGCGTCGGGCGCACCGTGCAGACCCTGGCCGCCGCGGCGGGCACCCTCGGCGCGAGCACCGGCAGGCTGACCAGCGTCACGACCCGCATCGCGGACAGCGCCAAGGCAGCGGCGTCACGGGCGAACGTGGTGGCGGGCGACGCCGGTACCGTGTCGCACAACGTCCAGACGGTCGCCGCCGGCTCCGAGGAGATGGGCGCGTCCATCCGGGAGATCGCGCAGAACGCCAACGACGCCGCGCGGGTGGCCTCCGAGGCCGTCGGCGTGGCCGAGTCGACGAACCGCACGGTGTCGAAGCTCGGCGACTCCTCGGCGGAGATCGGCAACGTGGTCAAGGTGATCACCTCGATCGCCGAGCAGACCAACCTGCTGGCGCTCAACGCCACGATCGAGGCGGCCCGGGCCGGCGCGGCGGGCAAGGGCTTCGCGGTCGTCGCCAGCGAGGTGAAGGACCTCGCGCAGGAGACCGCGCGGGCGACCGAGGACATCTCCCGCCGGGTCGAGGCGATCCAGTCCGACACCGCCAACGCGGTCGGCGCGATCGGCGAGATCAGCCGGATCATCGCCCGGATCAACGACTACCAGCTGACGATCGCCTCGGCGGTCGAGGAGCAGACCGCGACGACGAGCGAGATGAGCCGCAGCGTCGGCGACGCCGCCCACGGCGCGGCGAACATCGCCGGCAACATCGCCGGGGTCGCCGACGCCGCGGACACCACGACGGCCACGCTCAGCGAGGTCGACGCGACGGTCGCCGAGCTCAACGGCCTCGCCGCTGACCTGCAGCTGGCCGTCGGACGGTTCCGCATCTAGGGGTTTACGCGGTTCGCACTGACCGCGTGGGACCTGCCCGAACGCGCGGCGGCCCGGTCGCCACCGGGCCGCCGTCCTTCCGCTGCGCGAGGTCGGGCTCCGTGAAGCTGTGCGGCACATGGTACTGTGTGCCGCATGGTAAGCGGTGCCGCCGACAAGCTCGAGCAGGAGCTGCGCCGTGGGGTCCTCGTCCTCGCGGTGCTGTCGCAGCTGCGGACGCTGCGCTACGGCTACGAGCTGCGACAGTCCCTGGTGGACCGGGGGCTGCCGATCGAAGAGGGCACGCTCTATCCGCTGCTGCGCCGGCTGGAGGCGCAGGGCGTGTTGCGCAGCGAGTGGCGCGCGGCGGACGGCCCGCCCCGGCGCTATTACGAGCTCAGTGCCGCCGGTGCGAAGCTCTTCGAGGACCTGACTGCCACCTGGCGGGGCCTCAACACGGCGATGGACCTCCTCCTGGAAGGTGAAGTGCGATGACCGCCGACGAGCTGATCGACAGTTACGTGGCCGACGTGGTCGGACTCCTGCCGCGCGCGCAGCGCCGCGACGTGGCCCTGGAGCTGCGGATGCTGCTGAGCGAGGAGGTCGCCGCCGCGGCCGCCGGCGGCCAGGACCGCGCGACCGTGGCCCGCGAGCTCCTGGCCGGCTTCGGCCGCCCGGCGGAGGTGGCCGCGCGCTACGGCTCGCCGGTCACCCTCATCGACCCGGCCGACACCCGCCGGTTCCTCACCCTCGCCGCGGGCGGCGCCGGGCTGATCCTGTTCGCCGCCGTGCTGCAGGAGCTCATCGAGCAGGCCGCGCCGCAGCGCGACCTGGAGCGGGCCGGGCAGCAGGCACTGCCGGTCGTCTTCGCGTGGCTCGGCCTGCTCCTGGCGGGCTTCGCCGTCGCCGCGTGGTCCCGCCGTCGCAAGCCGGACGCCGGCTGGCGGCCGCGGCCGGTGCCCACCGACCGGATCAGCCGGCCGGGCCGGGCGGCCGGACTCGCCTTCTTCGTCCTCGGCACGCTCGTGCTGCTCGACCCCGCGAGGGTGATCAGCGCGTTCGCCGGGTCGCGGGCCGCACCCGCGCTGCGCGAGGCGTTCGCCTACGACGAGGACTTCCTGCGGGTGCGCGGCCCGGTCCTGCTCGCGCTGATGCTCAGCGGGCTGGTCGTCCAGGCGGCGCTGGTGTGGCGGGGCCGGTGGCTGCCGCTGATCCACCACACCGACACGGTGCACGGCCTGGTCACCTGCGCGGCGCTCACCTGGGTGCTCGGCGCCGGCCCCGTCTTCACCGCGACCCAGACCGACCAGACGGCCAAGGGGATCGTCGCCCTGATCGTGCTCGGCTCCCTCGTCGACCTCGCCGTCCGGGCCCGCCGCCACCACGTCCGGCGAGCAGTCGACCACTGAGAGCGCTCTCTTGACGGGGTGGTCAGCGGCTTTGTACGTTCGACCGAAGTCAATCTGTGAAGATTGCTTACGGTAACCGGACGGACGCCGCCATGTCCTCGGGAGGTCGCCCAATGCAACTCCATGTCAAGGCTCGCACCCTGCTCATGCTGGGTGCGACTGTGATCACGTTCCTCACCGCCGTCGCGGTGCGGGACGCCAGCACCACCGCGGCCCAGGCCGCCATCGGAGGACTGACCTGGTCCGACGAGTTCGACGGCGCCGCCGGCAGTGCGCCCAACGCCAGCAAGTGGAAGCGCGACATCGGCGGGGGTGGCTGGGGCAACAACGAGCAGCAGTACTACACCAACAGCACGAGCAACGCGTCGCTCAACGGCGCCGGTCAGCTCGTGATCACCGCCCGCCGGGAGAACCCGGCGAACTACCAGTGTCACTACGGCACGTGCCAGTACACCTCGGCCCGGCTGCTCACCGCGGACCGGTTCACCCAGGCGTACGGGCGCTTCGAGTCCCGCATGAAGATCCCGCGGGGGCAGGGCATCTGGCCGGCGTTCTGGATGCTGGGCGCCGACATCGGCACCAACCCGTGGCCCAACAGCGGCGAGATCGACATCATGGAGAACATCGGCCGCGAACCCAACCAGGTCCACGGCACCATCCACGGCCCGGGCTACTCCGGCGCCGAGGGGATCGGCGCGGGCTACACCATCGGCGCGCCGTTCGCCGACGCGTTCCACACGTTCGCGGTCGAGTGGGAGCCCAGCGTCCTGCGCTGGTACGTCGACGGCAACCTGTACCAGACCCGGACGCCCGCCGACCTGGGCGGCGACCGGTGGGTGTTCGACCACCCGTTCTTCATGCTGCTGAACCTCGCGGTCGGCGGCTACTGGCCCGGCTACCCCGACGGCAGCACCCAGTTCCCGCAGACGCTCACGGTCGACTACGTGCGGGTGTACGCGTACACCAGCGGTGGTGGCGGTGGCGGCGGGACGGCCGGACCGATCATTGGCAACGGCAGCAACCGGTGCATCGACGTGCCCAGCTCCAACGCGGCCGACGGCAACCGGCTGCAGATCTGGGACTGCAACGGCACCGGGGCGCAGCAGTGGACGTTCAACTCGGACGGCTCGGTGCGGGCGCTCGGCAAGTGCATGGACGTGTCCGCCGGCTCCACCGCCGACGGCGCGGTCGTGCAACTGTGGACCTGCAACGGCTCCGGCGCGCAGAAGTTCACCCTCAGCGCGGCGGGCGACCTGGTGAACATCCAGGCGAACAAGTGCGTCGACGTGCAGAACGTGGCCACCGCCAACGGCTCGAAGCTGCACATCTGGACGTGCAACGGCGCCAGCAACCAGAAGTGGCACCGCTGAGGTGAAACTGCTGCGGTGGCGTCAGGCCCGGCGCCACCGCAGCACTTCCAGGGCCGCGCCGATGGCGACCACGTTCTCCGCCAGGGGACGGGGGAGCAGTTCGTCGGCGCGGGCCAGGCGGCGCAGGACCGTGTTGCGATGGGTGTAGAGCCGTTCCGCGGTCCGGGTGGTACTGCACTGCTCCCGCACGTAGGTCAGCACGGTGAGCTGGGTGGCCGCGTCGGCGTGCAGCAGGTCGCCGAGCGTGTCGGTGAGGAACTCCTCGGCCTGGGTCGGCTCCGCGGTGAGCAGCGCGACGAGCTGCACGTCCTCGTAGCGGGCGACCTGCTGCGGTGACGTGAGCCGGGTCAGCATCCGCTGCGCCTCCGCCGCGTCGAGATGACTGCGGCGGAAACCGGCCACATCGGCGCCGGGACGCCCGATGGCGACCCTGACCTCAGGATGGCCGCCGAGATCCTTGAGCACGGGCGCGGCGTCTGCGGGGAACCACACCCACAGCGCGGCGGCACCGGCGACGACCGTCAGGCGGTGTGTGGCGCCGGCGGCGCGCATGACCGTCTCCGCGGCGCCCTCCAGGTCCCCGGTCGCGGCCGCCACGCTCCACACGATCGCCGCCGTGTGCGGCCCGGCGAGGCCGTAGCCGAGCTGCGCCTCGGCCCGGGCCCGGCCGATCGGCGCGCCCTCCAGCAGGAGCGTGACCGCGGCCCGGCGCTCCGCCGACGCGCCCCGGGTCAGCTCGGCGCGCTCCGCCTCCATCCGCTGCGACACCGCCGCGACGGTGTCGTCGATGAACGTGGCGATCGACAGCGCGGAGGCGTCCAGCAGCTCACGCAGCAGGACCGGATCCGAGGTCAGGTCGAAGCAGATCTCCATCCAGCGGCGCCACGCGACGCTCTGCGCCGTGCGGTAGGCGTCCAGGCCGCGCTCGTCCAGGCCGCGGCGCACCATGTCGCGGGCCGCGTCCAGGGCCTCCGCGCCGGTGTTGGCCGGGACGCGGCGGCCCGGGTACCGGACGTTCTGCGCCGCCCAGTGCAGCAGGTTGGCGAGGTTGGCCCGCTTCGTCGCCTCCGCGAGGACCGGGTCCGCGGCGACCGGCCGCATCCGGTCCCCGCCGAGGGCCGCCGCGTGCAGCTCCTCGATCCACTCCGCGCGCGGGTCCAGGGCGATCTCGGCGCCGCGCCGGAACAGCTCGGCGACCTGGGGCGACACCCGCGGCCACCGCGACTGCGCAGCACTGTGCACCATGCGGGGAGTATTTCGGTGCAGGTTGCGCTAGCGCAAGGCGGGTCTGGAGGCGCATCGTCGTGCTCATGACCACCGCGCGAGCCCCGGTCGAGCACCTCGACGTCCTGATCGTCGGTGCCGGCATCTCCGGCATTGGGGCCGGCCGGTACCTGCGCACGGAGCTGCCGGGCAAGACCTTCGCGATCCTCGAGGCCCGCGCCGCGTCCGGCGGCACCTGGGACCTGTTCCGCTACCCCGGCATCCGGTCGGACTCGGACCTGCACACGTTCGGCTACGAGTTCAAACCGTGGCGGGACGAGGAGTCCATCGCCGACGCGCCCAGGATCCTGGCGTACCTGCGGGAAACGGCCACCGAGAACGGCCTCGACGACCACATCCGCTACCACCACCGGGTGGTGTCCGCATCGTGGTCGAGCGACGAGGCCCGCTGGAGCGTCGAGGTCGACCGCGCCGACACCGGCGAGCGGGTGCGGCTGAGCGCCGGCTGGCTCTTCTGCGCCGGCGGCTACTACCGCTACGACGAGGGCTTCACCCCGCGGTTCGAGGGCCGGGAACGCTTCACCGGCCCGGTCGTGCACCCGCAGCAGTGGCCCGAGGACCTCGAGTACACCGGCCGGCGGGTGCTCATCATCGGCAGCGGCGCCACCGCGGTCACCCTGGTGCCGGCCCTGGCCCGTGCCGCCGCGCACGTGACGATGCTGCAGCGCACCCCGTCCTACGTGATGCCGGTGACGAAGAAGGACCCGGTCGCCAACGCGCTGCGCCGGTGGCTCGGCGACGAGCGCGGCTACCGGGCGACCCGGCGCAAGAACATCGCCCAGCAGCGCGCCGTCTGGCGGTTCTGCCAGCGGTTCCCGAAACTGGCCCGCCGGCTCATCCGCTGGGTCAACACGAAACAGCTGCCGGCCGGGTATCCCGTCGACGAGCACTTCAACCCGCCCTACGGGCCGTGGGACCAGCGGCTGTGCGCGGTGCCGGACGGTGACCTGTTCCGCGCCATCCGCAAGGGCACCGCCTCGGTCGTCACCGACCGGATCACGACCTTCACCGAGCGGGGCGTGCTGCTGGCGTCCGGGCGGGAACTGGAGGCCGACGTCATCGTCACCGCCACCGGGCTCAACGTCCAGGCCCTCGCCGGGCTGACCCTGACCGTCGACGGCCGCGCGGTGCGCCTGCCCGACACCGTCGCGTACAAAGGCATGATGTTGTCGGGCGTACCGAACTTCGCCTTCGCGATCGGCTACACCAACTCGTCGTGGACGCTCAAGATCGGACTGCTCTGCGAACACTTCTGCCGGCTCCTGGCGCACATGGACGCCACCGGCACCGCCATCTGCCGGCCCGAGGTCAGCGACCCCGCGATGCCGACCCGCCCGTTCCTGGACTTCGCCGCCGGCTACATCCAGCGCGTCGTCGACCAGCTGCCCCGGCAAGGAGACCGGATGCCCTGGCTCACCTCGATGGACTACCACTCCGACGTCAAGCTGCTGCGCGCCGGCCGCGTCGCCGACCCCGAACTGCGCTTCGAACGGGCCCCGGCGGGAGTGACGGCATGACCGACGACCAGTTCGTGCAGCTGCCGGACGGCCGGCCGCGGATCTGCTACCGCGTCGACGGCCCGCCGGACGGCGCCCCGCTGCTGCTCGTTGCCGGCCTCGGCCTGGACCTGATCTCGTGGCCGCAGCGGATGCTGGACGGGTTCACCGGCCACGGCCTGCGGGTCATCCGCCTGGACAACCGCGACGCCGGCCGCTCCACCCGGGTCGAGGCCAAACCGCCCAGCATGCTGCGGCAGCTGTTCGCAAGGCCGGTGCCCGGCGCGTACGACCTCGCCGACATGGCCGACGACGCGCACGGGCTCCTCGAGCACCTCGGCGTCGGCCGCGCCCACCTGGTCGGCATGTCGATGGGCGGGATGATCGCCCAGACCCTCGCCGCCCGCCACCCCGACCGGGTCGCCACGCTCACGTCGATCTTCTCCACCACCGGCGACCGGCGGGTCGGGCAGCCGGCCCGCTCCACGATGCTGCGCATGGCGAAGCCGCCGTCGCGCACCGCGGAGGAGTCCGTGGCCCGGCACCTGGCGCTGCTGCGGCACATCGGCTCCACCGACTTCCCGCCGGACGAGGCGTTCGAACGCGAGTGGGCCGCGCAGCTGTGGGACCGCGGGGTCGGCGCCCGCGCCGGCGCCGGCGTCGCCCGGCAGATCGGGGCCATCCAGGCGTCGGGGGACCGCACCGCGCAGCTGCGGACGATCACTGCGCCGACGCTCGTCATCCACGGCGACGTCGACCGCATGGTCCACCCCAGCGGCGGGCGGGCCACCGCCGCCGCGATCCCCGGCGCCCGGCACGTCGAGATCACCGGCATGCGCCACCACCTCGCACCCGGCGTCCAGGACCGCATCGTCACGCTCACCGCCGAGCACATCGTGGCCGGCTCGGGAGTGCCGGAGTGAGCGATGCCCGGGGTCAGGGCCGCAGCAGTGCGGTGAACATGTCGCGCAGCGGCCCGGCCAGCTCCTCCTGACTGGCGGAGGACAAGGGCTCCAGCGCGGTCGAGGAGCGCAGCAGCGCGATCCCGATCGCGGACGCCAGGGTGATCTGGGCCCGCAGCATGCGCCCTTCGGCATCCGTGTCGCCGGGCCGCCAGCCGGCGGCGGTGGCCAGCCGGTCGGCGAAGGTGTGCAGGATGTCGGCCCGGATCCGTTCGGCCCGCTCGTCGCCGGAGGAGCGCAACAGCAGCAGCAGCTGGTTGCGGTACTGCGCGGCGTCCGGGCCGGCCAGCCGGGCCGCGATGTCGTGCGGGATCCGCTCCAGGGTCACGTCCTCGCGCGCCTCGCGGCCGAGCTCGTCGCCGACGCCCGCCAGGCACGCCTCGAACAGGCCCTCCTTCGACGTGAAGTAACGGTTGATGAGGGCGACGTTGACCCCGGCGTCGGTGGCGATGTCCCGCACGGTCGTGGCCGTGTACCCGGCCGCGGCGAACCGGCGCCGGGCCGCGTCGAGCAGCAGCCGCCGCGTCCCGGCCGCGTCCCGGCGCCGCGGCCCGGCGCCGGCTTCGGCGGTGTTGGTGGTCATGGCATCCCCCTCGTCCCGCCATCAGGGTAGCGGGCGCCGGTGTGACGTAAACGATTGTTGACTTATCGTCGGAGCGGCCGATACTAGCTAAGTCAGCAATCGTTTACATAGCTGCGGGGATCTCATGACGCGAACCATCGAACCGCCGGTCGCCACGGGCCGGCACGTCAACAGCACCCTGCTGGTGGTGTACCTGTCGCTCGGCGGCCTGGCCTTCGCCGTGCTGCAGTCGCTGGTCGCACCGGCGATGTCGACGATCGCGCGGGACCTGAACGCCTCCACCGCGGACATCAGCTGGATCCTCACCGCGTACCTGCTGTCGGCGTCGGTCCTGACGCCGATCCTCGGCCGCCTCGGTGACATGGTCGGCAAGCGCCGCGTCCTCATCGCCGTCCTGGCCGTCCTCGCCGCCGGCACGCTCCTCGCCGCCCTCGCCCCCAACCTGGCGGTGCTCATCGTCGCCCGCGCGCTGCAGGGCGCGGCCGGCGCGATCCTGCCGCTGTCCATCGGCATCGTGCGCGACGAACTGCCCCGCGAGAAGGTCGCCGTCACCGTCGGCCTGCTCTCGGCGATCTTCGGCGTCGGCGCGGGCGTCGGCATCGTCGGCGCCGGCCCGATCGTGGAGCACCTGTCGTGGCACTGGCTGTTCTGGCTGCCGCTGGTCCTCGTCATCGTCGCCCTGCTCGGCGCCGTGTTCGGCATGCAGGAGTCGCCGGTGCGCACCCCGGGCCGCCTTGACATGCTCGGCGCCTCGATCCTGTCCGTGTCGCTGGTGTCGCTGCTGCTGGCGATCAGCAAGGGCCAGGCGTGGGGCTGGAGCGACCCGAAGACCGTCGGCCTGCTCGCGCTCGGCGTCGTCGCGCTGGTCGTGTTCGTGCTGGTCGAGCGGCGGGTCAAGGAGCCGCTCGTCGACATGCGCCTGATGTCGATCCGCGGCGTCTGGGCCACCGACCTCGTCGCCCTGATCCTCGGCTTCGCCATGTTCGGCACGTTCCTGCTCGTCCCGACGCTGCTGCAGCTGCCCGCCGCGACCGGCTACGGCTTCGGCAAGTCGGTGTCGGAGTCCGGCCTGTTCCTGCTGCCGACCGTGCTGATGATGGTCGTGTTCGGCCCCATCGCCGGCCTGCTGAACCGCCGCTTCGGCCCCAAGGTGCCACTGTTCCTCGGCGCCGTCGCGGTCGTCGCCGCGTTCACGCTGCCCGCCGTCGCCCACGGCGCCGTCTGGCAGGTCCTCGCGTCCGGCCTGCTCACCGGCGCCGGCATCGGCCTGTCCTTCGCCGCCATGTCCAACGCCATCATCGAAAGCGTCCCGGCCGAACAGACCGGCGAGGCCAGCAGCGTCAACACCATCGCCCGGACCATCGGCAGCAGCGTCGGCACCGCCGTCGTCGCGGCCGTGATCACGTCCAAGAGCACGCCGCAGGGGCTGCCGACCGACGCCGCGTTCACCGCCGGCTTCTGGGCCTGCGCCGGGGTCGCGGTCCTCGCGGTCCTCGCCTCGCTCGCCCTGCCGTCGGCGCACCGCCGCCACGAGCAGGCCGTTGCGGTCGGGGTCGAGGACCTGCCGCCGGAGCCCGCCGAACTGCACCTGCCGCACCTGCCGCACCACCACGACACCCAGCCGGCCGAGCTGGACGCACCGCACAGCCACAGCACCCGCGGCTGAACTGTGGCAGCGGCTGACAGAACTTCGCCGCTGAGCGAGCACGAGTCGAAGATGAGCGACCACAGCTGAAATGGCGTCTCGTCGGCCGGGGGATCGGCGCACCCCCGGCCTCGGCTGCCGGCCGCTGGACAAGCGCCGTACCTCAGCGGCCGTGATTCAAAGCTGATCAGTTGAGCAGGTCGAGGAGCCGCTCGGCCTGCTGGCCGAGGGTGCCAGGCGGGTTACGGCGTTCGGTGGGGCTGCCGGGGCGGAGCTGGTGCAGCCAGAAGATGGCGTAGAGCCGACGTGCGTCGAGCAGCCGGTCGCCGTCGAGGTCGAACAGCGTGAGGAACCCGGTCCAGTCAGCGCGTCGGGCTGAGAGGTGTTCGAGCAGGTCGGCCAGTTCGAACTCGCGGTCGGACTGGCCGGCGTCTTCGAAGTCGACGATCCGGATCCGCTGCCCATCCCACAGGTAGTTGGCGAGCCACAGGTAGTTGGCGAGGTTCGGGTCGGTGTGGCCGAGCACGGTGTTGCTGGCGGGGCCGAGGCGCAGCCTGGCCAAGAAGGACCGGGCCGCATGGCCGGCCTTGCACACCGAGCCGGGCGCGCTGGACGTTGCGCACCGCCGCTGCATCGCGGTTGAACGATCGCAGCCGTTCCGCAGCGCCCGCGGCTGACAGGGCTCTCCGCTGAGCGACCGCAAGTTCAAGATGGGCGACCACAGTTGAAATGGCGTCCCGTCGGCGGGGTCGGCGCACCCCCGGCGTCGGCTGCCGGCCGCTGTACAAGCACCGTACCTCAGCCCACCTAATTGATCTCCGAAGCCGTTGTGGCGCGGCTACGTTCCGTACTTTACCGGGCCGGAGCGACGGACAATCGACAGCACTCTTGATCACGTTTGCGGCGGGCCGCGACAATGCCGCTCGTGGAGACAGAGGACGAGCGGCGGCGGCGTTCCAGTGGATGTGACTGGATGCCGGACTGTGACATCCCGGGGTGCGATGGTTGTGACATCCCCGGCTGTGACTGCAACTTCATGCTGGGGATGTCGTTGCTCGGCGCGATGGCGATCAGTGCGCCGACGAGGAAGCCGCGGGCGACCGCCAGCGGGCCAGGGCGCGCCGGGATGGCGGCGATCCGCGGGTATCAGCGGTGGCTGTCGCCGCACCTGCCGACCCGGTGCCGGCAGATCCCGACGTGCAGCAACTACGGCATGGAGGCGGTGCGCCGCTACGGCCTCGTCGTCGGCTCCCGGCTGACCGCCGCCCGGATCCGCCGGTGCAACCCGTCAACCCCGCACGGCACCCACGACCTGGTCCCGTAGGCGGCCCCAGGAAGTAGCCGGCCCCAAGAAGGCCGGCCCACAAACCCGGTCCCCTAGGCGACAGTCCGGTTCCTCGCCGCAAGCCACCAGGATGGCTTACTCTCCCGCTACCAGCACCGACGGCGGACGGGAGCCCCTGCGATGAAGGCCCTCATCAGCGGATTCATCTGGATCGCCAACTCGGTGAAGGCGACCGTGGCGACCTACCTCGTGCTCATGCTCATCGGCGGCACGCTGTACAGCCTGTTCGAGGACAAGAGCTTCGGCGACTCGTTCTGGTGGGCGGTCGTCACCGCGTCGACCGTCGGCTACGGCGACACGTACCCGACCACGACACCCGGCCGGATCGTCGCCGGTTTCCTGATCTCCATCATGGTGCTGGTGGTGATCCCGCTCATCACCGCCCACTTCGCGAGCAAGCTCATCGTCGACAACGACGCGTTCCGGCATGAAGAACAAGAAGAGATCAAGCAGCACCTGCGGGCGATCCGGGCCACCCTGGAGCGCATGGAGCAGGAGCGGCAAGCACCCTGAAAACCGGGAAAACCCTTTGCGGCGCGCGGCCGCATCCGCGATCGTGGACCGCATGACGCTCTGACGGACGACACCCAGCGCCCTGTTTCTTCGAAGTGAAGCGAGCGTCCGTGCCCCACCGTCAGGCCGTCCCGGCCACCGTCACCGTGTTCGCCGGCCCCACCAGCTGGATCGAGTCCGACGCCGTCGCGCAGTGCCATCAGGTCGCCGCGCTCGACGGCATGCTCCACGTCGCCGGCATGCCGGACCTGCACCCCGGCAAGGGTGCGCCGATCGGCGCCGCGATGGCCTCGACCGTGCTGTACCCCTTCCTTGTCGGCTCCGACATCGGCTGTGGCATCGCGGTGTTCCCGATCAGCCTCAAGCGTGCCGTTCCGGAGAAGCTCGCCGCCCGGTTCCCCGACCTCGACACGCCGCTCGACCCGGACCGCGACGCCGACGACCCCGCGTGGGCGGTCCTGCACGGCGACATCCCGGGCGGGCACACCGAGGGCCTCGGCACCGTGGGGCGGGGCAACCATTTCGTCGAGCTCGCCAAGGTCGGCACCGTGTTCGACGACGCCCACGCGGGCCGTCTCGGGCTCGCCGCCGGCGACCTGGTGCTCGTCGTGCACAGCGGCTCCCGCGGCTTCGGCGAGCGGATCCTGCGGGCGCACACCGAGGTCCACGGCGCGGGCCCGGCCGCCGATCCCGCCGCGTACCTGGCCGCGCACGACGACGCGGTGCGCTGGGGCTCGCTCAACCGGCGGCTCCTCGCGGCCCGGGTCGCGCACGCCCTCGGAGCGCAGCCCACCGAGCCGGTCGTCGACCAGTGCCACAACCTCGTCGAGGTGCGTGACGGGGTCTACCTGCACCGCAAGGGCGCGGCGCCCGGTGACGGCCGGGACGTGCTCGTCGCCGGCACCCGCGGCACGCCGTCGTATCTCGTCGCCGCGCATGCCGGTGCGGACGCCAACCACTCGGTGGCGCACGGCGCGGGCCGCAAGATGTCCCGCGCCGACGCGCTGCGCCGTGGCAAGGCCAAGCACACCGTGGAGGAGCTGCGCCGCACGCCGGTCGGGTCGCTGGTCGTGTGCGGCGACCGGCAGCTGCTGTTCGAGGAGGCGCCGACCGCGTACAAGCGCATCGAGCAGGTGATCGGCGACCTCGTCGAGCACGGCCTGGCCACGCCGGTGGCGACCACGGTCCCGCTGGTCACGTACAAGACCCCGGAGGCCGGGCCGGCGCAGCAGAAGGACCACCGCCGGCGCGGGTTCAGCAGGTGACGCCCTGCTTGGCGAGCTCGGCGATCAGGGCGGACGCGGTGAGGTTGGTGAAGTTCACGTCCTTGCCGTTGGCGGTCTCGATGACGTAGTCGTCGTCGCCGGAGTCCTGCTCGATCTCCACGGTGCAGTTGCCGGCCTTCGCGTCGGCCTCGTAGTCGTCGAGCTTCTTCTCGTTCTTCTTCTTTTTCTTGTTGTAGACCTGGTCGTAGTCGGCCTCGGCGGACACGTTGGTGTAGCCCGCCTTGGTCAGCTGCTTCTCCAGGTCGTCCGCCTGCGAGGAACAACCGGCGAGCCCAGCGCCGAGCAGCAGCATGGTCGTGGCGGCAATGATGGTTCGGGTGGCTCGCATGGCGATTCGCGCTTCTTCCGTCTCAGGGGGTGGGAGTCACTATTCTGGATCATCCAGCCGGTGACGCTGTCGGGATGCCGATGACCGTTGTGTCGGCAAAAGGCATGGTGCCGGTGCGGCGTGCGTCGTAGTCGGGATCGAGCGTGCCGAAGAGCCGGTCCCACACGGTCGTGTAGAAACCGAGGTTGTACCGGGGTGCCGCGTGGTGCCCTGCGTGCATCGCCGGCGTGGCGACCCAGCGGAAGACCGCGGCGGCGCGCACCCGCTGTGGCAGCGGCTCCACGCCCAGGTGGCCGAGGATCCCGAAGAGCAGGTTCACCACGGTGTACGCGCCCAATGCCCACGCCGAGAACGGGTGCACCGCCAGGACGACCAGCCATGCCCCGCCGAAGCCGAGCACCTCGACCGGGTGCAGCGCGAACAGCGTGATCGGCCGGGCGTCGGCGAAGACGTGGTGCAGCCGGTGCGCGAGCGGGAACAGCCACCGCACGTGCGCCGTCGCGTGCCCGGCGTACAGCAGCACGTCCATGACCACGATGAGCACGGCGAAGTCGAGCAGCGCCCGCCAGCCGAGCGGCAGCGTCAGGGTGATGACCCCCACGCGCCACAGCCACCAGCCGGCGACGGTGACGCCCGCGTTGAGGACCGTGGCGGCGGCGACCAGGCCCAGTTCCAGGCGGCTGACCGGGCCCGGCGGCGCGGTGACCCGGTGCGCGCCGGGCAGCCGCAGCGCCCAGTGCCCGAGCAGCGCGGTGACCCCGACCAGCGCGGCGTTCTCGGCCAGGGCGAGCACCGCGAACCAGCCGGCGGGCAGCTCCCGCAGCCAGGTGACGAACTCGTGCACGCCCGTACTGTCTCACCCACGCGCAACGGCTTGCCGTCACTGCTACGTTCTGCGATGCTACGCCGTACGTAGTAGTGGAGGTGGCATGTCCGGACTCACCGCGTTCGGCCGATTCTCGGAGCCGGCGCTGCTCATCCTCGTCAGCCTCGCCGACGGCCCTAAGCACGGCTACGCGATGCAGGACGACATCGAGGCACTCACCGGCGAGCGCCCC
The DNA here is from genome assembly GCF_040676755.1 of Dactylosporangium sp. NPDC049525. Taxonomy (NCBI): domain Bacteria; kingdom Bacillati; phylum Actinomycetota; class Actinomycetes; order Micromonosporales; family Micromonosporaceae; genus Dactylosporangium; species Dactylosporangium sp. NPDC049525. The sequence continues at coordinate 19,359 of NZ_JBFAPO010000087.1, read as the reverse complement.
GGCCCCGGCACGCTGTACGGGGCGGTCCGCCGCCTCGAGGAACAGGGCTTCATCCGGGCGCTGCCGGAGCGGGAACGCCGCAAGCCCTACGAGGTCACCGACAGCGGCCGGGACGCGCTGCGGGTGGAGCTGGCGCGTATGCGGGCCGTCGCCACCACCGGCCTGCGCCGGCTGGCGCTGCCGTGAGCGGCCCGGCCGGCAGCCGCCTGGCGGGGCTGGTGCTCGTCCTGTACCCGCGACCGCTGCGCGACCGGTACGGCCCGGAGATCGCCGACCTGCTCGCGAACTCCCGGCACCCGGTGCGCGACCTCGCCGACGTCGCCCGGTGCGCGCTCGCCGAACGGGCAAGGACGCTCACCGCCGCGCGGCTGCGCCCGCACCTGCACGCGACCGCCGGCCTGGTCGTCGCGCCCGTGGCCTTCGCCGGCGCGTTCCTCGCCGCCATCGCGTTCTTCTCGCTGATCCTCGCCGTAGTGGTCGGCGGCAGCCCGTCGCCGGACGCCGCCACCGCCGTAGGGATCGTGCTGGCGGCGGCGGTCGTGCCGGTCGCCGCCGGTGCGGTCTGGCTGGCGGGGCACGCCCGGCCGCCGGCCGTCGCCGCGCTCGCGCCGGTGGCCCTCACCGCCGGGCTGCTGCCACTGGCGCTGCTGTTCACCCGGCCCGGCACGGCATGGCCGGCGGTCGCCGCCCTCGGGTGCTGGTGCGTGGCGACCTCGGCGGTGTCCACGGCCGGTGCCGCGGCGCTGCGCCGGGGACACCGCGTCCGCGCGGTGCTCACCACCGCGGTCGGCGGGATGCTGGCGTGCGAGCTCGCCTTCACCGTGTACGGGCTGCTGGTCCTCGGCCCGGCGTCCTGGGCGTTCGCGACCTACCCGGTCACCGTCCTCGGCCTCGACCCCGGCCTGATCGGCGACCGGACTGACCAGGTGGGCGAGTCGGTGCAGATCCTGCCCGCCGTGCTCACCGTCTGCACCGCCTACGCCGCCGCCCTGACGACCCGCGCCGGCGTGGCCCTCCCACGCCCAAACGCAGGTTGACCGTGGGCGATCTACCCACGCAGTGCGCGGACGGCGTGCTCGAACGCGACGTAGCGGCCGATCCCGTCCTCGACGGTGACGTCCGGGTTGAACGTGTCGTCCAGCAGCCACAGCTGGGCGACGTCCGCACCGGGATGCGTGGCGGTGAAATGGACGAGGTTGCGCCGCCAGTCGGCGTAGCGCCGGGCCGTCATGCCGCCGCGTTCCCAGGTGTACAGCACCGCCTGCGGCTCGAAGACGAACGCGAGCCCGTGGCGGCGCAGCCGGTACCCCAGCTCGGAGTCCTCCAGACCCCAGCCGGCGAATCCCACGTCGAACCCGCCGACGGCCAGCAGGTGCTCCCGGCGCACCGACAGGTTGCAGCTGAACGCGTAGTGCCAGCAGGTCGCGAGGTCGTCGAGGTCCGCGCCGAGCCGGGCGAGGACCATCAGCCGCACGTCGCGCGGCGGCGGCAGCGAAGCGAACGACCAGTCCCGCAGGAACGCCTCCGGGCCGGTGTCCGCGTCGCCCAGGCGGTGCCGCGGGCCGAGGACGACGAGGTCGGGCCGCCGCTCGTGGTGGCCGGCGTGGCGGGCGACGAAGTCCGGCGGGAACACGTGGTCGGGGTCGAGCATGACGACGAGGTCGCCGGTGGCGTGACCGATGCCGATGTTGCGGGCCGCCGACCGCCCCGAGGCGGCGGTCCGCGGCTGGTGCACGTACCGCAGGTCCAGGCCCGGTTCGAGGCCATCGACCAGGGCCGCGGTGCCGTCGGTCGAGCCGTCGTCGACGACGATCACCTCGAGCGCGTGGCCGCCGCCGAGCTCCTGGCGGCGCAGCGCGGCCAGGCACCGCCCGAGCGCCGGGCCGGCATTGTAGCACGGCAGAATCACGCTCACCTTCATCGACATTCCTCCAAATAGATGGGTGCCTAGGCCCTAAGCTGGCGCCATGGCTGTGACAAGCCGCCGCGTGCGACGCATCTATCTCAGCCTCGTGCTGTTGAACACGCTGGCCGTCACGTTCATCTGGGGCATCAACTCGCTGCTGCTGTTCGAGGCCGGGCTGAGCAACACCGAGGCGCTGGCGGCCAACGCCTGCTTCACGCTCGGGTATGCGGTGTTCGAGATCCCGACGGGGTCCATCGCCGACACGTGGGGGCGCCGCGCGTCCTACCTGCTCGGCGGCTGCACGCTGACGGTCACGACCCTGCTGTACTGGCTGGCCTGGCGCCTGCACGCGGACGTGTGGGCGTGGGCGGCGGTGTCGGTCGTCCTGGCCATCGGCTTCACGTTCTTCTCCGGCGCCACGGAGGCATGGCTGGTCGACGCGCTGCACTTCCTGCAGTACGAAGGCCGGCTGGAGCGGGTGTTCGCCCGGGGCCAGGTCATGACCGGGATCGGCACCCTCGCCGGGTCGCTCGGCGGTGCCTACGTGGCGCAGGTGACCGACGTCGGCGTGCCGTTCCTCATCCGGGCCGGGCTGCTGCTGGCGCTCACCGTCGTCGCCTGGCGGGTGATGCACGACGTGGGGTTCACACCCCGGCGGGCGGAAGGCCCGATGCGGGAGGTCCGGCGGGTCCTCACCGAGTCGGTGCGGCACGGCTGGGGGCGGCCCGCGGTGCGCTGGGTGATGCTCGGCGCGGTGTTCGCCGCCGGGGTCAGCTACTACGTCGCGTTCACCATGAAGCCCTACCTGCTGCAGCTGGCCGGCGACCGGCACGCCTACGGGCTGCTCGGGATCGCGGCCGCGGTCAACGCGGTGGCGCAGATGATCGGCGGGCTGCTGGCGATGGCGTTCCAGCGGCTGTTCCGCTGGCGTATGTCGGTGGTCATCGCCGGGGTGCTGCTCAACGGCGCGCTGCTGGTCGGGTTCGGGCTGGCCGGGACGGTGCCGTTCGCGATGGCGCTGCTCGGCTGCTACAGCATGGTGAACGCCGCGATCCTGCCGTCGCGGCAGGCCTACCTCAATGGCCTGCTGCCGTCCGGGCAGCGGGCGACGGTGCTGTCCTTCGACTCGCTCGTGGCGTCCAGTGGTGGCGTGGTGACGCAGCCCGGCCTGGGCCGGGTCGCCGACCTGTGGGGCTATCCGTCCTCCTTCGTCCTGGGCGGCGCGCTGCAGGCCGTCGCGTTGCCGGTGCTGTTCCTGGCCCGCCGTCACGAGGTCGCCGCGGCTACGCCGGAGGAGCCGGTCGTCGCGGTGCCGCAACGGTCGTGAAGGGCCGCTTGGTGCCCTCGACGACCGGCCACACCTCGCAGGGGCGCAGCGGCACCCCGAGGCGCAGCAGCGCGAGGCCACCCGCCAGGCGCACCGCGGCGAGCCGCCCGAACAGGGCGTAGAGCCACAGGTAGAGCCGGCACTGCAGGCGCTGTGCCGGCCGCAGTCGGGCGTAGCCGGCCGGGTCGACCCGGCGGCGGAAGTGGCGTCCCCGCACGCCGCGGTACTCGGGGAACAGCAGGTTCAGCCGGTGCGCCTCGTACGTCTTGCGGCGCTGCGCGTAGGAGAAGTCCCGCAGCCGCGGGATCGGCTGGAAGTAGATGCGGGCCGCGACCGCGTGGCGGATGGCGGCCGGCCCGTGCCGGTCGATGATGGCCCGCGACAGGTACGAGTCGTCGCTGATCGGCCCCCGCTCGAGGCTCAGATACGCGGCGGTGCGCGGGTCGACGTCCGCCAGCCGGTGCGGTGAGCGCCACGCGACGTCGTAACGCCGGATGGCGAAGGCCCGGCCGCACAGGTGCCGGCCGCGGTGGATGACGTCGGGGTGGTAGTCGGCGAAGTTGTACACCACGCGCAGAAACCCGGGCCGCCCGTCGTGATCGGCGGGGACCATGCTCGCCCAGGCCGCCTCCGCGTCGGGGTGCTCGGCCATCACGCGGACCAGCTCCCGCAGGCATCCCGGGTCGAGGACGCAGTCGGCGTCCACGAGGATCAGGTGCTCCTCGGAGCGGGCCAGCCGGGCGATCGCCCGCTGCGCCTCGATCAGCCCCGGCGCGGACTCGATCACGTGGAACGTGACCCCGTCGCCGTTCCCGGCCGTGTACTCCTCGACGTACTCGTCGACGACCTCACGGGTCCGGTCGGTGCACCCGTTGACGGCGACGATCACCTCCGCCGGGACCGGCTCGGGCAGCGCATCGAGGGCGACCTCGACCGAGCGCAGGGTCTGCGCGATCGTCGCCTCCTCGTTGCGGGCGGCGACCCCGATGCTCAACATCCCTGGCCCCACATCCCCTGGCCCCGTCAGGCGCCGGGTGCCACGACGCGGTGGACGTAGTCCTCGAACTCGGCGACCGAATCGCCCGTCCACACCATGCCGTGCTCCCGGATGATGAACCAGTCCGTCTGTTTCTGGCGCAGCTCCCGCAGGAAGAGCCGCCCGGCGGCGAAGCGCCCCCCCTCGATCCTCGCGTCGGTGACGAGGTCCCGGAACCGCGGGCCCCGGGTCAGCTCCCGGTGATGGAAGTGCACGATGAGCCGCGGCCTGCGCCCGTGCATGCTCAGCAGGCTGCTGAGCATCAGGAACTCCGGCGCGTCGGAGCTCGGCAGCCGCGGCCCCGTGTAGGTGAGGCTGGCGGTCCCCTCGTCGAACGAGGTGATCAGGTCGAAGTCGCCGGCGGTCATCCGCGACTTGTCGGTGACGGTCTGCGAGGCGAACCAGTGCCCGTCGTGGGTGAACATGATGGAGCCGTCGGTGTACGGCTTGCGCTGCCACAGGTGGTGCTCGCGGTGCACGCGGGCCAGCTCGGCGATCTCCCCGGCGTGCTCGTCGCGCAGCCGCTCCAGCACGTCCTGGTCGCCGGCGTCGACGCTCTCGGTCGGCTGGTACTTGACCCGGATCGTCTCGCCGATCGCGTTGACGTAGACGTCCTGCCACGTGTTGGTGCGGATGCCCCGGGTCAGGTCGACCTCGTCCGGGAAGATGGCGTTGATGTCGAGCAGGTCGCACAGCTGCGGCACCCAGGTGCCGGCCCTGGTGTAGTCGGGCCGGTCCTCGTTCGCCTCGGTCAGCGGATACGCCGAGATGATGTTCGTCCTGGCGCCGGTCGCGGCGAGGGCGGCCAGATAGCCCTGCTCCTCGACCGGCATCGTCAGGGGGTTCGTCGGCCCGTAGATGACATACGTGACGCAACCGGGCCGGTGCTCGGGCACGGCGCCGTAGGCGAGCGGCTCGAGCGTCACACCGTATTCGGCGTGCAGGGCCCGGAACGCCGGCTGGATGATCTCGCTCAGTGCCCACCCGCCGTGCGGGGACACCGGATTGACGACATAGAAGTAGCGCAGTTCAGAGATGTCGCGCTTATACCGGTAATCGTTGGCCTGCAGGTTCCCCGTGGAAGTCATCGAAGTGACCACCCCGGGAACTGTACATCGACGCACCTCAACCAGCTGTCCAGCCGGTGCGCTATTCCCGCCAGCCGGACAGCTCGATCCCCTTGCCCGTTTCGACGCGGTAGCCGAGCCGCACCGTCTGCGTCTGACCCTCCGGGAGGACAAGGCGCCAGGTGAGGACGCCGAGGTCGGTGCGTTCGGCCGGCTGCGGGTCCACGACCGTCTCCTTGACTGAGATCTGGTCGTGGCGGCTGACCGGCAGCTGGTCCAGCACGGTGATCCGCACCGGCCGGCCGGTGTAGTTGCCGATCGTGGTGCGGTACTCGACCTCGCGGCGGCGGGCGGATCCCAGCGTCGCGCGGGTCGCGGTGCGGCGGGTCAGCTCCCGCTCCACGCGGACCCGGTCGTCCAGGCCGAGCGCCAGCTCCAGCTCCTCGCCGGGCGCCCACGTCGACAGGGTGGTCTTGCTGACGAAGTCGGCCTCGTGGAACACGGCCGCCGACCCGGGCGGCAGCGTGTGCTGCGACGTGTTCGTCACCACGGCCCGCAGGTGTACGTCCGTCGAGCGGTTCGGCGCGGCGACGTGGTCCAGTTGGGTGGCCAGGTCCAGCACCAGCACCGTGGCCCGGGACGTGGTGCCGTCGGCGGGCACCGCGACCGCGCGTGCCGGCCGGTACGTCGCGGCGACCGCGCCCTCCTCGACCTTGGCCTGTGCCAGCTCGACGGGTGCGGACCCGGCGAACCCGTCCTCCTTCGCCATCCGGCGCGGCGCCGGGGCCGACATCGCGGCGGCCGGGGGCATCGGGGCGCCGGGCGCGCCGCCGTACGCGAAGGACTGCGGCGGCGGCGGGGGCGGCGACGGCAGCAGCGGGTCCAGGTACCAGGGCTTCAGCTCCGGGATCGCCACGACACCGGACGGGCGGGCCGTGGACAGCGCCAGCTCACACTCCGGCCAGTCCTCGCCGGTGCGCTGCTCGACCAGGCCGAACCAGGTGAGGCGCAGCGTCTCGCCGGTGAGCCGCACGTCGTAGGTGGAGCGCCAACCGGCGTCCGGCACCTGGTACGACACGTCCAGCTCGACCGGGCCCGCCGTCGCTACGGCGAGCGCGACGACGGCATACCGCGCGTCGGGCTCCTGCTTGCCGGACAGGTCGAGCAGCTGCCGGTCCAGCGCCGCGATCCGGTCCGTGACCTGGGTGCGGCGGTGCTGCAGGTCCCGGATGCCGGCCAGGACCGAGGTCAGCTCGCCGCCCATCGTGGTGCTGAACGCGGCGACCGTCTCCGGCGCCGCGTCGCCGCTGGCGAGGGCCCGCGCGTACGCGCCGCTGGCCCGCTCGCCGAGGGTGGTCAGGAACGCCTGCCGCTGCCGCAGCACGGTCTCCGTGTCGCCGATCTCCGCCAGCTCGTCGGTGCGGACGCGCCGCTCCTCCTGGACCGCCGTCACGGTGTCGTCGGACGGCGCGGCGCGGCGCCGCAGGACCACGTCGACGCCGAGGACGGTGGCCGCGCCGCGGCCGCTGACCCGGATCGAGTCGGTGTCCATGCCCAGCGGCAACGGCCCGACCTCGACGACCTGGTCGCCGGCGTCGAGCGTGGTCCGGCCGCGGCGGGTGACCCGCGCCTGCTTCGGATAGACGGTGACGGCGACGATCGAGTTGTCCACGATCCGCACCGTAACGCATGCCGTCACCCCCGCCACGGCCGTTCGGGGCGTGCCGCGTGTCCGTTCCGCCCGCGGCCCCTGCCGATTGGCGCGTTGTCGGCGCCGGCGGACGAGACACGGCGTTTCGCGCGCCGGATCCGGTGGCGCGGCGCACGAGAATCGCACGATCGCCCCGCACACCCCCCGGCACACCCGGCATCCACGGACGGAGCTCGATGTGACCCACCCTGCCACGACGCCCCTGCCTTCGAGGGTCTCGACGCGGTACCCGCTGCGGTACGCGGTCGTGGACGTGGAGACCACCGGCCTGCACGCGCCCAGCGACCGGGTCCTGCAGATCGCCGTCGCGCAGATGGAGGCCGACGGGTCGGTGGGGCGGACCTGGTCGACCCTGGTCGACCCCGGCTGCGACCCGGGTCCGGTGCACATCCACGGCATCACCCGCGAACGCCTCGCCGGGGCGCCCCGCTTCGACGCGGTGGTCGGGCACCTCGCGGAGCTGCTCGACGGCCGGGTCATGGTCGCGCACAACGCCCAGTTCGACTGGCGGTTCCTGGCCGCGGAGGCCCACCGCGCCGTCCACCGCCTCCCGGTCAGCACGAGGCTGTGCACCCTGGCCCTGAGCCGCCGGCTCGACCTGCCGACCCCGAGCCTGTCCCTCGCCGCCCTCGCCGCGCACTGGGGTGTCACGCAGGCCCGCCCGCACGACGCAGAGGACGACACCCGGGTCCTCACCGAGATCCTGCGGCACAGCCTCGCCTTCGCCGACACCCTCGCCGTCGAGCTCCCGCTCAGCGCCTGCGACGCCGCGGAGACCGACCGCGTCTACCCGGCCCGCCTGCCCCGGCCCGTGTGCCCGTGGACGTGGCCGGGCCGGTGGACGCCCGGCCGGCGCCTGATCCAGGGCGCGAAGGTCGCCATCACCGGCACCACCGCGACCGCCCGGGACGCCCTCGCGGCCCGCGCGACGGACGCGGGGCTGGACGTGATGAACACCGTCAGCGGCCGGACCGGTCTGCTCGTCACCAACGACCCGGCCGCCGCGACCAACAAGCTCCGGGCCGCCGCCATGTACGCGGTCCCGGTCGTGGACGAGACCACCTTCGCCGGGCTCCTCGCCGACGTCGAACCCGGCACGCCCAAGCCGGTCGCGCCGCCGGGACGCGCGGTGCCCGCCCCGCGCTCCGCCGCGGCCGCTGCGGCCGGTGCGGCCGCTGCGGCCGCCGTGGGCCCGCTGGCCGGGCGGTGCCTGCTTGTCCTCGGCGGCACCCACGCCGACGCCGCCGAGGTCCGCAACCGGATCGGCGACCTCGGCGGCATCGCCGCGGTCAACCTCACCGCCCGCGTCACCGACGTTGTCGCCCTGCCCGGCGCCGGCAACGACCGCCGCTGGGCCACCGTCACCGCACTCGGCCTGCCCGTGCGCACCCCGGAGGCGCTCGAACCCGCCCCCACCAACGCACCTGCCGCCGCCGTCACCGCCGTCACCGCCGCGCCGGCCGTCGCACCCGACGCGCCGGATGCGGCGCTCGCTGGGCCGGATGCGGCGCTTGCTGGGCCGGATGCGGCGCTCGCCGGGCCGGGCGGGACCGAGGCGCCGGTCGCGGTGCTGACGCGTGGCGCGGTGACCGACCTGCCCGACGGCATCGGCGACTGGACGGTCTCCGTCACGTGGCCGACCGGCACCGACGCGGAGGTCGACGTCGTCGCGTTCCTCACCGACGCCGACGAGCAGGTCCGCGCCGACGCCGACTTCGTCTTCTACAACCAGCCCGCCTCGGCCGACGGGTCCGTGGAGCTCACCCTCGACGTGCGGCACGAGGCCCTCGTCGACGTCCGGCTCGACCGTATCCCCGACGACGTCAGCCGGATCATCATCGCCGCCGCCCTGCCGGACACCCACACGTTCGGCGACCTCGGACCGGTCGAGTTCGTCGCGCGGACCGGCGACGGCACCACCCGCGTGCGGGCCACCCTCGACGCCGCCACCACCGAACGCAGCCTGCTGCTCGCCCACGTCTACCGCCGCGACGGCCGCTGGCGGCTGCGCGCCATCGGCCAGGGCTACGACCACGGCCTCGCCGAACTCGCCACCCTGCACGGTGTCACCGTCGACGACGACTGAACCCGCGGGCCCGGAGCCGGCCGGCCGGCGGCGGTCCGCCGCGGCGGCGCGGTAGTCCGGGCGGGCGCCCGGACCGTCAGGCGAGGTGCGCCGCGGGCCGGGTGGTGGCCGGTGCGCCCAGGGCGGTCGACACCGCCGTGGCCGTCGTCATCACCTGCGCCGCCAGGGCCTCGTCGCCCAGCTCGAGGTCGAAGGTCAGGGCCGCGATCGACACGCCGCCCATCACCGCCCCCGTGTGGTCGAAGACCGGGGCGGCGACGCAGCGGATGCCGGGGTCGTTCTCGCCGTCGTCGACCGCGTAGCCGCGCTGCGCCACGTCGGCGAGCTGGGCGCGCAGCACCGCCGGGTCGGTGATGGACTTCGGGGTGACCGCGACGAGTCCGGCCCGCGCGATGATCCGGTCCGTCTCCGGTGCCGGCAGGTTGGCCAGGATCGCCTTGCCGATGCCGGTGGTGTGCAGCGGGACGCTGTTGCCCACGCGGGACTTCATGTCGTAGGGCTGGCGGCCCTCCAGCTTCTCGACGTAGACCACCTCGTCGCCGCTGCGGATGGCGAAGTGCACGGTGAAGCCGGTGCGGTCCCGCAGGTCGCGCAGCGCGCCGCGGGCGTGCTGCGCCGGGTCGAACCGGGTCATGACCTTGCCGGCCAGGGCCAGGATCCGCGGGCCGGGCAGGTAGCCGCCGCTGCCGTCGGCGCGGGCGAACTCCCAGGCGAGCAGCGACTGCAGGATGCGGTGCACCGTCGACTTGGGCAGCCCGGTCGCCGCGGCGATGTCGGTGACCCGGGTGTGCTGCGCGAGCGACTCGAGCACCATGAGTGCCTTGTCGATGGAACCGTTCGCCGCTTCGCCCGCCACGCCAGACACCCTACCGTCAGCGCCCGCCATCAGCGCCTGCCCTCGGCATCCACCGTCAACGGGCGAGCCAGCCCGCCGTCCACGGGCGAGCCGGCCGCCGTCAACGGGCGAGCCAGCCGCCGTCCACGGCGAGCACGTGCCCGGCCACGTACCCGGCCGCGGGCGAGGCGAGGAACACCGCGGCGCCGGCGACGTCCTCCGGGCGCCCCCAGCGGCCCGCCGGGATCCGCTGGCGGATCGCCAGCTCGCGGTCCGCGTCGTCGCGCAGCGCCCGGGTGTTGGCGGTGGCGATGTAGCCCGGCGCGATGGCGTTGACCAGGACCCCGCGTTCGGTCCACTCGTTGGCCAGGGCCTTGGTCAGGCCCGCGACGGCGTGCTTGCTGGCGGTGTACGCGGCGACGTTGAGCCCGCCCTGGAAGGACAGCAGCGAGGCGATCATGACGACCCGGCCGTGGCCGCGGCGCAGCATCCCGGAGCCCAGCGTGCGGGTGAGGACGAACACCGCGTCGAGGTTGGTGTCGAGGACCTCGCGCCACGCCTCGTAGGGCTGCTCGGTGGTCGGCCCGCGGCGGATCAGCCCGGCGTTGTTGACCAGGATGTCGATCGGGCCGATGACCGCTGCGGCGGCCGCGACGCGGGCCGGGTCGCCCAGGTCCAGGACCCAGCGCCCGGCGGTGCGTCCGGCAGCCTTGACCTGCCGCTCGACCTCGTCGAGGTCGGCGTCGCGGCGGGCGTGCAGCACCACGTCGGCGCCGGCCTCGGCGAGGGCGACCGCGACGGCCCGCCCGATGCCCTTGCCGGCGCCGGTGACCAGCGCGGTCTGCCCGGTCAGGTCGAAAAGGGTCACCGCAGGTCCTCGAGGGCGACGACCTCGACGTCGTCATACGCCTGGTTCTCGCCGCCCATCGCCCACACGAACGCGTAGCTGCGGGTGCCGAAGCCGCAGTGCACCGACCACGGCGGCGAGATGACCGCCTGGTCACCGGCGACGATGAGGTTGCGGGTCTCGTCGGGGCGGCCCATGAGGTGCACGACGCGGTGGCCGGGCTCCAGGTCGAAGTAGAAGTAGACCTCGGTGCGCCGGCCGTGGGTGTGGCACGGCATCGTGTTCCACATGCTGCCCGGGGCCAGCACCGTGACGCCCAGGACGAGCTCGCAGCTGCGGATGCCGCCCGCGTGCACGTGCTTGTAGATCGTCCGCTGGTTGGATCCCTCGGCGCCGCCGAGGTGCACCGGCTCCGCGTCGGCGAGCCGGCTGTGCCGGGTCGGGTGGGTGGTGTGCGCGGCCGTCGACACGAGGTAGAACGCCGCGGACGGGCCGGCGAAGGTGACCTCGCGCGCGCCGGATCCGACGTACAGGCATTCCTTCGGCGCCAGCTCGTAGCCGGTGCCGTCGACGACGACCTGCCCGGGGTCCGTGCCGACGTTGACCACGCCGAGCTCGCGGCGCTGCAGGAAGAACTCCGCCCGGAGCTCGGGCGGGTTGGGTAGGGGGACCGTCGCGTCACCCGGCCGCACCCCGCCGATGACCAGGCGGTCGTGGTGCGAGTACACCAGCCGCACGGCTGCGTCGCCGAGCAGGTCGCCGGCGAGGAAACGCTCGCGCAGGGCCGTGGTGTCCATGCCGCGCACCTCGTCCGGGGCGGTCGCGTGGCGGATCTCCATTCAGGGGCCTCCATGTTTCCGACTGCAACACATTCCATTGCACAGGATGTTGTTCCGTGTGTCGGAACAGAGTATCGTCCGCGCCAGTGATCCGGAACACCCCTGCAACCCTTTGTAGAACATCCCGCTCCCAAGGGGGAACCATGGACAGACGGCGATTCCTCACGCTCGCGACCGGCACGGCGATCACCACCGGCTCGCTCCTCGCGGGCTGCGGCAGTGGCAAGGACGGCGCCGCCGGCGGCGGCAAGACCGACGTCCGGCTGGGCGACACGGTCAACGACAGCAACCCCGAGATCGCCGCCGAGAAGTTCTTCGGCGAGCGGCTCGCGGCGCTCAGCAAGAACCGCTACGAGGTGAAGGTCTTCCCCAACGGCACGCTCGGCGACCACAACCGCATGAACGAACAGGTGCGGGCCGGCTCGCTGCAGATGACCAAGACCCTGTTCGCGAACCTCACGGCCTTCGACAAGAAGCTCGGCGTGCTGTCGCTGCCGTACGCGTTCCCGAAGCAGGACGACCTCTTCACGGCGCTGGACGGCGCACTCGGCAAGCAGCTCGGCACCATCCTGGAGGGCTACGACCTCAAGGTGCTGGCCTACTTCGACTCCGGCTCGCGCAACGTCTACAACAAGAAACGGCCGATCAAGACCCCGGCCGACCTGCGCGGCCTGCGCATCAGGGTGCCGCAGGACGCGGTCGCCATCGACACGTTCAACTCCCTCGGCGCGCAGGCGACGCCCCTGGCCACCAACGAGATCTACTCGGCGCTGCAGCAGGGCGTCATCGACGGCGCCGAGAACAACCCCATCTTCTACGTGACGAACAAGCACGTCGAAGAGGCGAAGTTCTGGTCCTGGACCCGCCATCAGTACGGCGTCGACGCGCTCCTGGTGAGCCGCAAGTGGTTCGCCGAGCAGCCCAAGGACCTGCAGGACGCGTTCGTGCAGTCCGGCCTGGAGACCCAGAGCCACGAGCGGGCGCTGTGGCGCAACGAGACCGACGGCTACGTCAAGCAGGCCGGCGACAAGGGCGGGAAGATCAACGACGACGTCGACACCGCGGCCTTCGTCCAGGCGGTCAAACCCGTCCTGGACAAGAACCGCGCCACGTTCGGCGACCTGATGAAGCTGCTGCCGGTGAGCTGAGGATGCCCATCGCCACCCCTGCCGAGGCGGCCCGCGCACACCCCGCGCTGCGTGCCCTCGCCGTCGCCGAGAACGCACTCATGGTGCTCCTCCTCGCCGGGACCGTGCTCACCATCCTGGCGCAGGTGTTCTTCCGGTACGCACTGGACCGGCCCCTGTCGTGGTCCAACGAGGCCGCCACCGACCTGCTGGTCTACGTCGCCTTCGTCGGCTTCGCGATCGGCATCCGGGACAACGCCCACGTCGCGCTCAACCTGTTCGAGACCCGCCTCGGCGTGCTCCCGCGCCGGGTGCTGCGCATCGGCGAGCTGGTGATCCTCGGTGTCGTGCTGGTCTGCCTCGGCATCGGCGGCGTGCTGTACATGATCGAGCAGAGCGACGTCGTCTCCCCGGTCGGCATCCCGCTGTGGGTCGCGTTCCTGCCGCTGCCCCTCGGTGCCGTGCTCGGCTCGGTGCACCTGATCGTCGAGATCGTCGCGCTGCTGCGCGGCGCCGAACTGCCGGGAACGCTCGACACCGTCCCGGAGGAGCTCACCAACGACACCGACCGGCCCGCGCCGGCCACCCCCGGAGGTGCGGCATGAGCTTCGCCCTGGCGTTCGTCGGGATCCTGGTCCTGATCGTCGTCGGCGCGCCGATCGTCGCGGCGCTCGGCGCGGTCGGCCTCGCCCAGAGCTTCTCCGCCGGCCTGCCGCTGACCGTCGCGGCGCAGGCCGTCTTCCACGGGCTGAACTCGTTCACCCTCCTGGCCATCCCGCTGTTCGTGCTGACCGGGGAGATCCTGCACCGCTCCGGCGCGGCGGAGAAGCTGGTCCGGTTCGTGACCATGCTGGTCGGCTGGATGACCGGCGGGCTCGGCATGAGCGTCGTCGCCTCGACCATGCTCTTCTCCGGGCTGTCCGGCTCGGTCAACGCCGACGCCGCCGCGATCGGCTCGACCATGATCCCGCCGATGACGAAGGCCGGCTACCGGCGGCCGTGGTCGGCCTCGATCGTTGCGGCCGCATCGGGCACGGGCATCCTCATCCCGCCGTCGATCACGATGATCGTCCTCGGTACCGTCGCGAACCTCTCCATCCGGGACCTGTTCCTCGCCTCGCTCATCCCCGCGGTCGTCGTGGCGCTGGGCAAGGGCATCGTCATCTACTTCTACGCCAAATACCGGGAGCCGACGACGGAGCGGGTCCGGGTCACCCCCGGCGAGCTGCTGCGGGCCGGGTGGGAGGCGCTGCCGCCGCTCATCGCACCGGTGCTGATCCTCGGCGGCATCCTGTGGGGCGTGTTCACCGCCACCGAGGCGGCGGCCGTCGCCGTGCTCTACTCGGTGCTCCTCGCGGTGGTGTACCGGTCCGTTGGCCGCGGCGAGTGGGTGAGCATCTTCGTCAACGCCGGGCGCACCTCCGGTGTGGTGCTCTCCCTCGTCGGCGTCGCCCAGCTCCTCGCGTACATGCTCGCGTACGACCAGGTCGAGATCGTGCTCGCGGACTGGGCCGGGCAGTTCACCGGCAACTACTTCGTGTTCGTCACCGTCGTCATGGTGCTGTTCTGGATCCTCGGCGCGCTGCTGGACGGGGTGCCGGCGCTGGTCGTGCTCATCCCGCTGTTCATGCCACTGGCCAAGGAGGCCGGCATGGGGGAGCTGCACTTCGCCATCTTCAGCCTGGCGGTGTTCGGCATCTCGCTGGTCACCCCGCCGCTCGGCTCGGCCTGCTTCATCGTGTGCGGCATCGCCCGCATCCGCATCGTGGAGATGCTGCGGCCGATGCTGCCGTTCATGGCCGTGATGTTCGCGACAATCCTGCTGCTTGCCTACGTGCCGGCATTCTCCGAATGGGTGCCGGAGCTGGCCCGCAAATGAGTTCGGGGGCGGCGGCCGGCCGCCCCCGAACGGGCGTCAGTCGGTGCGGTCCGACTCCAGCAGGCCGCCGTTGGCCACGTCGGACTTCTCGATCTCGTCGAACCGGATCCGCACCGAGGGACGCTTGGCCTTCAGGATGTCGACGGCGGCGGCCGTGACGGCCTCGGCGAACTCGCGCCGCTGGTCCATGGTGCGTCCGGACAGCAGCTCCACGGTGATGTTCGGCATGGGTCTCCTCCAGTACTGGGTTATGGAACATAATTCCGCATGACGGAACACCGTCAAGCCCCGGTCGCGGCCGCGCGGGCCTCCGGGAGAGCGGCGGCTGGTTACAGTCGTCACCATGGGGACGGACATGGGGACGGACGAACTCGACGGCTGGCAGCCGCGGTCGCGGGTCGGCGCGGTGGTGGCGGCGCTGCTCGTGGGGGACCAGGACGCGGCCGAGCAGGTCGCCGACGAGCCGCAGGACGACAAGGAGCCGCTGGTCCTGGCGGCCGCGATCCGGCTCGCCGTCCGGAGCCTGTTCGACGAGGACACCCCGGCCGACGCGATCGCCGACGACGTCGCGCTCATGGCCCGCGACGTCGAGGTCGACCAGGACGCGGCGGTGGCGGTCATCCGGGCGCACCTCGGCCCGGATGAGCAGAAGGCGGAGCTGCTGTCGGCGTTCCCGCCGCAGGTGGTGATCGACACCACGTGGTCGGTGTTCGGCTACCTCTGCGAGCAGCGGCTCGGCCGCGAGGACTCCCTGGAGCTGATCGCGCAGGCGGAGCGCGAGACGCTGTAACACGCGGTTGGTCAACAGTCACCGAACGGCGGATCACGGCGCCCTCAGGGTATGCCAACATCCACGCCAGCGAATGCCGGACGTACCTTGCAGGCTGGGAGCAGACCGAAGTGGTGGAGCGGATCATCGTCCCGTTCGAAGGACCCGGCGCCGGGACAGGGCCGCTCGCCTGGGGGCAGCGGCAGGTCTGGGCGGCCATGGTGGAGAGCGACTCGTCGATGAGCATGGGCGGCGCCGTCGCCTCCACCGACGGGCGGACCGTCGAGGACTACGCCGCGGAGCTGCGCTTCTTCATGTGCCGGTACGCGGCGATGCGCACCCTGCTGCGCTTCGCCGCCGACGGCACGGTGACGCAGGAGGTCTTCGGCGCCGGCGAGACCGTCCTGGAGGTCCACGACACCGCCGCCGGCGAGGACCCGGCGGCGCTGGCCGAGGCCCTCGCCGACGAGTGGCGGGAACGCAAGTTCGACTACGCGACGGAGTGGCCGCTGCGCATGGGCGTGGTCCGCCACGGCGGCGCCGTCACCCACGTCGTCGCGCTGATGTGCCACATCGCGGCGGACCTCGGCGGTGTCGCGGTCATGATGCGCGAACTGGCCGAGCGGGACCCGGTCACCGGGGAGCCGGCCGGGCCGTACGAGGCGCCCCAGCCCCTCGAGCTGGCCCGCCTGCAGCACGAACCGGCGGCGGCCCGGCAGACCGCCGCGGCGATGCGCTACTGGGAGTCGCACCTGCGCACCATCCCGGCGAGCATGTTCGACGGCCCCGTCGACCAGGGTGAGCCGCGGTACTGCCGGCTGCGGTGGCACTCCCGGGCGATGCACCTCGCCTCCGACACGGTGTCGGCCCGGCTCGGCGCCGACCCGGCGTGGGTGCTGCTCGCGGCGTTCGCCACCGGGCTGGAGCGGCTGCGGCCGGGCAGCGGCCCGTTCGTCGCGATCGGGATCATCAGCAACCGGTTCCGGCCGGCCGTGCGCGACGTGGTCAGCCCGGTGACCCAGGACGGGCTGTGCGTCCTGGACGTCGCCGGGGTCACGGCCGAGGAGGCGGTGGCCCGGGCCGGGACGGCGTCGATGCGCGCGTCGAAGTACGCCTACTACGACCCCGCGGCCCGTGCCGCGCTCACCGAGCGGATCAGCCGGGAGCGCGCCGAACAGCTCGACCTGACCTGTATATACAACGACCGCCGCACCGCGCGGCGGCCCGCACCGGCCGGCGTGGCCGACGTGCGGGCGGCGCTTCCGCAGACCCGGGTGGTGTCGGAGGAGCCGCTGCGGTTCCTGGGCCCGAAGCTCATGGTGATCGTCGAGGACGTGCCGGACGAGGTGCGGATGACGGTGGACGTCGACACCCGGTTCCTGTCGCTGCCGGACCTGCGGGCGCTGCTGGGTGAGATGGAGGCGTTCACGCTGGATGCCGCCACGGGAAACGCCGATCTGCGGGTGGCGTAATCGGCGGCAGGGCGGGCACTGAGCGGCCGAAGGAAACGCTCCGAGCCCTGCCGAGGAGACCATCATGCCGTACATCACCGTCGGTGCGGAGAACTCCGGTCCCATCGACCTGTACTACGAGGACCACGGCGCCGGCCAACCCGTCGTGCTGGTCCACGGGTTCCCGTTCAACGGCGCCACCTGGGAGAAACTGACCATCCCGCTGCTCGCCGCCGGGCACCGGGTGATCACCTACGACCGGCGCGGCTTCGGCAACTCGTCGCAGCCGTCGACCGGCTACGACTACGACACGTTCTCCGCCGACCTCGACGCGCTGATGACGAAGCTCGACCTGCGCGACACCATCCTGATCGGGCACTCCATGGGCACCGGCGAGGTGACCCGCTACCTCGGCAAGTACGGCTCGCGGCGGGTGTCCCGGGCGGTGCTGATGGCACCCCTCGCCCCGTTTCTGCTCAAGACCGCCGACAACCCCGAAGGGGTGGACGGGAACCTCTTCCAGGGCTTCCAGTCGGCGATCCTGCAGGACCGGTTCGCCTACCTCACCGACTTCTGCAAGGCGTTCTTCAACTGGGACGAGAACAAGGGCAAGCGGGTCAGCGAGGAGGCGTTCCGCGGGCACTGGGACATCGGCGCCCGCGGCTCCGCCAAGGCCACCCACGACTCGGTGACCGCCTGGCTCACCGACTTCCGCCCCGACCTGCCCCGCATCGACGTGCCCGTGCTCATCATCCAAGGTGACCAGGACAACGTGCTGCCCTACGCCAAGACGGGCCAGCGGCTCCAGCCGATGCTGCCCGACGCGCGCCTGATCACCCTGAAGGGCGCCCCGCACGGCATCCCCTGGACCCACGCCCGCGAGGTCGGCCAGGCGACGATGGAGTTCATCGGCGCCACGACGATGTCGCACGCCTGACCCTGCTCCTCGCCAGCGCCGGGCCGTCGAGGCCCGGCGCTTCGCGCATCCGCGGAATCACGCCGGTGGCGTGAGGCGGGCCGCCCCCGGTGCACCGCACGCTCGACCTCATGGCGGAAACCACGCGCGTCGTGACCACCGAGCGGCCCCAGGCCGCACCCGGGCGGCCGGCGCGGCTGACACCGATGATGGGACCGGCCCTCGTCGCCGCCATCGCCTACGTGGACCCGGGCAACGTCGCCACCAACCTGACCGCCGGCGCCACCTCGGGCTACCGGCTCGTCTGGGTCGTCGTCGCCGCCAGCCTCGTCGCGATCCTGGTGCAGTACCAGGCGGCGAAGCTGGGCGTGGCCACCGGCCGGAGCCTGCCGGAGCTGTGCCGGGACCGGTTCCCGCGCTGGGGCCGGCGGATCCTGTGGCTGCAGGCGGAGCTGGTCGTCCTCGCCACCGACCTCGCCGAGTTCGTCGGCGCCGCGATCGGCCTAAAACTGCTGTTCGGCATGCCGATCGCCGTGTCCGCGATCGTCACCGCCGGCGTCTCGCTGCTGCTGCTCGCGCTGCGCCGGCGCGGCCGCACCCGGCGGTTCGAGTCCGCGACCGCCGCGGCGCTGCTGCTGATCGGTGCCGGCATGGTGTACGACCTGATCGCCGTCGGGCACCAGTCCGCGTCCGGCTTCGCCGGCGGGCTCGTGCCCCGCCTCGACGGCGGCGGCCAGGTGCTCCTCGCGATGGGCATCGTCGGCGCGACCGTCATGCCCCACGCGGTCTACCTGCACTCCGCGCTGGCCAAGCCCGGCGCCGCCGTCGGCGCTCAGCCCCGCGACGTGCGGCGGGCGCTGCGCCTCGACTGCGGGATCGCGCTGAGCGCCGCCGCGACCGTCAACGTGTCGATGATCGCGGTCGGCGCCGGGCTGGGCACGCTGACCGCGGGCGCGTGGACCGGCGACCTGTTCGAGGCGCACGGCATCCTCGCCGAGCGGATCGGCGGCGCCGCGGCCCTCGCGTTCGCGGTGGCGCTGCTGTCCTCGGGGTTCGCGTCCTCCGGCGTCGGCACCCTCGCCGGCGACGTGGTCATGGGTGGCTTCCTGGGCCGGCGGGTGCCGGTGTACCTGCGCCGCCTGGTCACCATGGCGCCGTCGGTCGCGCTGCTGATGATCGGCACGTCGCTGACCACGCTGCTGGTCGCGAGCCAGGTCGTGCTGTCCTTCGGCGTGCCCGTCGCGCTGTTCCTGCTCATCCACTTCTGCCGCGACCGGGCACTCATGGGCCAGCTCGTCAACGCGCGGGTCACCACGGCGGTGGCGGCCGTCGCGGCGGCGATCGTCGCGGGCGTCGGATGCGCGCTGCCGTTCCTGCTGCTGGCCTGACCCGTGCTGGTGCCGGCCCGGATCCGGGCCAAGCTGCTCGCGTCGGGCGCGCTGACGGTCGCGGCCGTCCTCGCCGGCGCGCCCGCGGTGACCGTCGCGGCGCTCGCCGCCACCTGCGCCGCGATCCCTCTCGCCGCCGCCGTCCACGGCGGCGCCGGACTGCTCCGCGCCGTGC
>NZ_JBFAPO010000086.1:0-36259 GCF_040676755.1 Dactylosporangium sp. NPDC049525 | reverse complement strand
TCAACACTTCGGAACAGTCACTGCCCGGACCCGCCGACATCCACCATAAGCCACGATCCATCCGCGCCGCTTGACAAAGAGGGGAGCCAGATCCGGTAGCCCGACAGGAAGATCGACGCCCTGATCGCGGCAGATGCGTGCACCGCTGACTAGCATCGGGGATCCTGACGGTGTGGGGATTCAGGTCGAACTGCGGTTGGCGGACGAGCGGGTTCGAGCGCTACCGGACCCGGCTGGTGGGTCCTTCGACGCTGCTGGGGATTTCGACCGCCTGCTTCGCAGTGGGCGAACGGGCCTTCCGTTGCTCGGCGGGGTGGATCCGCACGGCGAGTTGCGGCTCGGACCCGGCGATATGGCGCAGCTTGTCGACGAGATCGATCTGCTGCTGGAAGAGGCGACAGCTGGTCCTGAGCAGCGCGGGTTGATGCGGTTACGGACGATGGCGGCCCGTTGTGCTCAGGAAGTCTATGGGCAACTCGTGTTCAGCGGAGATTGAACCCAACGGTCTGCGCAGGATGCAGGAGCGGCAGAAAGCCCCTTCCGGTCTTCCCGCATCTGTGGCACCCGGCCAGACCAGGCATCCTTGGGCTCCCTCCAGGCTTCGCACCCAGCCGTCACCAGCCAAGCACGCCAGAGGCGGGATCGGTCCAGGACCCTGACCGAAGTTACGTCTTCGACGTCAAGCCGAACCTCCATTCGACGGACTACTTACAACGTGCGACCTCGTGTCGCACCGACCAGCGGCAGATGAGTATGCGCTTCCGGAGCTCGCCGGTACGGTGGAGGCCGTCAAACCGTTGCAGCATCTGCTGCCTGCCACGCCTGAGCGCAGCCACATTTAAGGAACGGTGTAGCCGCCCGCCGGCGCCGGATCGTCCGCAGGCCGTGGATTGGCCGCCGTCCAGGACTGCCGACCCTGATACGGGCGGCGGCTGGCCGGTCGCAGGAACCGCTCGCTGCGCGGGTCGGCCAGTCCGGCGAACCCGCCGAGGGTGGCCGTGATGCCGGCTACGGCGGTTACGAGCATCAGCGTGCCGATCAGCTTGAGGTCGCTGTCGAGGAGGGAGCTGTAGCGCACGCCGTTGGCGGTGGTACGGGTGGCCCAGTACAGGGACAACACCTGCAGGAGCAGCAGCAGCACCCCGGCGATCCGGGCGACGTGTACCCCGTTCGGCCAGCCGTGCCCGGCGACCCACGCCGCGAAGCACGCGCCGGCGGCCGTGACAGCCATCGCGCCGACGCCGGCCAGAAAGATGAGGCCTGCAGCGCTGGCGAAGTCCGCCAGACCGCCGCTGCCCAGGCCGCCGCTCGACAGGCCGCCGCTGATGGTGAAGACGGCCCCGGCAAGACCGAGCACGCCGCCCACCGCGAATCGTGCCACCGCCGCCCGCAACGGTGCCGGCGGTCCAGCCCGGCCCGCCTGCTCGATGCCGGACTGGTCGGTGCCGGTCGCCGCGAACGCCTGACGGGCGGCCGGGACGCCGAGGCTGACCACCGCCCCGGCCAGGCCGATCATGGCCACCAGCACGCCGAGCACGCCGACCCATGCCGGTAGGCCGATCCGCACGACGAAGTCCCAACTGCCCAGCAGGCGCCCGCGATTGGCGTACTGCACCAGGGTCACGACAGACCCGACGCCGCACAGCCATACCAGCGCGGCGCGCCCGGCGTCCCGGCCGGCCAGCGCCAGCCCTCCGCCCACCAGCACCCCCGCCACCAGCAGGGTCGCCGGCAGCATGGCTTCGAACACGGCGGCGGTGAGCAGGTCATCGAGCACGTCGGCGGGGAGGGGGTCGCCGACATCCCGGGCTGCCAGGATCACGTAGGTGTCCCGGGCTCCGATGTAGGTGCCGTAGAGCAGGACCGCCAGGCCGAGGACGGCGAGGCCCACCGAGGTCAGCCCGAAGGCGACCGCAGTGCGCGATGTTCGGGACATCCGCGCACAGTACAACCCGCGAAGGTGCGGCCACCGCCTGCGGTGATCAGCGCCGTGCAGACCGTCGGACGGTGACGGGCAGCTGACTCCGCCAACACCGCGCCCACGATGCGGCCCTCACGAAGGCCCGACCTCAGCCAACTGACGTGAACAAGATCTGCCAATGCTCTGGCAAAAGGTCGGAGATGGAGGCTCATCGCGGCTATAAGCGCGCACCTGAACTAAGCGGTCATGAGTACGGTGCGCATCGATATCGAGGCAGGGTGTCGGTCGACGGCTACGGTTACCGGCAACGATCAGCGAAGTGCAACGCGGATGGCGTGATGTGGCGACAGTTGAACACGAGGCACGGCTCAGCATCACGAACTGCTCCAGCGCGTTGCCGGACGTTGCGCTGGAGCCGTGGGGCGAAGACTACTGGCTCAAGCCGGACGAGATGATCACCGTCATCGCCGTCGGGGCCGACGGACCGCTGGTCTGGCCCGGCAACACCACGACCCATGCACCGTTCGACGTCCATTACTACCCGGACGCGATCGCTGTCTATTGCAACGGCGCGGGCGCCTGGGTCGCCGACAGCGACGGAAACCGCCTTGAGTGTGGGCACCAACGGCCCGATCCCTCACCTCCGCCGCCGAAGCCTGGTCCTGCCGTATACCGGCTCACCGGTCCTGGCGACAACCTGGACTCGCAGGACACGGCTATCGGCTGAGATACGCTGCCTGGCCCACCCCACCCAACCGGGCCGCCGGCCGCGCGCCTCAACGACGGTCTGCTGCACAAGTACGCCGTGGCGCCGAGCTGCTGCCACACAGCGTGACGATCTTCGTGTCGGCCGTTGCGCGAGACCCGCGGCAAATGCGGGCATCCAATCCAGGGATGCGGCAGCCACGCGAATACCGCCGCGCCGCGGTCGGGTCACTCGACGAAGCTCAGAGCCGGCATCCCAGCTCCCTCGCCCTCCGGGCGAAGCCCGACCCAACCGAGCCCCCTGCCCCACCAGTGCGACCGCCAACCGCAATACCACGCCTGCCGCAGCGGCACCCTCGACCGTCAGTTCGACATCGAGGTTCCAACCCCCAGGCCGGCCCCGGCCCCAGTCACTTCACCATCCGCGCCAAGCACCGCCGTGAGAAGGTCCTCGACGTCGTCGCGGTCAACGTCGTCGGGTAGCAAACGTCTGCCGATGACCTCGACGAACACCGACCGATCATAAATGGTCCGTCCTACCCGCCGGCCCGTCAGGCGCACCGGTCCAGGGCAAGCGGATCGCGGCAGATCCGTACGCGGCGTCGGTGTGCCCTGGAGCCCGTGGGTCTGTTGGACGGATGTGAAGATCGGTGTGTGCTGGAGGTTCGGACGGCGGCGGTGTATGAGATCGACGGCCGGTTGCTTGTGCGGACGGTGAACCGCTGCGGTCATGCCGGTATCGAGGAGAAGCGCACCGACATCGTGGATGGCTACCCGGGCATCGAGCCGGGCGAGCTCGGCAGGACCGTCCAGGCAGCACTTGCGCGCTGCCGCGAGGTGTCGTGGCCCACCTCGTGGCCCCTGATGCGCGACTACGCCCGGCCGCTGCTGGAGCTTTCACCACGCCGGTATCGCTCGTATCGGTCGTGGCAGCGTGCCGCCCGGTATGCCAGCGTACGTGCGACGGAGGAATCGGTGCGGGCGGAGCGCTGGTATCCCGACCTCGGGCGAGGCGGCTGGGAGCCCATTCCGTCCGATCCGGTTGAGGACGAGTGGACCTACGAGGTGGTGGTGCCTGCGGATGTCGGACTTGCCGGCATGGGCGCGGCAATCTTGACGGTATTGGCGGCACCTCCGTTGCGGGATGTGCCGCTGTGATCGGCGATGCTGTGGTCGCCAGCGAACGCACGGACGGCCAGTACGGACCGTAACAGCACGCGGTTGGCTGCGCGCTGGTCGCGGCATGTGCGTGAAACGTGATCAAGAGGAGCTTGTATTCGTTCATGGCGCCGCTGAGGTTCCGATCTCACCGGTTGGGCCGAGGAGCTGGCGATCGTCACCATCGGACTGTCGGTCGCCGGCGTGGCGTTGCTGGCCTACGTCGTGCGACGCGTCGGCGGAGGTCTCCTCATCATGCTGGGCGGCACCGCGATCCTCGGCGCATGGGCGTTCAACGCATGGGCGACGCTGGTGCTGGCGCGCACCGGCGAGTACGACCAGCTGCTGGGAGACACCTATTGGATCATGGATTCGGTCGGCATGGCCCTGCTCATGACGAGCTATGGCCTGCACCGACGCCGCTCGGCGTCCATGACCCGCAACGACGTACACCCAGGCTGGGACTCCTGGAGGGCGACCGGTCCCCAGCCCGTGGACGACCCGGCGCCGGCGGGCGGCTACACCGTCCCTCGAGGTACATCACCGCGCTGACCGCGGCATAGCGTGCGCATCACGGCGACCCGGTCGCGGCTCGTGCCGTCGGCAAATACATTGGCGGACGACCGTCGTGAACGGGAAGATTCACCACGGGGTGACTCACGTGCGGACACGGCTGCGGCTGATACGAGTCGACGCGCGGACCTTTGTGTGGCGCGCGGAGATTCATCACGTGCAGGGCAGCGGCGATTGCCACCGATGCATCCGCGTTCGCGCCTGGGGCGCGGGCAAGACCAGCCAGGCACTCCAGGCGGATCTGCTTTCGCTAGCCTGGCCGGCACCGTGGGGAGCATGTGCGACAGATGGCGCCTATCCCGCACCCGCCGACGCACGGGCGGTCATCAGCTATGCCCTGGAACACGGCTGGCAGTCAGCGCTGCGGGGAGGAACGTTCGTGCTGTCCGAGCGCGAGCATGCGGCTCGGTTCTCCTTGCCCGGCTTTCTGCTGACCGACCGCTTGCGCACGCCGGAAAGCGCGGACCCCACGGCCCGAGTGATCCGCGCCTATGAGGCTCATCAGCGAGGCTGACGGGCTACCGCTCATCGGCACGAGTGTGCGCCGTCCCGTAAGACGCCGCCGACCGTGGTGGCCTACAGAGCGTGACGATCACTGGCGACCCCGTCGCGCCTGCTAGGCGGCATGGGCGAGCATCTGATCATGTGGACCGACCCACTCGACCCGGTCGTTGCTCGGCTCGGGGCACGTCTAAGCGCCTGATCAATAGTTCTGTCCGTACCCCCTTGGGCAGTCATGGTGAGGTCCATGAATGACAGTGATCGACACTTCGGGCGTCATCGAGCCGACTTTGCTGGGGCCCTGGTAGGGTCCGCCTCCGGCGGTCGCTCGGCGATCGACCACGGTCTCCTGTTCGGCACCGGCGCCACCGTCGTGCGCTGGCCGTCGGTAGCCGTGCCCAGTTCGCCGACATGAACCGCACCATCGCGGCCCATCGCCTCAGGCCCGTCATTGACCGCGTCTCCCCTTCGCGGAGGCCGCCGCCGCGTACCGCTACTACGAGTCGGGCAGCCCGTTCGGAAGGTGTTCATCCGGACCAGGTAGCGGACGTGTCGCACAGGCTGCATCCCCGAGCACAGCTGACTCCACGCAGGGCCTTGAACGTGGTCTCCGGACGAACCGCAGGCGAGCACCCGAGCCGCTGCGGCCCGGAGCGACCAGGTGGCAGCACCGCCCTGCGGCAGGTGGGAGGGCCGCCGACCGCGCGGCTCGCGGGCATCGACCACCGTACAAAGCACAATAATCTGCGCATGTACCTCACGACAGGCGGGCCCACAGCGTCCGATCGGGCGGCGGCGACCGGGGCCGGCGCACGCCGGCGTGCCGGGCACTGCGTCCGCGTCCTGGCCGCCGCTGTGACCTGCACACTGATCGCCGCGTGCGGCGGACCTGCCCGGCCGACGCAACCGCCGCCCGCCCCGACGATCCCGGCGCCGGCCCGCGAGTCGTCCCCGCCCGCCGCGGGCGACACGTCCCCGCCGGCACCGCCGAGCCCGTCCACGGCCGCCGCGGCTCAGCTCCCGCCGGGATTCGTCTCGCTGCCCGACATCGATCCCAGCATCCTGACCGACATCCGTTACGCCACCGCCCACAACTTCGTCGGCCGGCCGATCACCGGCTACCAGCGGCCACGCTGCCTGCTCACCCGCCAGGCCGCCGAGGCGCTGCACCGGGTGCAGACAACCGCGCTCAGCAAGGGGTACAGCCTCAAGGTGTACGACTGCTACCGGCCCCAGCAGGGCGTCGACGACTTCGTGCACTGGGCGACGACAGCCGACCAGCGGATGAAGGCGGAGTTCTACCCCGAGGTCGACAAGTCCGTGCTGTTCGACGACGGATACATCGGCGGGCCCACCGCGCACAGCCGGGGCAGCACGATGGACCTGACACTGGTCGCCACCCCCTCGCGCGCGGAACCCTCCTACCGGACGGGCGAACCGCTCCTGCCCTGCACCGCGCCGGCGGCGCAGCGGTTTCCCGACAGCAGCATCGACATGGGAACCGGCTTCGACTGCTTCGACCCACTCGCACACACGATCACCGCGGGCCTGAGCGGCTTGGCGAGAAACAACCGGGCGCTGCTCACCGGCCTGATGGCACAAGGCGGGTTCACCAACTACCCGAAGGAATGGTGGCACTACACGCTCGACAACGAGCCGTATCCAAGCACATATTATGACTTCCCGGTGGCGTAGCGACACCCTCGCACCGGCGAGGAGCATCCTGCCCGTTCGCCGACCGACCGGTCGCCGCGTGCACCACGTGGATCCGCTGCGGAGTGGCCGGAGGGCGGGGATGATCGAGCCGTGGAGGTACTGAGCAGCCGCATTCTGCTGCGCCCGGCCGATTTCGGGCGCAGCCGGAGCTTCTACCGCGACATCCTCGGCCTGGCGATCTACCGTGAATTCGGACCGGCCGAGCACCCGGGCGTGGTCTTCTTCCTCGGCCAGGGGCTCCTCGAAGTGTCCGGTTCGCACGATGAGCCCGGCGGACCGCTGCAGTTGTGGCTGCAGGTCCGTGACGTCCGGGCCGAGTACGAACGCCTGCGGGCCGCGGGGGTGACGGTCCTCCGGGAGCCCCAGCGGGAGTCGTGGGGGCTGGTCGAGGTGTGGATCGAGGACCCGGACCGCGTGCCGATCGTGCTCGTCGAGGTCCCTGCCGACCACCCGCTGCGGCGCGACCCGCGATGACCGTCGGCGCCGGCGCTCCGGACGGCCGCAGCACCGCAACGCGAGCCACCGCTACCGCTGCCGCCACCTGCCGGCCCAGCTGATCGGCTCAGCTGCGGCCGGCTCCGGACGACCGCGCGTCGCGACGCCCCTCCTCCCGCCCGACCCAGGCGGCGCACTCCTCGATCGCGTCCACGAGCAGCGCGCGCAGCAGGCGGTCCCGATGCGGCGTGCAGGTCGCGGCGACCCCTTCCACCGCCGAGCGGACGGCGTGCGGCGCGACCCGCCGGCGGAAGGCCGCCGCCGATGCCGCAGGCACGCCACGGGTGAACTTCCCGGCCCACCGGGTGGCCCTGGGAGCCTGCGCCAGCGCCTCCTGAGAGCGCTTCTCCAGCGTGTCCGGCGACCGCCCGTCGAGAACGGCGAGCATGTGATCACAGGCCAGCACGGAGACCGCCATGGCGCACTGCCGCTCCGCGGCCACGACCGGCAGCGCCGCCGTCGCCAGCCGGAGCGCGATCCGCGCGTCGACGCGCAGGTCGGCACTGACCAACCCGATCACCGACGGGACCAGGCCGGCCAGCTGCTGACGGCCGGCATCGGAGGTGTTGTCGTTGACGAGACGGGCCACCCCGGCGAGCAACGGGTGGGTGCAGACCGGATGGTCGCTCCACCGCCCACCGGCCAGAAACGACGCCAGTTCCATGAAGCAGGCACCCTTGCCCGGATGGCGATGCTTGCCTCGCGACAGCATCGGAACCGCGTCCGGCGCCCGGACATCCTTCATCAGCACGGACCACCTCCTGGCCGACACCACCGTGGCCGACACCATCCGCTGTTCTCTTCCCCGCGCCCCGCGCCAGTAACTCGGCGTGTTCGACTCATCTACCGGTCTTGCGCGCTCCTTCCGTGCTCGGCCCGGCATGCACACTGAGATGATGCCGGAGCGCCTGATCGCCATGTGGCAACGACTCTCCGGAGCGATGACGGTGATGCGGCCGCTTCGCGCGCCGGCGTCCAGCGGTCGCGGACGATCAGCACCTCGTCACGGCATCCGGCGGCGGGCGCGGCCATGCTGACAGCTGTGACCGTGGTGATGACGCGCCCGCACGGCGGCAAATGAGGATGCCGGCGAGGCCGTGCCTCAAGAGTGATATTTTTGAGTGCGGGCGATCCGTACCGACTGTCACCGAACCGATGATCCTGGTGCGCCTCCTGCTCGATGCGGACATGGACAGTGTCGACACGGTGGCTGACGGCGTTCGTCGATCTTCCCGGTGGCTCTACATGTCAACGACGGTGGAAAACTCGAATCTTGACCCCTTGGTGCCGGGAGTCTAGGTCTTGTCGGTGGTGGGTAGGAGCCTTGGTTCATGTCGCTTTCGATTCCAGAGCGCGAGGAGTTTCTCGCCCAGCCGCATGTTGCCGCACTGTCTGTGAGCGCGGGCCCGGGCCGTGGGCCGTTGGTCGTCCCGATCTGGTACCACTACGTCCCGGGCGGTCCGCTCTGGGTCTCGACCCATCGGGATTCGCGTAAGGGAAAGCTGATTGCCGAGGCTGGTCGGTTCTCACTGATGGTCGATCGGGTGGCGCCCACGACGCGCTATGTCTCGGTCGAGGGACGAGCCAGCGTGATCGGGCCTTCGAGCGATGATGATCTCCGTGTGATTGCCAGCAGGTATCTCGTGCCGGAGAAGGTCGAGCCGTATGTGAGGTTCGCGCGGGGCGAGTACCGGATCGAGCTGGAGCCGGAGCATTGGCTCTCTTCGGATCTCGGCGAGCCGTGATCGACCGGTAGCGGCAGGCGCAGCCCGGCCGCGTCGTCGACACTACATGGACGCTAACGTTCTCCACCGTCGATGAGTCCGTCGCCTGCTGGTGCGAAGGAGGGAACCGGCGAGGCGGCGAACAGCAGTAGCTTCAGTGCGCTGGCCAATCGATCTTGCCGGAACCGGGTGTATCGCCAATGATCGCGGCGATCCGGCGCATGATCGGATGCACTGAATTCGGCACGAGTGTGCGCCGGCTCCCTGACGGCATCAACTACGCAACGTAGCCAAAGCGGAGACCCGTTCGATCGCGCTGGGGCGCCGGCCTTGCGTCAAGCCCAAATCTCGGCTCGGCGTTGAGCGACGGCCACACCTGGCGATCGCCCCCCGCCAGGCGGCAGGCCGTGTGCAGTACGCAAGCTGCCACGTTCCGCTGATGATCGCGACGTCGCTGCGTCCGTCGGTCCGTTCCCATGTTCGGTGGGACCCGCCGGCGGCATGCTGAACATGGGAACGATGACGCATGCCGGCGGGTTAGCCGATCGGCAGGTCAGCCGCAATAGCCAAGCGGCCCCAGGGGGAGCAGTTTTGGGATGTATCCCGCCGTGGAGATCGACCTGCACCTCGACCGTGTTCGACCTGTTCAGCGACGGTAGGGCTGTGCGCCTGGGGCCGCGTTTCGGCTGTCGAAGACGGCGCGATCCTGCGCCCTCGCTCTAGTGGACGAAGACGGCCCTCGTTCGAAGGACGGTCAGCCCGTCCGCACGCTTCGCGGCCACTTCGTTCGAAAGACTGGCGCAGTGCCAGCTGGCTGCGTCAGCAGAAGGACGAGGGCAGCCCCGCACGTGTTGCGAACACGGGTCGCCTCGTTCGCCAACACGCTGATGTTGGCAGAGGCCGACGCAATCTGCGGCTCGCAACGCGGCATGACCTGCCGCACTGCGGCGGCATATTGACCCAGACCAGGGCGGGTTCACGCCGAAAAGCGCAGCGCCCACAAGTCTGTTCGTATGCTTCCCCGGTGAAAGCTGAGCAGTTCATCACCTCCGCCCAAGAGCACGGCCACGACTCGTTCCGTGCCCACCACCTTGGCCGCGCCAGGGCCACCGCACTACACCTCGGCGTCATGCTGGAGCACCTGGCCAAGGCCTACCTGTTCCAGCAGAACCCGCTCTACGTTGTTGACGGCAAGTCCTTCGACAGCATGCTGGCCCTCGGCGGCCACGCCAAGCACGTCAATCCCGACCTCAAGGTTCGGACCATCGGAGCGAAGGAAGCTCTGAAACGCTTCGCCGACCTGAACCCTTCGTTCCAGGTGACCGGTGACCTCCATCTGGTCATCGACGCCCGCGACGGTGCCGCGCACGCGGGAAACCGTGCCAAAGACGTCGAAAAGCTCCTGTTTGCGGCGCTGCGGGCGGCGCAGACGATGCTGAACTCCATCGGCCACGACGAAGCGGCGTTCTGGGCCGACTACACCGGCACCGTCACCGCGATCCTCACAAGCCACACCGACCAGCTGCGTACAGCGGTGCAACTGCGCATCGACCAAGCCACGCGGGACCACAAAGAGCGCTTCGGCCAGCTCGACGAGCGGACGAAGGAGACATTCACCGCAGCGTTCGACGCAGCAGTCGAGACCGCGTCCACCGCGGTTGGCGAGGACAGCACCCGTGCGGTCTGCCCGGCCTGCTCGCACACTGGACTGCTCAGTGGTCGCTCCGACATCAGCTGGGACCTCGGCGACGACTCCGACGACCACACCAAGTATTACTACCCCCGACTCATCCTCTACCCGTCCAAGTTCCGGTGCCTCCGCTGTCGATTGCACCTCGCCGAAGACGAACTCGCGGTGGTGCCAGGCCTGGCCGACAGACAGGTTGTCCGCGAACTCGAATTTGACGAGGCCGTTGACCTGGAAGCCGAGCGCCGGGCGCTCAAGGACCGCTGACCGCCACGTCGGCACCGGCCGCAGTAGATCAGGACCATCATCGCCCGGGTTCGTCGTGGTCCCAACTGCCGCCCCGCGGGCACATGACGGGCCATAGACCGCCCCTCCTTGGCCTGCGCCGCCACGGCCCTGCAGGCACACGCTGGTCGGCGCAGCGTCAGAAGGGATCATCGTCTGGCTCGTCGACATCCAATACGCCCTGCACGATGCGCTGCGTCGCGGCCTTTCGAAGCAGCCAGTCGTACGAACGGACATCGGCTCGGGCGCTCTCCCACAACTTTCCTGCGCTTCGCGTTCGTCTCTGCTGTCGGCTCACCACGACCGATGATGATGAGGCCGCGAGCCTGGGGGCGAATCCCGTAGAGCCCGAGTCCTGCTGGCTGCGCGGTTTCCGGGCTTGGTCAAGGTTCTCCTGCAACCATTCCAGCCAGTCCGCGTTCTGCTTCAGAATCTGCGGTTACTCCGCCGACCAGCTGGCGCGTGCCCCAGCTCCATAGCTACTTTGCCTCGAAGAGATAGATCGAATTTGGTCGGTTATGTCGACTTCTTGTAGTTGGCTCGGATCATAATCTCGCCATCGTGGCGAGGAGGTCGAGTAGTTGACGAGCTACTTCGCAGGCTCGCCGAGATCTCCGGCGAGCATGCTCATCAGCAGCACCGCGCCGAGCAGGTCCGCAGCGTGCTGCGCCGGGCGCAGCGGGCGGACGACGGCGGCGCGGGCGGACCGGACGCGGTCGCCGAGGTTGCCGAGCGGACCGCGGCGGTACTCGCTGCGTACCGGGAACTGTCCGCGCTGCCGCGACCGGACGCGGCGCCGGGAAACCTGGCCGCTGGCACGCCATGATGTGCTACAAGACATCCGGTGACCGGTCCGTCGACACCCCGCCGTTCCATGTCGGCGGCCGGTCTTCGACTGTCGCTATCCGGCGGACGTTTTCGATCAGCTCGACACGGTGACATTCGCGTCCTTCGGCCGAGCGGGCCGAGCGGCCTCAAGGCTCGGGGGGTCGGCCAGGCAATGAAGGAATACCGGCAGCGGCGCATTGATCTACCACCGGTGATCATCATGGCGGCGGCCGCTGCCGCGATGACCTACATCCTGGTGTTCGACCCGCGGTCCTGGCTACACGTGTTCATGGCCGGCTCGATCTGCTACCCGTTCTTCATCATGGGGTACTTCATGGGACCGTCTGCTTCTGTCATGGTGGACGGCGACTGGGTGGTCGTCCACAACTCGTTCAGTAGCCACACCGTCCTGCGTACAGAGATCGTCGGGGTGCGGGCGGTCGAGCGGGAACGCGTCTATCTGAAGACTGCTACCGGTCGGACCATTGATGTCGAGGCCGTGCTGGCTGGGGATTCGCGGCGTGATCAGGGCAGGTGGCGGTGGCGGAAGACGGTGCGGCAGACCGAGCGACTCATGGAGGTGATCCGCCGGCAGACCGGCCCCGCCGCCGGTGTGGCAGTAGCGTCGAAGCGCAGGCCCGGCCATTGGACGTTGCTCGTGATCGCGGCGCTCTGGTTCGCGACCGGGGTCGTGTTGGTATGGAGGGGCGTTGTCGAATCGTCGCCTGGGAGGTGACGGCACGGCCGGGTGACCGCCGGCGGCACCCGAACGATGCGCCAGCGCGCCGGTCAGGTGTCGGCGGTGACGGGCAGGTGGGCGATCACCTCGATGCCGGTCTGTGCGCTGTGCGCACCTCGACGCTGTTCGAGGCGCGGGAACCGGCGGCCGAGGTGCAACGCCCAGGCGGCTACCACGTTGCCACGGGCATATCTGTGACGTAGTCGCTGCCCACCGACCCGGGCCGCCGTCAAACCAGGCCCTACTCGGCTGTACACCCACCGTGCATGGCGAGGAATCAGGCACCCATCACCGCCACGATCGGATGCACTGACATCGGCACGAGTGTGCGCCGGCCATGGTGGATTGCGACAGCCGAGGTACTACGAAGCGTGACGATCTTCGACTGGCCAGGGACGCCGGACGCGCTCTCGGCGGCATGAGCGCGCACTGCTGTCAGGCTTCAAGGAAGCCGGGGAGCTGCGGCGTTCGATCAACATCCTCCAGACTCGCCGGCGGCCTCGAGCGACGTTTACTCAGTGCCGGGTGTCTGGAAGGCATCGGAGAACACGACAGTGAGTGCCCAGCCCGAGTTGCCCGCCCAGGCGGGATCGCAGTCGTCGATCGGGAAGCCCGGACTCGCGTCGTCGACGTGTCCCGGACTCTCTTCGGCCTCGATCGTCACCCACCGACCGTCACCGAAGGTGAAGGTGTACTGGCCGAACGGCCGTGTGTCGACCTCTGCAACAACGCCCAACCGGTCATGCTCGATCGACTCCACGGTCGCCGACCAGGAGTTCCAGTCGCAGCGTGGGGCGCCCATATCGTGTGCGAGTACCACGTCGTAATCTGCCGGTGGTTTGGCACGCGAGAATCCAAATGTCGCCCGGTTGCCGACCTTCAACGACTGATCGAGGTTGTACCAGCCGGGATTCCACCGTGCACGAACCTTCACGCATGCACTGTAATTGGCCGATGAAGGGCCATAGTCACCTACCCGCTCATCGGCAGTTCAGGAAACCGCCGGCGCCGCCGGGTCGATCACCGATCGTGCTCGGTCGTAGCGCATGGTGGTGCGGGGGCGGCATGGCGGGCGGCGATCTGGACGTCGCGAAGGCTGACCCCGGCGTCCAGCATGGTCGTGACGAACGTATGGCGGAGCCTGTGCGGGTGCATCCGAGGCATCCGCACGCTCGAGCCGCAGGCTTCGAAGATCCGCAGTCCGAGCAGGCCCAGCAGTGCGACCAAGGCGAAGTCGTTCGGGTTGGTCGACAGCCGGGCGGTGGTGATCAGGGCCTCGAACTGCAGGTGCCCGAGTCCGAGCGTCGGGGATTCGGCTGGGACGGTGGGCGGCGGACGTAGTCGGCGGGTGGCTGCGACTCGCTGTGCTGCCGGCTCTGGCCGCGGTAGCGACCGAGGTAGGTCGCCACCGCGGCGCGAAGGACAAGCTCACCCGAGGACTCGAGGCGGGCGTGGGGGACAGGGAACACAGCCATGTATTACGGTGTGTCACCAGCCACGATGAACGCCAGAGCCCCCGCAGCGGCATGGGCGCGCATCTGATCAAGGGAATTGGTGGATTGGGCGCGCTTTGCTTGGCGCGCTCGTGGCGTTCGACAGTGCCGCTTAGCGGGCCCTCTTCGTCGCCCGTTTGCGGGGCGGTGTCAACAGGTCGGCGATCGCCGCGATCGCGGCCGGCACCAGGCGGTAGTACGCCCAGACGCCGCGCTTGTCGCGCTCGAGCAGGCCGGCCTCGGTGAGGATCCGAAGGTGATGACTCACGGTCGGCTGGGATAGGCCAAGCGGCGCGGTGAGGTCACTCACGGACGCCTCGCCCGCCGGAGCGGACTGGATCAGACTGAGCAGTTGCAGCCGGGCTGGATCGGCGAATGCCTTCAGTACTCCCGCGAGCCGCTCAGCATCGGCACGGTCAATCGGATCGCCGGCAAGCGGCGAGATAGCAGGCATAGTAGTTGTCGCAGTTCCCACGCCTTCCATCGTTCCACCAATACCATCGATAGGCTGGTGGAACCGGGATCAGGACCCCCGATTGTGACCGCGAGGCCGGGTCCCACGTTGCACAGTTGGGCGGCGGGTCTGGGCACGGATGGGGTGAAGCCGCAGGTCACCAGCGTGGCGGTCATTGATCACCATGCTGACCGTGGCGAGCGGCCCGCGGCAGATGTGCGCACGTCCGACGTAGTCACGGAGCATTCCGAGCCGCTACCGCGGGGACGGCGGCGGGTGGCATTCCTACTCTGCATGCTCCTCGAGCAGCCGAATGGACAGCTCGACGTGCCAGCGCGTCTTCATGCGTTCGAAGCGCGGGTCGGTGAGGTAGGCCTCGTACCGGCAGCCGAAATGCTCGCCTTCGGGGCTGGTGGTGAAGTCCAGGGTGAGCCCCTGCTCCTGAACCCAGTCGCGCAACATGCCGTTCGCGCGGCGACCGTGGTTGACATACGTCAGGCTCGCGTAGCGGCCGGCGGGCAGCGTTGCGGTACGGACTCGATCGTCACCCTGGACCGGCTCGTCGGTGATGACACCGACCTCGACATCCATGGGACCGTTCATGTCGACCACGTGGAGGCGGAAGAAGGTATGCCCGTACGCGACCGCCCGTTCGTCCGCCCAGGAGTACAACTCCTCCATGAGCCGGTCACGCACGGCGAACATCCCGCGGAACGGCGTCACCAGCCGAATGCCGATGCAGTGCCGATCCGGCCGCACGACAACCGCAGGAGCGGCAATGATCTCCACATGCACCCCAATGAATTCGTTGCCCGACGCGACCGACCGACGTCATCGGCCGATCGGGTTCATGGTGCCTCACCGCGACCTCGCTGCTGTTCCGGCAGTTCGGCGGGGCGGGAGTCGTAGTCGGCGCGGGCGGTGAGCACGTCAACGAGGTTGTCCTGGGCCCAGTCGCGGATGGAGCTCAGCAGACCGGCCACCCGGTGACCGAGGGGGGTCAGCGCGTAGTCCACCCGGGGTGGGATGGTCGGATACTGCGTCCGGCTGACGAAGCCGTCGCGTTCCAGTTGGCGCAGCGCCTGAGTGAGGCTCTTCTGGGTGATGCCGTCGAGCCTGCGTCTGAGCTCACCGAAGCGCAGCGGACGGTCGATGAGCGCCGGGACGATAAGCACCGTCCATTTGCTACCGATCACGTCTAGCACGCCACGGGACGGGCAGGACCGCAGATAGACATCCGCGCCGCCGAACTGGCGCAGGTCAGCGATAGTATCCACGAGGTACCTATATACCCTGAAGGTGCCTGGTTGTCATCCGGTACCGATGTCGCGAGGCTCGTAGGCATGGCAACATCATCAGCAACGACCGCGCTCGTCACGGGAGCATCCGGAGGCCTGGGCAAGGCGACCGTGCACGCTCTGGCCCGCGCCGGGGCCCGGGTGCTCGTCCACGCCCGGACCGAGGAACGCGCTGTGGCGGCAGCCCGCGAACTGCACGGTGTGCCGGTGTGGGCAGACCTCGGTTCCGTGGCCGGTGTGTGTGACCTGGCCGAGCAGGTCACCGCCGTGGCGGAAGGCGGACTCCACGTCCTGGTCAACAACGCCGGCGGCGCGTCGGCGCGGCGGGACCTCTCGCCGGAGGGCGTGGAACGCACGATCGCGGTCCACCACGTCGCGTCGGCCGCGCTCACCGCCTTGCTGCTCCCCGTGCTGCGCCGCGGCGCCATCGCTTCCGCGCGGCCGGCCCGGGTCGTCAACGTGTCGTCCACGGTGGAGCGCCTCGGCCGTCGGCTCACCGACTGGTCCTACCCGGAGCGGTTCAGCCAATGGCACGCGTACTGCGACGCGAAGCTACTCAACCTCGCGTTCACCTATGCGCTCGCGCACCGGCTCGACCCTCGCGAGATCACCGTCAACGCCGCCAACCCCGGCAACGTCGCCACCGGATTCGGACGCAACGGCGGCGCGTTCCGGTTCTTCCAGGGGCCGGCCCGGTTTCTGCTGTCCAGCCCCGAACGTGGCGCCCGTACCGCCGTCAGGCTCGCCAGCGATCCCACTCTGGACAACGCGACCGGAGGCTTCTACACGAAGGGCCGGCCGGTGCTCTCCTCCGCCGCATCCCGTGACCCCGCATACGGCGAACAGGTGCTGGCGATGACGGCGCGGCTGCTCGCCCGGTCGGGCGTCGGTCCCGATCCGTTCTCCGGAACTGCGCACCACATACGCTGGCGGCGATGAGGCGACAACGTGCCGTTCACCGGTAGCCATCCCGCTGCGGTGCTGCCGCTCATCCGATGGGGGCTGGTGCCATCCGCGTTGGTGATCGGCAGCATGGCGCCCGACCTGCCGTACTACCTGCCTGTCCCGGTCGATGCGGGCATGACGCACTCGCCCGTCGGTACGGTCACCGTGGACATCGTGCTCGGTGGCGCGGCCTTCCTGGTCTGGCATGCCGTACTGGCGCGGTTCCTGGTCGCCGTGTCACCGACGCCCGTGCACAGCCGACTCGCCACAACCGGGTCGCAGCGACGAACTCACTCCACAAGGGTGCGCGGCATCGTGCTGACAGTGGCCTCGCTGACCGTGGGCGCGGCCACGCACACGCTGTGGGACGCGTTCACGCACGCCGGGAGATGGGGATCTCGACACATTGGCTGGCTGGCCGAGCAGCACGCCGGCCTACCCGGTTACCAATGGTCGCAGTACGCCAGTGGCGTCGTCGGCGCGATCAGCATCGCCGCCTGGCTGCTGCGCTGGTGGCACGCAAACCAAGCTGTCGCTCCCCACGCCTCCGAGCCTGCGGCGTGGACTGCACGGACGGCGTGGGCGGTCATCGTGCTCGCTGGCATCGCAGGTGGACTTGTCGCCGCGCTGCCCGCGCCCGATGGTGAAGGACTACTCCGGATTGTCTTCCTCGCCGGCACGGGCGCCGCCGGGGGCGGCCTGATCGCCGCGATGCTGTACGCAGGTTGTTGGACCGTCCTGACCAGGCAACGCCGAAAGACCGAACCCGATTAGCCCGGGACTACGCATCGGTTGGCGTCCAACGTCCGCACATCGGCTTCGAGAGCGCGCCAGAAGCTCAGACACGCAGGGCGCAGCGGCGTACACAGCGTGACGACCGCTCGGCGAGCCACAGCACACGACCGGCGGCAGAAGTGCACGCGATCGCAGCGTCAGAGCGTGGCGCCTCTAGCTATCCATGACTGATGAGCGCCGTCTTCCAGTGACTCGGCCTGCACGCCGCCCCCGACGAACACCGCCGCGTACGAGCCGTCCTGGCCTACCTCGCCGCCACCCGCTCACCCTGACCGGTGCATCAGCCGTTCGATCGTCCAGACACCGAACAGCGAGTCCCAGGGCGTCGCCTCGTCGTCGTCGTCGTCGACGAAGTCGACGTCCGGATCGGCCGCGCTGACCGCCTCCCACAACGCGAGCACCTAACCTCGTGGAGGGGTGTTGGGTGCAGGTCCGACACCCCTTCAGTACCCAACGCCCTGGCCTACCGTCGACATGGTTGCTCGCCGGGATGCGGCGCGGCGGGTGTGGCGTCGGTTGATCTCGGCGAGCGTCACCGCGGCGGACTCAGCCTGCCCGCTGGGGTTGCTGCCGTGTGACGCCGGGGATCGTCGCCTGGCTGCCCGAGGCGGGCCCGTGGCGCTGGGCACCGGAGGCGGTAATGGACTTCGCCGACGCGCTCGCGGTGGTGGAGTGCTCGGTGTATTGCCGGTAGGTGTACCCGCCCGGCGGAGAGATCGCCTCGCCGAGCGGTTCGATCAGGACGTCCTGGAGTGCGAGTGGGCCGCCCAACAGCGTCGCACGCGTCAGCGACGCCGAGTTGCGGGAGAAGTACTGGCGGGTCACCTGACTGATGGCGTCGGGGGTGGACAGCAGCAGCGGCCCGCGGTTCGCGCCGATCATCGAGCCGCCGGTCAGCGCGTCGTACCAGGTGGTCGCGGTGGCCACGGCCGCGGTGCTGGGCCCGGCGAAGAAGAAGTCGGCGACGGCGACCGCCGTGTCGAACGCGTTGCCGCCGAAGACGGGCCAGAACAGGAAACTGCCGGGCCAGGCCGGCATCAGCCTGCGCTGATGAGCATCGACCAGGGCTCGGACGCCGGGACCGCCGACGCCGATCATCTTCGTGCCGATCGCCGAGTCGGGGTTGAGCGTGTTGAGGTAGGCCGCGGTCGCCGCAGGCATCGCGTCTCCGTTGGTGAGCACGATGACGGTGCCCGGGTGCGCGCCGGCGGCCGCGCCCGCGGCGAGGGCGTCGTAATACTGCAGTGCGGTGGCGATGATGACCGCCGACGGCTTGGGGGCGATCTCCTTGGCCACCGCGATCGCTGTGTCGTATTCGGTCGCGCCCCACAGCCGGACGGTCCGGTACCCGAGCTGCCGCACCTGGCTTTCGACCTTCGCCGACAGCGCGACCGTGCCGCCGAGGAGGTAGACGGTGCCGCCTGCGCCCAGGATGCGCTGGAGCTCCGCTCTGGTCGAGGCATGCAGCCCAGCGGTCGGCGTGATCAGCAACGGGCCCCGCTTGTGTACCGCGAGCGCCGATCCGCCGAGCGCGTCGAGGTAGACGTCGTCCCGGGAAAGGACCACGGCCTGGGCCTGGTTGCGCACGCCGTCGTCGGTGCCCAGGTCGGCCCAGTTATATCGGGAGGTGGCGACCGCGGTGTCCAGCGCCGTCTGCCCCCAGACCCGCTCGATGGTGTTGCCGTTGATTGGCTGCCACGTCGGGTCGGTGCCACTCTGCACGACCGTGACGATCTCCCTGGTGGTCAGGTCGATCCGCTTGATGCGTGCCGCGCCGGCCTGATAGCTGGTGAACAGGATGGCGTCGCCCTGCGGCGACCAGGCCGGCTCGCGGTTGTCGGCGCCGCCTTCGTTCTGCGGGGTCGTCAGCTGCACCTGGTTGGATCCGTCGGCGTCGGCGATCCAGATCTGGCTGCTGCCCGCCACGGTCCGCACGAACGCCAGCTTCGCACTGTCCGGGGAGAAGTCCGCCGCCCATCCGCCGTCGATGATTTTGGTGACGACGGTGAAGGCGTCGATGCGGTAGATGTCGGAGTGCTCATAGTCGCCCGGAGCGTGGTGCTGGTAGACGATGGTGCCGTCGTTGGCCGTCGCGGCCATGCTGTCGTGCTTGCCGTCGTCGGGGACGCTGAACAGCTGCTCGCCGAAGCCCGTGTTCCCGCCGGCGCTGATGATCGACAGCTTTCCGAAGCTCTCATAGATGACCTGGTGCCCGCCGGCGGTGTAGACCGGGTGTGTCTGCTGGTTGGCGGCCGCGGTCCCCAGCAATGCGAACCAGCCGTCGCGGTCGTGCCGCAGCGAGGCCGGACCAAGCCGGTCGGCGTAGAGAAAGCGGCTGCCGTCGGGCGCCCAGTCGCCGGATCCCGCGTTCGCTTCCAGCGTCAGCTGAAACGGCTCGGTCCCATCGGCGTTGGCGAGCCAGATCTCGCCTGTCCCCGGCTTCCTGAACGTGATTTTGCCGGCCGTTCCGGGCATGGCAGCCCGTGCCGCCCGCTGCTGGCCCAGCACGGCCGTGGGCACCGTCACGGCCGCCGTGGCGGCCACAGCACCGAGCATGGCCGATCGCCGCGTCAGTCCGAACGTCAACGCTTCCTCCCCCGGTCTGCCCGGCGGGCACGACGCCCGCCGGACACGGACCCGAAGCCTACAAGCAGCCGGGAAACCACGACAGGTCCAAAATGGACAACGCCGCCCGGCCCCGCCCGGCCCCGCCCGGCCCCGCCCGGCCCCGCCCGGCCCCGCCCGGCCCCGCAGGGACCAGACGGCGCGCCGTTGCTCCGCAGGGCTAGCTCGCACGGCGCAAGGACTCCATCACCCTCAGCATGTCGCCGTCTTCGTGCTGATCAGCGGTGACGAGTTGTTCACCGTGTGGGTGCGCGCACATCGGTCAGCGGCGCAGCGCTGCAGCGAATATGCTGCCCCGGTTTTGAAGCATTCGCCGCAGGCGGTCAAGGAGCCCAATATGTCCGACCCGTACGCACCGCAGCCGCCAAATCAGCCCGATCCTTATCAGCAGCAGCCGTATGGGGCACCGCAGCCGGGCTACTCGGAGCAACCCTCCTTTGGGCAGCCGTCGTACGGGCAGCCGTCGTACGGGCAGCCGTCGTACGGGGAGCCGTCGTACGGGCAGCCCGCCTATCCGCAGCCGTCCTATCCGCAGCCGGACTACAACGCGCAGCCCGCCTATGCACCGCAGGCTTACCCTGGGCAGCCCGGATGGGGCGCCGCGCCGACACCACCGCCGAAGAAGAGTCGGACGGCGCTGATTGTGACACTGGTCGTCACGGCGGTCGCGCTGGTGCTCTGCGGCGGGATCGCCGTGATCGCGTTCAACCTCGACTCGAACAAGACCACGCCGAACGCCGCCGCGAGCGGCGATCCGGCGGCCGGTCCGAAGAGTTCGAGCGGCTCGGCGAGCAAGACACCGACGCTCACTGCCCCCGCAACCATCGGAACCTGGAAGAAGTCCGTCCGCCAGGACCAGGCCGACGCGCTGAGCAAATCACTGTCCGACGCCGGAGTGAAGGACCCGTTCGCAGCGCAGTACGAGGACAAGACCAAGGCGTCGAAGACGGCCGCGGTCTGGGGTGGCACCGGCGCGATCTTCAGCGCCGGCGGCGCCCAGCGCCAGCTCGACGCCTTCTTCACCAGCATGGGCGGGCAGCTCAACGGCGGCCAGGTCACCGCCCGGATCAAGGTGGACCCGGGCTCGGCCGGGGGCACCGCCGAGTGCACCAAGACCGACGCCAGCGGCGTCACGTTCTCGGCCTGTGCCTGGGTCAACACGAACGTGCTGCTCGCGTTCCTATTCAACGCCCTCGAACCGGACGCCGCAGGCGCCCAGGTCCGGCTGATGCTCCCGGCGCTGGTCATCAACAACTGATCCGGGCTCGGCATCGGCCGACCTACCTGCCTGAGCTGTCAGCTCGACGACGGCGGTGGCGGCGAGGAAGCGGCCGAACTGCTCAGATCGGGCGGCCACCTGCGTTGCGAGGGCCCGCTTGGTACATCACCGGACCTCAGCTACTCCAGGCGAACCTCAGCAGCTGAGGCGGCGCGCAAACTCAGCGGCATGTCCGGACATGTGATCGAGGTGGCCTGGCCTGCATGGGTGTCCGAGTTGGTGGTGCAGTCCGGTGTTATCGGCGAAGGCGGAACACCGCTGCGGCTTGAGACGGGGTGAAGCCTTCGGCCATGCCGGGCACGTCCACGACGACATCGACACCCCTCGTCGGCAAGTTGAGCGCGATCCGTGTGCTGCGCGGCGATGGCGGCATACCGTCGCACCTCGTGCACCGGCACGCGCGCCGGTGCAGAGCGCTCAGCGTTACGGCGGATCAGAACCTCTTCGGCGACCCGGAACCGCAAGGCCACGACCGGCCGGCCGTGCCGTCGAGCCCAGGCGATCATCCTGCTCCGAGCATGCGGCATCACATGCGTGGCATCGACCACGACCGGCAGCGCCGCCCGCAGCCGCACCTCGACGCGACGGTCCAGCTCGTTGAACAACGCCGGGTCATCGGCGACGTCGAACCGGTCGCCGAACAGCTCATGGCGGACCGAGTCGCACGAGACGACACCGTCGGCGTCGATCTGGCCGCTGTCGACCCAGGCGCGCGCGAACGCCGACTTCCCAGCCGCGGGCGGACCGATCAACAGCACGAGGCCGACCGGCAGGTCCGCGTCCGTCTGCTGATCACCCCACCCGCCGTCAACCACAAGCAAGTACTACCCCACCACACCATCCCGGGACGAGCGGAATCCGCTCATCGGCTACAAGCGCGCCGTTGCTGCGTTACGACGCACCGGACTCGCCTCTACGAAGCGTGACGATCTCCGAATCGACCGCCGCGCGAGACCTGCGGCAGATCCGGATGTGTGGCACCGCGCGAGTGTCGCAAGCTGCCGATCGCCGTTGTGCGGGTTCGGAATGCAGAGCTAGGTAGGCAGGACAGACGGAATCCTGCCAAGGTGTTCGGTGTGCCAGCAGCTGCCCTATTCCTGTAAGGGAGCCCACGCCGATGTCGTCCACAGCGGGCGAGTTCATTACCGAGACGTTGGACTACGACGGTGGGCGGCAGGTCACCGCCTACGTACCGGCGGCTGCGGCCGAGGCGGTCGTCTTCGCTGGCGACGGGCAATTGATCACATCGTGGGGAGAGGTTCTGGAGGCTGCCGATCTGCCACCCACGATGATCATCGGCGCGCACCGCGTCGAGGACGAGACGTTGCGGCTGCACGAGTACTCACCGGGCCGTAGCACGGCCGCGTTCGCCTTCGACCCGCAACGGTTCGCGGCCCACGAGAAGTTCTTCGTCGAGGACGTCCGGCGATGGGCGGCGACCCGCCTGGCAATCAGGCTGCCAGCCGGCCGAACCGCAGTGTTCGGTGTCTCGGCCGGTGCGGAACTCGCGCTGGCCATGGGGCTGCGCCATCCCGACATCTACGGCGCGGTCTTCTGCGCCTCGCCCGGGGCAGGGTACCGGCCGCCCGCCGCGTTGCCCGGCCGGCTTCCGCGTACCTACCTCGTCGCCGGCACCGAGGAACCGTTTTTCCTCACCAACGCGACCCGGTGGGCGGACGCGTTACGCGATGCGGGTGGGGGAGTTGTCATGGCCGAACGGGCCGGCTCGCACGGCGACGCCTTCTGGAAACACGAGTTTCCGCTGATGGTGGCGTGGGCGTTCGGACACTGACCTACGCGACACTCTCATCGGCAAAGTCGCGAGTCTTGGTCAGGTTCCGGAGGCAATGTAGGCGGCGAGGATGTAGTTGGGGTCGCGGTCGAGGTTGTTGCGGGCCCGGTCGTAGCGCATTGGTGGTGCGGGGGTCGGCGTGACGGGCGGCGATCTGGACGTCGCGAAGGCTGACCCCGGCGTCCAGCATGGTCGTGCCGAACGTATGGCGGAGCATGTGCGGGTGCATCCGAGGCATCCGTACGCCGGCCGCTACGGCCAGGTGTCTGAGCCGTCGGGAGGCGGCGTGGCGGTCCATCCGCCCGCCGAGCATGTTACGCAGGATCGGCCCATCGGCACGGTCGCCAACAGCGCGTTCGATGGGCCGGCGGACGTAGTCGGCTGGTGAGTGCGGCAGCAGGCCGTCGATGACGCAGACCCGGTAGAACCCGGTCACGATCGACAGTCGGCGGGAGACAGTCGATGGGTGGTAGTGGCCCGGCCGACGTCCTGCAGCCAACACACGTACCGCTCGACGTCGGCCCGGACCGCCGTCAGCGGGTCGAGGCACTGGTCGCTGCACCAGCGCAGGAAGACGCGCAGGTCCGACTCACAATGCTGCCGGGTCGCCCGTGGCAGCCGGGGCCGTGGACCAGAAATATCGAGAAGGATGTCATCAATACGCGGCGCGGGGGGCGTTGCATGGTCGACAGAGGCGTGGGTCTCTCGGGAGGGGCCTGGTGTGACGTTCGACGAATTCGTGGCCGCGAGATTCGCGGCCCTGCTGCGTTACGCATCGGTGGTGACGTGGGATCTGCACCTCGCCGAGGACATTACGCATAACGTGCTGGTGCGGGCGCAGGGGCGGTGGGCGCGCATCGCACGGCTGGAGGCGCCGGAGGCGTACGTGAAGCGGATGATCGTGAACGAGTTCCTGTCGTGGCGGCGGCGGAGGGCGGCACGGCTAGTTCCGCTGCCGCCGGCGGGCCTGGAAGCCCTTGCCGTGCCGGCTCCCGATCCGGCCGGAATGCACGACGAGCGTGACGCCATGATGCGGCTCATCGCGGCGCTTCCGCGGCAGCAGCGGGCGGTGGTCGCGCTGCGGTTCTACGAGGATCAATCGGTCGAGGAGATCGCCGAGGTACTCGGCTGCCGCCAGGTCACGGTCCGTACCCATCTTTCCCGAGCCTTGACCGCGCTGCGGGCCGCGTTGTCGGCAACCGCCACGTCCGCCGGAGGTCAGCGATGAACCGCAGCCGGAACAGCACCGAGGACCCGGGCCTGGACCTCGAAGACATGATCCGGACGGCGCAGCAGCGGCAGGCGGAGCGGGCGGACGACCCACAGCGGCTGCGTGCTGCGCTGCTGACCCTCAGCGTCCGGCAGACCCACCGGCGGCGGGTCAGGTTCGTAGCCTCGGTCGCCGCCGCCGCGGCCGCCGTCCTGACGGTACCGCTGTTCGTGCGCGGGGTGACGCATCAGCCGCGGCCGGCCGAGCCGTCGCCGACCATGATGGTCACGCGGTCGTCGGCACCCGCGCCGCTGGCGGTCGATAGGGTCTCACTGGGGCTGCGGCCGACCTGGCTGCCGTCCGGGTACACCGAGCGGAGCCGGGTCGTCGACTACAGCGGCGGCGCCGGCGCGGTGCTGACCCGCATGTGGGCGACGGCGCCCATCGGGGTGAACGGCCGCGACGCGAACGAGCCGAGCATCAAACTGACGATCACGACGACGACGGCGCCGGCGTCCGACCCTGGACCGCAGGACGGCGCCTCGGCCGTCGACGTCAACGGCCAACCGGGCGTCTACCTGGCGGCCTCCGGCGTCATCCAG
This sequence comes from Dactylosporangium sp. NPDC049525, assembly GCF_040676755.1. Lineage (NCBI taxonomy): Bacteria > Bacillati > Actinomycetota > Actinomycetes > Micromonosporales > Micromonosporaceae > Dactylosporangium > Dactylosporangium sp. NPDC049525. The sequence continues at coordinate 11,434 of NZ_JBFAPO010000086.1, read as the reverse complement.
CTGTCCTGGCCCGCCGACGAACGCCACGTGCTGCGGCTGGAGGTTCGCGACGCGGGCTTGGGCAAGGCTGACGTGCTGCGGATTGCACGGTCGATGGTCGCCGACATCGGCTGGTCGGCCTCGGCGCTGGTGCTGGACTGGCTGCCCGACAACCACCGGCTGCTGACCGTGTCCATGAGTGGCAACTCGCCGATCGACTGGACGATGTTCATCGAGACGCAGCAGGTGGCGTCGACGTCCCCGCAGCACCTGCTGGTCGGGTACGGCACGACGACGATTTGCGGCGCGGGCGGCGAGGTCGTCAGTGTCGGCTCCGTGCCGGGCCGGATCGTCACGCTGGACGAGACCACGACATGCCTGGTCGCCGGTGCTACGGCCCCGTTCATCGCAGTGATCGGCACCTGGAGCGCGGGTGACCGGCCGATCACCAACGATGACCTGATCCATGTCGCCCGAGAGGTCAAGATCGAACCAAACGGCGGCGACACCGGCTGGATTGGGACCCGATGACGCACTGAAGCCGCAACCGACGAGCGCACAGGTGACGTTGAGCTGGTTTCGTGGCGCGGCCGGGAGCAGCGCCTTGCTTTCGGTGTGCGGGAGATTCGATCGGCGCGGCACCGATCGGCCATTTGGCGTTGGTGCAGTGCAGCTGGCGGCGGAAGCGACGGTCCTCACGGGCTTCCTGGGCCGGGCCGGTGACCGGCCCGGCCTGAGCAGCTGCCGTCAGCATTGCCTGCGGCGCTTGTCCGCACAGCCAGGTGTTGAGGTCGTGCCAGAAGGCAAAGTCGTCGCGCGTCAACGCCGCACATGCGACACCCGATCCCATCGATAGACCGCAGTACAGCCGATACCATCGGATCACCTGGGGAGGCGCCACGCGGAGGCGCCGGTCGGGGGGCGGCCGCGACACGCATCGACGAGATGAGGACCTCTCGATGACCCACCCGGAGCCGTATCCACCCCAAGGCGGACCCCCACCGCAGTACCGCCCGCCCGGGCCGCCGCCCTTGCACCCGCAGCCGTACCAACCCCAGCCCGGCCCGGCCCGCCACCGAGCGTCCCTCCGCCACGGCGCGGGCGGGCAGCGCTCGTCGGATGGCTCGTCCTGGTTGCCGCCGCGGCGCTTGTGATGGCGCTCGGCGGTGGCGCCGCGGGCGTGGTCCTGATGCTGACAGCGTGCATACTTGAAGTTGCGGCGTATTCTTCGATACGCGCAATACGCTCGAGATCTTCGTCGAACCAACCGCACTCCGACCTCGCCAACCAGGGTCACCCCGGGTATCCGGGGTCAGCCACTGCCACGCCCACTCCGGCGCCCGCGCCCACTCCCGCGTCCGGGTACGGGCATGAACACGCCAACATGCTTGCGGTGGCGAGCCTGGTCACGTCCCTATGCGGGGTGCTCCTCTGCGGCTTCCCGGCCCTGATCGGCGCGATCATGGGCCACGTCGCCCGGAATCAGATCCGGCAGCGCGTAGCCTTGCTCCGACGCTTCTTGGATACTCCGACGGAAAGCACACCCGAGGAACGCGAATCGTTGGAACAGGCCCTTCTGCCGCTGTTCAAGAGAAGGAACGGCGCGGCCCTGGCCGGCCGCGAGCGGGCCGGCTTCTGTCTATAGCGGGCTGACGTCGCGGCCGGTCGGGTCGAGCACCTCCATGTCGACAACAGTCGTGCAGGTCGACTTCTCCCTGGATGCCGCCGCGATCCAGGCCTTCACCGTTCACGGCCCGAGCGTACGGTGCGAGGCTCGGCCATGCCTGTCGCACTCGGACGGGGTAGCCGCGAACGGCCGGGACGGGCCGGTCATCAGCACCGACCCATCCTGACCGGCGGCGGTCAGTCGAAGTCGGACGCCTGGATCGCGATCACCCCGCGGTAGCCCGGGTGTTCGCTGAGCGTGAAGAGGGTGTCCGGTTCGCTGCTGTCGTCGCCGAAGTAGCTGAGGGACTCGGCGCCGTAGGCCCCGGTCCAGACCTTGACCGCAGAGGTTGGCTGGCCGTTCCAGAAACGCAGCTTGCCGTAGTTGTCCTGGATCGTCTCACCGGACGTGATGACGCCGCCGCTGCTGTGGAACCAGAACTTCGTGTCCCGGGTCGTGACGCCCTGGACCGAGCTGAACGGCATGTTCCAGGCGTCGTAGTAGTAGCTCGACGGCAGCCGGGTGCTGGAGTCGAGGTCGAACCGCCACAACCCGGCGCCCGGCGAGGTCGAGTACTCGCCGATGACGAGTTTGTCGGGCGTCGCCTGACGGTCGAGGGAGATGGTGGAGAACGTGATCGCCGGGCCGCTGGCGACGATCTGGCCGACCTGCAGCATGATGTACGCGTAGCCGCTGGCGCAGTACTTCGCGCCGACCTTGCCGATCTCGGCGGCGCAGTCAGCTGAGGTGTCGGCGCTGAAGATGTGCTTGAAACTGAACAGCTTGATGCGGTCGGTGCAGGCCACGTAGAGCATGTCGCCGTACCACATCGCTCCGCCGGCGTGGCAGTTGACCTCGGAGAAGTCTGTGCCGCCGCCGGTCGGCGCCGCCAGGAGCAGGTGCCGGTAGTTGTTGACGCCGGTGCCGTAGCCATAGATCGGGGCGAGCGTGAGCCGGGCGTACTTGGCTGTTTCGTGGTACCAGGTCACCGCGACCGCCTGGACGCCGTCGTAGTAGTCCGCGCCGTATGCGTCGGCGGTGCTGGTGATGCCCTGCGGGTACCAGGCGCCGTCCGGGTCGTCGTCGGACGTGCCGTCCTCCCGCCAGCAGAAGCCGTACTCCAGCCCGGCGACGGCGGCCAGCGGCTGCAACGCGCCGTTGGACCCCGCCTCGCACTGCGGAGCCAGCGCCCGGTTGGCGTGCTCCATCACCCAGTCCACGGTGCGGTTCTTGCCCCACCCGATGGCGTTGCCGAGGGTGTCGGCCGCGGTGTACGAGCGGCTGGTGGAAAGGGTGTACGTGATGTTTCGCTTCGTGGGTACGTCTGCGGCCAGCGCCGGACCGGCCGTCACCACCAGCACCGCGGCCGACGTTGCGACGGTCGCGGTGACGAGACTGAGTGTTCTGCGGAGCACGCTTGACCTCTTCTCGGGTGCCTGGCAACGAGACGCCATCGAATGCTGTGGCTTCGTTGGCGACTACGATCGAAGAGCACATCGTCGCTGCCGCGGACCACGGCGACAGCGAACTCGGACGTTCCCGGACGGGGGTTGGGATGGGCCGGCCGGAACCGGAGGGCGCCGCCGATCTGGACGACCTGGTGGCGCGGTTGCGCCTGTTGAAGGCGTGGGCGGGCGACCCGTCCTACACGCTGATCACCAGGAGGATCAAGGAGGAATGGTCGCGGGCGGGCCTGCCGGCGAGCGAGCTGCCCGGGCGCAGCACGGTAGCCGGGTACTTCAGCGCCGGTCGGAGCCGGCTCGACGAGGACCTGCTGGTCGCCATCGCCGCGGTGCTCGGCGGCGATCCGGAGTACGCGCAGCGTTGGCGTGCGGCCGTGCGGGTCATCCGTGGCCGAGCCGCCGCGGCGTCCTGGGTGAATAGCGCGGCCCGGCTGCCAGCTGAGGCGGGCACGTTCATCGGCCGCCGCGACGAGCTGGACCGGCTACTTACGGCGGACGGCACGACCGTCGTGGTCTCCGCGATCCACGGCATGCCCGGCGTCGGCAAGACCACCCTGGCACTGCACGCCGCGCACCGGCTCCTCGCCCAGGGTCGCTTCCGCGACGTGCAGCTCTTCGTCGACCTGCGCGGCTTCGACTCGGGCTCGCCGCCGGCCGACCCGGCCGCAGTGCTGGCCGACTTCCTGCGCCACCTCGGGGTGCCGGGGGAACGGGTGCCGCCCACACTCGCCGGGCGGATCGCGAAGTATCGCGAGTTGCTCCGCGGCCGGCACGCGCTGGTCGTGCTCGACAACGCCTACGACGAGCGGGGCGTGGCCGCGCTGCTACCGGGCCACCCCACCTGCCTGGCGCTGGTCACCAGCCGGAGGACGCTCGCCGACCTGCCGGAAGCGGTCCACCTGCGGCTCGACCCGTTCGCCGCCGACGAGGCCCGCCAGCTGCTGCGGCAGGTCGCCGGCGCGGCGCGGGTGGACGCCGACCCACGCACGGCCGACCGGATCGCGGAGCTGATCGGTCACCTCCCGCTCGCCCTCGCGATCGTCGGCGGACACCTGCGCGACCACCCCGACTGGCTGCTCACCGACTATCTGCAGCCGCTGGCGACGCTGGCACTGGAGGGCGGGATCCGGGCCGCGCTGACTCTTTCCTACCGTGACCTCCCGACGCACGAGCGGCGCACCCTGCGGCTGCTCGCGCTCTACCCGGGTCAGGAGTGGGACACCCACGCCGCCGCGGTACTCACCGGCGAGGCCGCAGCGGTGGTGCACGCCCGCCTCGACGCGCTCGCCGCCGCCCATCTGGTCCAGCGTCGCGGGCCGGGCCGCTACGGGTTCCACCATCTCGTGCGCGCGTACGCCGTCGAGCGCGCCGCGGTGGAGGAGCCGGCCAGCCGCAGCCGGGCGGCTCTGACACGCCTGCTGGAGGACTATATGCACGCCGCCGCGGTGGCCATGGACGCGGTGTATCCCGCTGACAAGGGCCTGCGTCCCGACCCGCCGGCGGTGGCCGGGCCGGACATACCCGAGCTGCGCACCGCCGACGGCGCCCGCCGCTGGCTGGAGACCGAGCACGCCAACCTGGTCGCCGCCGCCGCTCACGCGGCCGGCAACGGCTGGCCGGGGCACGCCGTGCACCTCGCCGCCACCGTGTGGCGCCACCTCGACGTAACGAGCCGCACGGAGGCGATGCTCGCCCTCGCCGAGCAGGCACTGCCGGCGGCACGGTCGACCGGCGACCGGGTGTGGGAGGCCCGGATCATGCTGCATCTCGGCAACGGCCACAACCGTCATGGCGACTTCGAGGCGGCGGCCAGGCAACTGCGCCGCGCGGTCGTGATCGCCCACGAGGCCGGCGACCGCCTCGGCGAGTCACGCGGGCGCGACCTACTCGGCTGGGCGCTGGCCCAGCAGGGCCGCCACGACGAGGCGCTGGCCCAGATGCGGCATGCGGTGTGGATCGCGCGGCAGACCGGCGATCAGAACGCCGTCAGCGTCGCGCTCAACAACATGGGCGTCATCTACCAGCGGCAGGGTCGATACGAGGAGCTGCTCGCGTTGCTGGCCGAGGCGCTCGCCTCCGCGCGGGCCAGCGGCGGCCGGGCCACGCAGGCCCGCGTCCTGGGCAACATCGGCGTCGCGTACCTCGAGAGCGGTGGCCGTACGGCGGCCCTTGACCATCTCCGCGAGGCGCTGGCGATCCACCGCGAGCTCGGCAACCGCACCGGCGAGGCGATCGCGTTGGTCAACATCGCCCGGGCCCACCACGAGGCCGGCGACGACAAACCGGCGTACCGCGACGCGGGCGCCGCGCTCGCCATCCTGCGCGAGACCGGCGACCGTGCCGCCGAAGCGTCTGCGCTCAACGCCGTCGGTGCGGCCGCCCTCCGGCTGGGCCGCCCCATCGAGGCGGCCGACCGCCACCGCGAGGCGCTCGCGCTGGCGGTCGAGATCGGCAGCCCGTTCAGCCAGGCCCGCGCCCACACCGGTCTCGGCGACGCCCACGAAGCCACCGCCGACCCGGCCACGGCCGCCCACCACTGGCGGCAGGCGCTCGCCGCGTATGGCGACCTCGACGCCCCCGAAGCCCAGCGGGTGCGGGATCGACTCGACCGGCCGACCGCTGGATCCACGCCGGGAACGCCCACGCCTCCACCCGCAGGCCCTGCCGGTTCGTCACCACCCGCCCCCACCGGACCGGCGACACGACAGGAGCCGTCCACCGCGCATCAGTGATCTCCAACAATGCCGCGTCGTCGCAGCCACCCGCCGACCGCCTCCGGTTAGCTGCTTGACCGCTGCCCTGAGCTGACTTCGATGCATTGACAAGGACTGCAGTTGAGCGCTGACGGTGTGGGTCCGTTCGACAACGATCTGGCTAACGACTTCTGTTTCGAGCTTCGTGGCATGAGGCCAGCCGAGGCTGGTGAAACGATCCGGGCCGCCTTGCGGAACGCTGCGCAGGTGCCGTCCGGTCAATATCTCGACCGCGGGCTGGCCGAGCCCGCCGTCGCTGCGGCCGCACTCGTGATCGCGAGGCGGAGCGGTGACACAGCGGTCCTGGCCGAAAACGAGCTGGAAGACGTGATAACCGACGTGCCAGACGACGTCCTGCCCGCGTTTGCGCGGAACCGTCGAACTGCAGGAGCAGGACCTCCTGACGGTGCGGATGGCCGAAGGACTTATGCAGGTGCAGGTCGATGACGGTTCCATCGGCGTTCTGCCTGGAACGACCGTTGTTCTGGTGGCCGAGCACCTCAGGCTCTACCCCACGGGCGTGTGACCACGCCAACGCACGCTCTCAGCAACCGGCGTCGCAGCCCGCTCGCTACCGCCCTGATCGCGGCATGCGAGTGTGCTTCGGCAGTGCCACACTGCACAATGCGGCGACGCATGTCTATGCGCGCTGCCGGGCATGCGTCGGGTGTCTCGCGGGGAGGCGATATGGATCTTGTGCTGCCGGACAGCCGGGTCTTGGGCTGGGCGGAGTACGGCGATCCGGCCGGGCCACCAGTGGTATTCCTGCACGGCACACCGGGCTCTCGGCTCAGCCGCCCGGACGGCACGGCGTTGGCGGGCGTCCGCCTGATTACCGTGGACCGGCCCGGGTACGGCCGGTCCACACCTGTCCGACGGCCAACGCTCCTCGGCGTTGCTGACGACGTCGGTGCGCTGATGAGGTCTTTGGAGGTCGAGCGCTTCGGCGTGATTGGGTTCTCTGGTGGCGCGCCGTACGCCGTGGCCTGCGGGGCCCGGTTCCCGCATCGACTGACCGGCGTGGTCGCTGCAGGCTTCACCGGCCCGTATCGGGAACTGCGCACGGTGCGTGGCTGGCAGCGGTTTCAGGCGTGGGCCTTGCGTACCATTCCGGGGCTCGGACGCCGCTACGTGACCCGCGCCGCTGCTTGGTACGCCGAGGATCCACTCAAGCAGCACCGGCAGCTGCTTGCCGCGGGCCAGGACCCCTGGATGCGGCCCAACGAGGAGTCCAACCGCGAAGGCGCCCGCCAAGGCGCGACCGGACTGGCCGGCGACTGGCTCGCCACCGACATCCGCCCATGGGGGTTTGGCCTGGGCGACGTGTCCTGCCGCGTCCTCATCTGGGCCGGTCGACATGACCCCGGCCGAGCCGTTCCAGACGCACCGCTGATCGCCGCACGGATACCCAACGCCAAGATTCGCATCAGCGAGGACGCAGCCCACACACCGTCTCCTGCCCATTGGCAAGCGATGCTGACGTGGGTACGGGGGGCTGAGAACCGGTGCTCCCCCAGATGAACGCGGAACCGGAGTACATCCGCTATCCGGCAGTTCCGGACGGCGACGGACAGTGCCGCCGTCACGTGGCGTGACGCGCGGATCGCGGCCAGATCCGGACGCCAAGATCGCCAGAACTGCGCCCGGCGCGGATGTCACGGCGCGGGGCTGATGCGATCCAAGGCGGCTTTGCAGGCGGCCTGCCATCGGTCGTCCATCCGGCCGTCGGGCATGTGATCGGGCCGCCGTAGTGAGGTCAATGCATCCTGCAGGGTGGGCGCGGCGGCGACGGCTGGCGGACCGATCAGGCCCAGGCACCGGACGGCTTGCACGCCTCGCGGGCCGGGCTGGGCGAACCGCAGCAGCGCCGGGACAGCGGTGGTGGCGTCGCCAGTGATGTGCCAGTAGGCCTCGGCGGCTCGCACGGCGATGTCGGCACGGCCATTGGTGAAGGTGGGCGGCAGCGTGGGAACAGGGCTGGTGAACAGCGGCCGCAGCAGGGGTGCGAGTTCTGCGGCGGCCGGGCCGGCCAGGGCGAGGACGGCGACGGCCTGGATGCAGCCCTGGGCGGTGATGGCGAGCTCGGCTCGCGCCGCCGCGAGCGGGCCGTCCGACTGGCCGCCGACCCGCAGGATCGCGGCGGCCGCGGCGAGACGAACCTCGGGGTCCTGGTGGGCCAAAAGCGGTGCGAGGTCGGGCAACGCCTCGGCGGCGGCCGGGCCGAACCCGCCCAGCGCGTCGGCGGAGGCCGCGGGGCGCTCGGGCAGCTGGGCGCGCACGAGCGGCACGAGCTGGGCGGGGTCGGCCTGCATGCGTACCGCGGCTCGGATCAGCCGGTCGCGGCCCTGGCCGGGAGGCCGGCGCCGGACCGCGTCGATGATCGCGGTGCGGCATGCGGTCGCCCACGGGCCGAGGTCGGCGACTATGCACTGGATCGCGTACCGGTCGAGCCACCGGCGGAACCGCGTGAGGTCGTCGATGAGGTCGTCAGGGCAATCGCCGGCGGATGGGCGCAGGCCCGCATAGAACTCTGCGGACGCACGCTCGGGTCCGACCGACGGCGGTCGCCGCTCGATGACCACCGCGTCCAGGTCCGGGCACCAGGTGGCGGCGTCGTCGTCGTTCGAATCCTCGTCGGCGTCGTTCGTCAGCAGGCCGGCCAGCAGGACGTCAGCTCGCGGATCCTCGAACCCGGCAAGCGCCGTCAGCGCCGGCCAGCACGACGGGTCGCGCTCCAGGAGTGCCCACAGCGCGTCGGCCGCCGCTGCCGCGGCCCGCCCGGCGTCGTCCAGCTGTGTTGCCGCCCAGTGCCGCACTGTGGCGTCCGGATCGGATAGGACGCCGCTGAGGACCGGAACGAGCGCGGCCGCGGCTGGTCGCCAGGCCCGCAGCGGAGCGCCGGCCGCATAGGCGGCCGCGGCCCGCACTGCCGCGTCTGGGTGCCGCAGCCAAACGGTGACCAGCTCAACCTGCACCGGCCATGCCAGCCCGGCCCCACCGACAATCCAGACGAGCAACTCGTCGATGTGCCATGGCAGCCGCGCCGCGTCGCTCAGCGCTGCCGGCGCGTCGCGCGCCAGCACCGCAGTGTCTTGGGCGACCATCGCGGCCACAACCCGGGGCAGCGGCTCACTATCTGCCAGATGCGCGGGATCGCGTACACCGCGCCAGGCCAGCGCGAGCACCGCCGACGCCCGCACGAGCGGGCTCACATCGGCAGCGGCGGCCGCCTGCAACGCCGCCGTGGACTCCTCATCCGCACCGACGGCGGTCAGCGTGGCCACGACAGCGGCCCGCACCGTCTCCTCGGCTGCGGTGGCCAGCAGCCGCACATACGCCGGTATTCCTGCCGCCACCGCCTCCCGCGCGGCCGCACCCCAGGCTGACTCCTGCTCCTTCTGCCTGTCCACCTTGCCGGCATCCTGGCCGAATTCCACCAACAACTCACCGTGCACCTCCATGAAGGAGGTGCCGCCCGCGATCTCCTCGAGCAGCCCTAGCACGCCGCGCGCATCTGCTGCCGGCGCGGCGAGCACCTCGACCAGGAACGGTACGACGAAGCACGTCGCCTCGTAGACCGTTCCCTGATGGAGGATGGAGTTGTACAGCTGCCGCAGTGCCTCCGCATCGCCCGCGGCGAGGCTCCGCAGCAACTCCGGCAAATCATCGGCGACACCATACGCATGGGTCAGCTCAGCCCAGGCCACCCCATCGAGATCCTCCAACACGGGCGGAACGCTACACACGGGGTACGACAAGACCGCGGGCGAACCAAAGATCGTTTCGGGGCCCTGGAGCCGCCCGTATCGTCATTTGCCGGCTCGGACAAACCGCGCGAGCGGCTAACCTCCGGCTGCGCCGGCTTCTCGCGCCACCACCGCACCAGTATCGGCTCCGGTGGGTATGGTCCCCGGCGGGGAGTTGTTGCGCCGGTCGACGGTGGGTCCATCGTGGTCGAAATCCGCAACGGTGCCGATGTAGCGTGGCGGCGTGCCTTTGGGAAGTGAGCGCTCGTCGTCGCCGTTCAGGCTTTATCGGGCGGCCGTCGAAGGCAGCGTGGAGTACGCAGGACCGGGAGTTTGTGCGTTCTGCAGAACAGCCACGGACGGCCGGTTGGCGCTGGGTGTCGGCGCATATGTGATCTATCGCTGCACGATGTGCGAACAGTCGTTCGCGGCGGGAGCCGCGGGGCACGATCGACGTGTCAAGACCTGCCCCCGTTGTGGCACGGCCGAGGACGGCTACCGACTCGGCGACGATCCAGCCACCTGCTACCCATGCCTCAGGTCCGGGCGGGCGGCGCTTACTAAGGACACCGAGTTCGGCATGGTCACGTGGTCGGACGCGGTGCAGGGTCGCACGCACGGTGTGCCAGAGTTGACTCGTACCCAGCCCGGATTCTCGTTGGCGGATCCTCATCCCGACGGCTGGGTGGCAGTCAACATCCCGCCTTTCGTGCTCTTGGAGCTGGTTCGCACACCGACCTATCGCACCTACCAAGGCGAAGAGTGGCTGTTCTGCTGCGCCACGACGATGCTCTACGGCGGCAGGTGGACGAAGTCCGACTTCGTCCACCATGCGCCCGCCGATCCGGAAGCCGTCCTTATCGAAGTGTTCGAGGGCGCACAACCGTGGATGTGGAACCAGGTGCCGGACGATCCGCAATACGATACAGGCTGGGGTTTCTACGCATTCAGATGCGAATTGTGCAACCGCATTCGTGGTCATTTCGATATGACATAGCACAACCGGCGGCATGTGCGGATGCCGTCGCTCGATGAAGTCGGTCCGTGCGAGGATCGACGGCGTGTCCGAGGAGCAACTGCCGCTCGTGGTCCGAGAGGTGCTGGTCGACGAGGATGCTGTGACGATCGATCCGGCGCTGCCTGCGTTCCTGGCGCCGCCAGAGGACGCGCCCGCATGTCGCCTTGGACGCTGACTGCGATCGAGCGCGCTTTCCGCGACGCGTGGGGCGCCGACACCTGCATGCCTGAGGAACTCAAGGCATGGAGCTCGCAGAATCCCGCTCGCGGCCAGTGCGGGCCGACCTCGCTCGTGCTGTGCGAGCTCATCGGCGGCGACTTGATGCGGGCAGACGTTCACCGCGACGGTGTCCATATCGGCGGTCACTACTGGAACCGGTTGCCGAGCGGGATCGAGATCGACCTGACCCGCCAACAGTTCGGCGCGGACGAGGTGGTCGACGCCGGCTGGGTGGTGCCACCACCCGCTGACATGCGCCCCGGCCGCTGCGTTGAGCAGTGGGAGCTACTACGGCAGCGTGTGTTCACGGCGCTCGGCGGCGTTCCGATCGATGCGACTACGCCTTCGTCCAGCTGACCGAACCAGTCGTTGGAGCGCCACACCGCTGAACCCGGTGAAGCCTCGACAACAATGGCGCGGATACTTTGGCCGAACTTCGCACCGCCACGTCCAGTAGGGCCGACCCTCCGCACCCATCGCGGCATGAGAGTGAGGTGATCGTGATGCAAGGATGTGTATTCTCGCGGACAACCAGGTATTGCTGGTCAGGACGTTGGTGACGGCGCGTAGTGGCGGGCCAGGTCGGTGGC
>NZ_JBFAPO010000085.1:0-38038 GCF_040676755.1 Dactylosporangium sp. NPDC049525 | reverse complement strand
CGGACGTCGCGGCCTGGGCCGCCGGGGCGGACACCACGACCGGCGCCGCGGGGGTGGGCATCGGCGCCGCCTCGGCCTGCGCCGCCCCGGTCTCGGCCGCGGCGGGCCATGGGGTCGGCTCGGCGGCCGACCAGGGCGCGGCGGAAACGGGCGTGGGTGACACCGGTGTGGCGGACACGGGCTCGGCGAACGCGGGTGCCGAGGCAGGGGCAAGGCCGGCCGCGTGCAGGCTTCCGTATGCCACGACGAGCTCCGGCTGCTCGATGAGCGTCGGCGCGACGCCGAGCCGCTGGTGCAGCAGCGTCCCGGCAAGGGGGATCCGGCTCGACCCGCCGACCAGGAACAGCCCGGCGACCTGGTCCAGGCGCAGCCCCGCGCGGAGCAGGGTCGTGGCCGTCAGCGCCACCGCCTGATCCAGCAGGGGCCGCGCCAGCCGCTCGAACTCCTCCCGGGTGACCTGCACGTCGACGTCGAACAGCGGAACCCGCACCGTCGCCGTGGCCTGCCGCGACAGTTGTTCCTTGGCGACGCGGGCTTCGTCGTACAGCTGCTGCCGGCGTCGCCGGTCCTCGCTGTCCGGTGAATGGATGAGCCGGCTCCACCGCGCCGGGTCGCGCCCGGCGAGCGGCCGCCCGACCCACTCGACGACCGCCGCGTCGAGGTCGACGCCGCCGACCGTGTCGGACCCGTCGGCCGACACCACCTGCCAGCCGCCGTCGGGCCGCCGGCTGACGATGCTGGTGTCGAAGGTGCCCGCGCCGAGGTCGAACACGACCAGCGCGTGCCCGGCCGGCACGTCCCGCCGCAGGACGGTGGTGAAGTAGACGGCCGCGGCGACCGGCTCCGGCACCAACGTCACGGACCCGAACCCGGCGGCCTCGGCGGCCTCGGCGAGGACCTGCCGGCGCGGCGCCGCCCACGTCGCCGGATGCGTGAGCACGACCCGGGACGGGCTGCCGGCGGCGCGCACCGCCTCCTCACCCACCCGGCGCAGCAGCGCGGCGAAGACCTCGACGACCTGGAACTCCTGCGCGCCGAGCAGCATCACGCCGTCGTCGACGCGACGCTTCGGGTGCTGCTCGAGGCGCTCCGGAGCCAGTCTCCCCTCGCGCAGCGCGTCCCGCCCGACGATGAGCCTGCAGTCGGGGGTACCGAACACCGCCGACGGCAGCAGCGGGCTGGAGTCGAACAGCAGCGGCTGCTCCCGCCCGTCGGGTGTGGCAAGGACCGCGACGGTGTGGGAAGTGCCGAGATCGACCCCGAGCGAGGCAGGCATGGCAGCAAGATATCGGTCATCGTCAAGACCGTGAGCCTGAACACGATCCATCATGGCTGATTGAACCGGCGCAGAACGGGCAACCTTTCCTGTAGCGGTGCGACGGCCCTCGCGGGCCGGCGCTGATCGAGCGAATGCGAGGAGCGGTATCCATGGCTGAGAACACCAAGCAGACCAGCGAGAAGGCGGCGTCGGCGGCCAGCGACGTGCTGCGCGACCCGAAGGCGAGCACCGAGGACAAGCAGGCTGCGGGTAGCGCACTGTCGCAGAAGGCGCCGAAGGCCGACTCCGAGAACTGAGCAGACGACGAAGGCCCGGCCGATGCGGCCGGGCCTTCGCCATGCGACGGGAACCTCAGTTGGTGAAAGCGTCCTTGACGTCGTGGGCGGCGCAAGGGTCTACGCGGCTGCAACGACCGCGGCTCGGAGTAGCGTGGATGTCATGCCGGTGCAGCTCAACCACACCATCGTCCACGTGCGCGACCCGGGAGCGTTCCGCACGGCTACTGGCCGAGTTGCTGGGTGTCGCGGACCCGGTGCCGTACGGTCCGTTCCTGGTCCTCGAGCTGGCAAACAACTGCTCGCTCGACTTCATGCAGGAGCACGGCACCGTGCATCCCCAGCACTACGCGTTCCTGGTGTCGGAGCCGGAGTTCGACGAGATCTTCGCCCGCATCCGGGCACGCGGTGTGCCGTACTGGGCGGATCCTCGCCACCGGCAGCCTTCGACGATCAACACCAACGACGGCGGCCGCGGCCTGTACTGGGAGGACGCCGACGGTCACAACCTGGAGATCATCACCGTGCCGTACGGCGGCTCCTAACGTCGGTCAGCTACCACGCTGTGCGCCGCCAGGACGGACCCGCGTATGCCGGCGGGACCTCACGTTCCGACTGAGCCGCCCGGCCCGGTGCTCCGGACTCTCCCAGCTGCGGTCGGCGCCGATGCGTGCCATCTCGGCGTCGTAGGCCGCCGCGTCGAACAGCGTCGTGCGCCCCTTGCTGGCGGAGCGCAGCCGCGGGATCGAGTCGGGCGGCTCCTTCAGTCCTCGGTGGACGGGCGCGGGCGCAGTCCCAGGTGCTCGCGCAGGGTGGTGCCGGTGTAGGCGGTGCGGTAGATCCCGCGTTCCTGCAGCGCCGGCACGAGCAGGTCGACGATGTCGTCGAGCCCGTGCGGGACCAGGTACGGCGAGACGTTGAACCCGTCGACGGCGCCGTGGCGCACGAAGTGGGCGAACTTGTCGGCGAGGGCCTGCGGGGTGCCGACGTGGCCGCGGGCGCGCTGGCCGAGGTGGATGACCGTCTCGCGCAGCGACCAGCCGTTCGCGTCGGCGGCCTGGCGCCACTGCTGGATGACGCCTTGCGCGTCGGCGACGCGGGCCGCGCCGAACGCGCCGCTGGTGTCCTGCGGCCGCGGGTCGTCCTTGGGCAGCGGGCCGTCCGGGTCGTGGCCGCTGAGGTCGAGGTTCCACAGCAGGCCGGCCTGGGCGAGGGCGGTGGCCGGCGTGATCTGCTCCCGCCGGACCCACGCCGCCTTCTCCTCGGCCTCCGCCGCGGTCTCGCCGACGACGATCGACGTGCCGGGCAGGATGCGCAGGTCGTCCTCGGGGCGCCCGGCGGCGCGCAGCCGGGCCCGGATGTCGTCGGCGAACGTGAGGGCGTCGTCGAAGTCGGTGCCGTGGGCGGAGAAGATGACGTCGGCGTTGCGGGCGGCGAAGTCGCGGCCGTCGCTGGAGTCGCCGGCCTGGAAGATGACGGGGTGGCCCTGCCGGCTGCGCGGCAGGGTGGGCGTGACGTCGACGGTGAACTGCTCGCCGCGGGTGCGTACCGGGGCGATCGTGCCGGGCCGGGCCCACGCCGGGGCGTCGGCGGAGGTCGCGGCGGCGCCGTCGGTCCAGCCGTCCCAGATGGCGCGGGCGGCGGTCAGGAACTCCTCGGCCCGCCGGTACCGGTCGGCGTGGTCGAGGTAGCCGCCGCGGCGGAAGTTCTCACCCGTCCACGCGTTGTCGGTGGTGACGACGTTCCAGCCGGCCCGGCCGCCGGACAGCAGGTCGAGCCCGGCGAGGCGGCGGGCCAGGTCGGCGGGCTCGTTGAACGTGGTGTTGGTCGTCGACACCAGGCCGATGCGGTTGGTGACCGCGGCGAGCGCCGCCAGTTGCGTGATGGCGTCGGGGCGGCCGGCGACGTCGAGGTCGTGGATGCGGCCGCCGACCTCCCGCAGCCTGAGCCCCTCGCCGAGGAAGAACGCGTCGAAGAGGCCGCGTTCGCCGGTCTGCGCGACCCTGCGGTAGGACTCCGGCGAGATCTGCGAGCCGCTGGCCGGGTCGGACCAGATCGTCCAGTAGTTCACGCCCTGGAAGAACACGCCGAAGTGCAGCTGCGCGTCCGGCCTGGGGACGTCTGTGGGATCGGTACGGGTCATGCTGGTCCTCCGGGAAGCGCGAACCGGTTCTTCGGGCGGTGCAGGCGCAGCGACTGCCGCAGCGACGCGCCGGGCACCGGGCGGGCGGCGAGGCCCGCGCCGATCAGCGCCGGCACGACGTGCTGCGACAGCACGGCGAGGTCCTCGTCGAGCACGAGCGGATGCAGCCGGACGCCGTCCACGCCGCCGTGCCCGTCAAGGTCACGCAGCAGTGCCACGAGTCCGCCCGGGCCGCCGGTGTACCGCAGGCGCCCGGCCGACGGCCACGGCGCGTGCCGCGCGAGGTCCTCCACCCGGTCAGCGCCGTCCACTGTGGACGTGTCGAGAGCGACCTCGATCTCGGCGAAGGTCCGCGCCGTCGTCGTCGCGGCCGCGGCCCGCCGGACCGCTTCGACGTCGGCACCACCGACCAGCGCGACGTCGACCTCGCCGTCGGGTGCCAGCCCGGCCGGGGCGAGGACGACGAGTTGCCCCTGCGGTGGCCGTGGCACGATCGCCGGGCCCTTCACGGAGTACGTCGCGCCGGTGAAGTCGACGTAGTGCAGGCGGTCCCGGTCGAGATACCGGCCGGTGGCGACGTCGCGGATCACGGCGTCGTCCTCCCAGGAGTCCCACAGGGCGCGCACCACCCGTACCGCATCCGCCGCCTCCTGCACGGGATCTGCGGCTGGCCTGCCCCACGCCGCGGCGGCCTCGGGTTGCGGGCTGGTCGCGACGACCCATCCGGCCCGCCCCACGGCCACGTGATCCAGGGACGCGAGCTGTGAGGAGACGTGGAACGGCTCGCTGTAGGTCGTCGACACGACCGGCGCGACGGACAGGACGCTGGTCGACGCGGCGATGAACGCCGCCCGCTCCACCGCGCCGATCCGGCCGGCGGGCCCGTGGCCGCCCGGCGGCAGCAGGTCGTCGTCGAGGGTCGCCAGGGTGAAGCCGGCGCGTTCGGCGATCTCGGCGACGTGCCGGACGCGGCGCGGGCCGAGCAGCTCGGACGGCGGGTGCGCGGCGCGGCGCCAGGCGGCCGGGTGGGCGCCGTCGCCGTCGATCTCGATGGCGAGCACGAGGGACATCTGCGACGCCTTTCTCCAGCGGGTCTCCAGCGGGCGGAGGCCCGCGACATACTCCCTATGAATCCTATCTGGTTAGTAGCATTTAGTCCACGCCGGCACCCGTCCCCGTGACAAGAGCGACAACAACGACCGCCCGGCGTTGACAGGGCCGCGTCAGCGCTGTTGCACTGTGTCCATGGCACGCACGCCACTGTGGACCCGCGACCACATCGACTTCGGTCGAGTGTGGTCCGCCTCCTGTCCCGCCTGACACACGCCCCGCCTCCCGCAGCGACACCCACCATCGTGAGGAATCGTGATGTCGACACCGCGTGCCCGCAAACGTCCGTCCACTGTAGACAAACACCGCTACGACTCGGCCTACGTCGTCGTCGCCGTCCCGGTTCCGGGCGGCCAGGCCGACGACGTGGCTCCCCCACTGGTCTTCCGGCTCCAGCCGCGGCACCAGGGCCGGCGCCGATGAACACGCCACTGGCCACCGCGCTGCGCCGGCTGCGCTGGCTCGGTGACCCGGGCGGCCGCACGATGCGGCACGGGCCCCGCCTGATGCATGAGATTCGCCTCGTGCGGATACCCGACAGCGCGGGCCGCCCCGCCGGGCGCCGGGCCGCCGCGAGGTAGCCGCCGAGGACGTCCCCGACCTGGATCAACACGACCCGAGGCGACGCATGGCCGCCGATGTCGCCGCACCGGCGGCTGTCGGCGGCCTGCTTGCGCCGTGGCGTCGCGCCGGTACGGTCCGAACGGCTGCGCCTCCCGAACCGGGTGCGCACCTCGATTCGGAGGACCTTTCAGATGAAACACATAACCGTTCTGCTCGCACTCACCCTGACCGTGGGCGGTCTCGCCGGCTGTACCACCAACGTGCAGACGGGCCTGCCCGCGGAGGCCAGGCCCATCGGCGCGTCGCCCTCGGCCGCGCTGCCGCCGAAGGAGGCGCTCCTCGCGGCGGTGCAGACCCTGGACACCACCGCGCACAGCTTCACCATCAAGCAGGGCACCATGACCGGCAACGGCCGCATCGACCCCGCCGCCAAGTCCGCGTTGATGGGCATGGGCGGCAAGATCGAGAACCTCACCGTGTCGGTCGCGTACACCGTCATCGCGCCCGACTTCTGGGTCAAGGCCGACTTCGGCAAGGACCTGAACCAGCTGTGGGGCCTGGACCCGGCGACGTGGATGCTGTTCGACAGGTCGAAGCTGGACGCCGCCGCGACGCTGCCGGTGGACCAGGCGGGCGCCCCGAAGCTCGGCGTCACCGAGCTGTTCAGAAACGGGCTCGCCGACGTCAAGCGCACCGACGCGACCCATTTCACCGGCACCGTCGACGTGACGGCCGCCGACACCATCCTCGCCCCGTCCGAGGAAGCGGTGAAGAAGGCCGGCGCCCAGGCCAAGGCCCTGCCGTTCACGGCCACCACCGACGGCAAGGGTCGCCTGACCGCCTTCACCATCGACGGCGGATCGATCGACCCCGACCTGGCGCTGCAGCTGACGTTCACCGGCTTCGGCTCCATCCAGCCCGTCACCGAGCCGACCCCCGCGGCCCCGGCTCCCGCCTCGGCCTACGACCTGTTCAACTGAGGGCGTCCCGGTGCCGCATCGCACGGCGTTGCGGTGCGGCACCCGCCCCATGGTCGCGGCGCGCCCGATCGGCTCTAGATCGATCATTGCGAATGCCGCATAGCTTCCGAGCTGCGGTGATGAAACTTTCACGTCCGGAAAATCCGTCGTTGACGCATCTCTATGTGAGCGCTAACTTGCCAGGAAAGCGCTTGCCCAAGGCATGCCGTTCCTGCCGACCACTGGGCGGGCGCATTCACCGGAGAGGTTGCTCATGACCAAGACCGCCCCCGCCCCCAGTCCCCCGAGGCGCCGCTCGCGCCGATGGCCGCTCGTGGTGCTCGCCGCCGCCACGACGGTCATCGCGGGCGGCACCACCGTCCTGGCGACGTACAGCGCCGACGCCGCCACCATCGACACCAGCGCCACGTACGTCTTCGTCAACCGGCACAGCGGCAAGGCGATGGACGTCTACAACTGGGCCACGGCCGACAACGCGCCGATCAACCAGTTCGCCCGCAACGACCTGGCCGTGCAGCAGTGGCAGTTCGTCAGCGCCGGCAGCGGCTACTACAAGATCAAGTCGAAGCACAGCGGCAAGGTGCTCGACCTGCCCAACTCAGACGACGGCACGCAGCTGGTGCAGTACACCGACAACGGCGCCACCAGGCAGCAGTTCCAGGTCCTGGACTCCGCCGACGGCTACGTGCGCTTCAAGAACCGCAGCAGCGGCAAGGTCCTGGACGTCTGGGAGTGGTCGACCGCCGACGGCGCGAAGATCGCCCAGTTCGGCGACCTGGACGGCTGGAACCAGCAGTGGCAGCTGGTCAAGCTCGGCGGCACCACCACCCCGCCGCAGACCGGCCTGGCCGGCTGGGCCACGCAGAACGGCGGCACCACCGGCGGCGGCAGCGCGGCCAGCACCACGGTGTCCAGCGCGTCGGCGCTGACCAGCGCGCTGAGCTCCAGCAGCGCGTCGGTGATCCGGGTGTCCGGCACGATCTCGTGCTCCGGCATGCTGAAGGTGACCTCCAACAAGACGATCCTCGGCAACTCCGGCGCGACGATCGTCGGCTGCGGGTTCACCCTCAGCAACACCAGGAACGTCATCATTCGGAACCTGACGTTCAGGGGCTGGAACGACGACGCCATCAACGTGGAGACCTCGTCGACGAACGTGTGGATCGACCACAACACGTTCAGCGACGGCTACGACGGCGCGGTCGACATCAAGCGCGGCTCGGACTTCATCACCGTGTCGTGGAACCGCGTCTTCAACCACGACAAGTCGATGCTGCTGGGCCACAGCGACGACAACGGCAGCCAGGACCGGGGGCACCTGCGGGTGACCTACCACCACAACTGGTTCGACGGCTCGACGCAGCGCCACCCGCGGGTCCGCTTCGGCAACCCGGTCCACGTGTACAACAACTACTACAACAACGTGGGCGGCTACGGCGTCGCCTCGACCGAGGGCGCGGGCGTGCTCGTGGAGGGCAACTACTTCGAGAACACCGACGACCCGTTCCACCTCGGTGAGGCCGACTCCGGCCCCGGCACCATCGTGGCCCGCAGCAACTACTTCGTGAACTCGGGCAGCGGTCAGGCCGGCGGCAGCGTCGCCAGCATCCCGTACTCGTACACCCTGGAGACGGCGAGCAACGTGAAGTCCAGCGTCACCGGTGGCGCCGGCGCCGGGCGGATCTCCGTCTGATTCCCAGCGACACGCATGCGGCCGGGGTCATCGGCGTGGACCCCGGCCGCTTCGCGAACCTGAGATCCTTCGACGCAAAATTCTCCGGTACGACACAACCGATCGCCCTGGTGCCACGATCCAGGAGGTGAGCAGGAAGGGAGCCGCATGCGGGCCGACGAGGAGCACGCCTACGTGCAGTACGTGAGCAGTCGCGTGCTCGCGCTGCGCCGGACGGCCTACCATCTGTGCGGCGACTGGCACGAGGCGCACGACCTCGTGCAGGGCGCGTTGATCAAGTTGTACCGGCACTGGGCCAAGGTCAGCGCCGCCGACTCCCCGGACGCGTACGTGCGGCAGGTCCTGGTCAACGTCTTCCTCCAGCAGCGGGGCACCTGGTGGTCACGCAACGTGCGACTGTTCGCCGAGCCCGACGACCGGCCGGCGCCCGAGCCGGGCACCGAACACCGGATCGACCTGCGGGCGGCGCTGGACAAGCTGGCGCCGGGGCAGCGTGCGGTGCTCGTCCTGCGCTACTGGGAGGGACTCGACGTCGCGCAGACCGCGCGGGTGCTCGGCTGCTCCACGGGCACGGTGAAGAGCCAGACGTCCTACGCCATCGCGGCGATGCGGCGGCTGATGCCCGACTACGCTTGGGAGCCACGGTGAGCGAGCAGCTGTTCCAGTCCGTCCCGCTCGACGAGCCGCCGCTGCCCGCGCAGTATGTCGAGCACGTCGTCGCCGCCGGGCGCGCCTCGGTCCGCCGCCGACGGGCCACCGCCGTCGCCGCCGCCGTCATCGTCGCCCTTGCCCTGGTCGCCGGCGGCCTCGGCCTGTTGCGCCCCGCACCGGCGTTGCTGCCCGCCGGGCCGGACGGGTCACCGTCGCTGCCGGATCGCATCGCGCCATATTCCTCGCTGACCGCCAAGGCCGGCCGCTCACCCGGCGGGCGGGCGGTCATGCTGTACCAGTTCGGCAGCGGCGAGACCATCAACCTGTTCCAGCCTCTCGCGCTCGGCGCGGACCGGGACACCTACCGCCAGCTCGACGCGGCCGAAGGCAAGCGGGGCATCCGGCCGTGGCTGCTGTCGCCGGACGGCACGACCGCGGTCGTCACCGACGACCGCGAGGCCGTCGCCGCGCTGACGCTCATCGACCTGCACACCGGCCGGCGGCGGGCCGTGCCGCTGCCGGCGCCGACGGGTGCGCTGCCGCTCGCGTTCTCCCCCGACGGACGGACCCTGGCATACTCGGCGGTGCCGATGCCGATGGGTGACCAGTACAACGACATGGCCGGCGAGTCACGGGCGACCGGGGTGCTCGTCCTCGTCGACCTCGACACGGGCCGGCAGAGCACGCTCAGCGCGGTGACCCCGGTCACGGCCGCGTCGTTCGCGCCCGACGGGCAGCTCGTCGCGGTGCAGACCGGCCGGCAGGTCCAGATCGTCGACCGCACCGGTCGCGTCGCGCGGACCGTCGACCTGCCCGCCGAGCACATCCTGACGACCCACGCGGCGTGGTCGCCGGACGGGCGGTTGCTCGCCGCGACGGGCGTCACGACGTCCTCCGGCGGTCCCGGCGTCATCGAGTACCACCGGCGCATCGTGTTCGTCGACGCGACCGGGGCGGGTGGCCCGGTGCCGGAGCCGATCGCGGCCGAGGAGATGCTCGGCTGGCGTGCGGCCGACCGCGTGCTCGCCCAGGTGGCGGCCGGCAGCGGGCCGGGCGAGCTGCGGGACGTGCCGCTGGCCGGCGGCCCGGGCACGGTGCTCAGCCGCTTCGATCCCGGGATGAGCTGTGAGTTCGGGCTGAAGACCTGCCAGGCGTATCAGATCCGGGTGGCGACCGGGCTGCTGCCGTCGCTGGTGGTGCGCCCCGCCGATCCGGACCGCGGACCGTGGCCGGTGTGGTTCACCGTCACCGTCGCCACGGCAACAGTGCTGCTGGCGGTCGTGGTGTTCCTGCTGTACCGCCGGATCCGCCGGCGCCGGCGCGCCGAACGGATGGACGCCGGGGCCGGCCGGAGCTGAGGCCCGGGTCGGCCGCGCGTGCACCTATCGCGGACCGTCGATCACCGCGAACCCGGGCGCCGGGAGCCGCGGGTGCGGGCGCGGGACGAGGCCCTCGATCCGGTCGGGGGTCAGGTGCAGCACCTGGTCGGCGTGGACCGCCGCGGCCAGCAGCGTCGCGATCGGGGTCGGGTCGGTGCCGGCCACCAGGATGATGGGGATCGTGCCCGCGTCGATCATCGCGGCGATCGCGGCCGTCTCGTGCGGGTGCGGCGGGGTCTCGGCGGTGATGGCCAGCACCGTGTGCGCCGGCAGGTGCTGGCGCAGCCCGGCGACGAGCGGGAAGCCCAGGCCGGTGCCGCCGGACGGGTCCGGGTCGGCGTAGACGATCGCGAGCTCGTGCCGGGTGGCGAGCGCGGCGAGGGCGGCGGTGACGTCGCCGAGGTACGCGCGGATCTGCCGCCCCGTCAGCGACACGACGGTGGTGGCCGCCTGCGACCCCGCATCCGTCGCGAGGACGGCCGGGGCCGGGAAGGCGACGGCGGCGCCGATCCAGGTGCGCCGCGCGCGGAGGCTGCCCGCACCGCCGAGCGCGGCGCTGGCGAGGAGGATCAGGCCGATGGTGTACGAGCCGTTGATGCCGTGCACGACGGTCAGCAGCAGCGCCGGGAACAGCCCGACCGCGCTGCCGATGGCGCTGATCACCCCGGCGATCGTGCCGGCCTGCGCGGGCGGGGCAGTGCGGCCGATGAGCGCGAGCACGCTGCCGAACGCGATGCCCAGCGCGAACGCGACGCCGGCCAGGGCCGGGGCGGCGACCCAGACCAGCGGCGGGTCGAAGGCCAGGATCAGCAGCACGGCGGCGAGGACGGCGAAGCAGGTGCCGAGCACGGCGGTGGGTGCGCGGTGCCGGCACAGCCAGCCGCCGAAGGGTCCGGCGGCCGCGCCGATGCCGATGCCGGCGGCCGCGCAGAGCATCGCGGGCGTCCAGCCGACGCCGTAGGTGCGGTGCAGGTAGCCGGGCAGGTACAGGTCGAGCGCGACGAGGCCGCCGCTGGACACGCCGTACCACACGGCCAGGTAGCGGGTCACCGGCCGGCGCAGCAGACCCGTGGCCACCGACCACGCGACGGGCGGGTGGAACTTCGGGCCGGGCCCGTCGCGCAGGACCGCGGCGGCCAGTGCGCCGAAGGCGAGCAGCGCACCGGCCAGGATCAGCAGCCCGTATCCCTGGTCGACGCTCACCAGCGTCCGGGAGAGGACGCCCGCGGTCGCGGAGAGACACATGCCCGCGGCGAAAACGCTCAGTGCCATGCCGCGGCACCCCGGGCGGACGGCGCGCACCACCGCCGCGGCACCGGCCGGGAGCGCCGCACCGGCGACGCCGGTCGCGCACGCCACCACGATCAGCCCCGGCAGCCCGTCGGCGACAGCCAGCCCCAGCACCGCTAGGGCGGTGGCGAGGCTGATCGCGGGCAGCATGACCCGGGCGCCGAACCGGTCGGTGAGCACCCCGGCGGGGATCCGCACGAGGACGCCGACCACCAGCGGGGCGATGCCGAGCAGCGCCCACGTCCCCGCGCCCAGCCCGTACCGGTGTCCCAGCTGCGGGCCGAGCGGGCCGACCAGCATCCAGGTCCAGTAGTGCAGCACATACCCGGTGACCGCGATGGCCAGGGTCCACGCCGCCGTGGACCTCGACGCGTTGCCGCCCGCGGATTCCGCTCGTCGCATCAACATCCGACCCAGACCCCCACGCAAAGCTCGACTGGTCGCCTACCTCGCCTGCTCCTGCCCAAGTCCCCAACGACCGTTGACCGCGGACGGTTACGGTCGCGCGCCGCTGGGTACGGCTACCGTGTGACGGCTGACATATTTCACTACTGAACTGGTAGGAATATGGTTCGGGCATGACCGCCCACCCACCCCGCACGCTCGCGACCGTCACCGGCGCCGGCGGCCACCCCGGCACCTACGAGCTGGCGCTGGACCCGGCCAGGTCCACCGTCGACACCGCGCGCAGGGTCGCCGAGCTGGCCGAGGCGGCCAGGTTCGACGCGCTCTTCGTGCCCGACCTGCTGACCTTCGGCGCGCAGGGCACGATCGGCGCGCAGGAGCCGCTGGTGTACGTCGCGGCGCTGAGCCAGGTGACGACCCGGATCGGGCTGATCGCGACGGTCTCCACGACGTTCCACCACCCGTTCAACCTGGCCCGGCTGTTCGGCACGCTCGATCACGTCAGCAACGGCCGCGCCGCGTGGAACCTCGTGACGTCGTCGATCGGCGAGGAGAACTTCGGCCCGGACGGCCTGCCCGGCCCCGAGGAGCGCTACGCCCGCGCGGCCGAGACCCTGGAGGTCGTCAACGCGCTCTGGGACAGCTGGCGGCCCGGCGCGCTGCGGCTCGGCCCCGGCGGCACGGCGGTGCTCGACCGGGCCAGGGTGCGGCCGATCGACCACGTCGGGAAGTACTTCAGCGTCGCCGGGCCGCTGAACATCCCGCCGCTGCCGCAGGGCCGGCCGGTGCAGATCCAGGCGGGGCAGTCCGCGGCCGGCATCGAGCTCGGCGCCCGCTACGCCGAGGTCGTCTTCACCGCCTTGTCGACGCTGCCGGTCGCGCGGGAGTACACCGACCGGATCCGGGCCCGCGCCGCGGCGTTCGGCCGGCCGGCGGGCCTGCCGCGCATCTTCAGCTCCCTGCACGCCACGTTCGGCGCGACCGAGGAGGAGGCGCGGCGGCGGGTCCGCGACCGGCACGAGGCGATCGACTTCGAGGCCGGCCGGGCGCTGGTCACCGACATGCTCGGCGGCGGCGTGGACCTGTCCGAGGCGAAGCTCGACGAGACGCTGCCGGAGCACCTGCTGCCCGACGTGTCGTCGGTGCACCGGCGCCGCGGCCGGGTCGAGATCTTCAGCGGGTACGCGCGCAGCGGGTACACGCTGCGTGAGCTCATCATTGCCGCCCAGGACACCGGGCACTGGGCCGAGGCCGGTACCCCCGAGCAGATCGCCGACGCGGTCGAGGAGCGGTTCCGCGCGGGCGTGCTGGACGTGCTGTCGATCGGCGGCCTGGCGGATCCACGCGAGCACGACTTCGTCGTCAACGGCCTGCTGCACGAGCTGCGCAAGCGCCGCATCGTCAAGGACGACTACCTGGGCCCTACCCTGCGTGACAACCTCGCGCTGCCGCCGCTCCCGGCCCGGTCCAGCGAAAACTAATCCTATTGGAATGGTAGGGTTTTTGATAGACTGCGCTCATGCAGCTGACCCATCACCTGCCGTTCCAGCCCGCAGTGGGCCGGCCCCTGAATCTCGCCGCGCGGCTCGCCCGGCGCATCGCCGGCCTCGGAGACCTCAGCGGGTTCGGCGACGAGGTGCCGCCCGAGCCGCACCTGTGGGCCGAGATGGCACCGGACCTCGCGCTGCGCCGGATCTCCCGGCAGGCCGAGGCGCACTACGCCGCGGCAACGAAAGGCAGGCCATAGATGGACACGCACACGGCGCTGCACCCCGCCGACCTGCGCCGGGTCTTCGGCGCGTTCCCGACCGGTGTCACCGCCGTCGCCGCGTTCGTCGACGGGACGCCCGTCGGGCTGGCCGCGAGCTCGTTCACCTCGGTGTCCCTCGATCCCCCGCTGGCCTCGGTGTGCATCGCGAAGACCTCGACGACCTGGCCGGTCCTGCGCCGGGCGGAGCGCCTCGGCGTCAGCGTCCTGAGCGCCGGCCAGGAGCACCTGGGCCGCCAGCTGAGCTCCCGCACCGGCGACCGGTTCACCGGCGCGACGTGGCGGGCCAGCAACTTCGGCGAGATCCTGCTCGACGGCGCGTGCGCCTGGCTCGACTGCAGCATCGAGCGTGAACTGCCCGCCGGCGACCACGACATCGTCCTGCTGCGCATCCACGACCTGCACGCCGAGCGCGGCGCCGAGCCCCTCGTGTTCCATCAAAGCACCTTCGGCCGCCTGCACCGCGCCGCCTGACCGCGCCACCTGACCACGCCGCCTGCACCGCGCCGCCTGCACGGCAGCGCGGGGCTCAGCCGCGGTCGGCGGATCCGGCGAGGCTGTGCAGGATCGCGGCCTCGGCGTCGGCCCAGGTCTCGGTGTGCTGGACCCAGGACGGCGCCGGCGCCGGCTGGGCGCCGAAGAGGTACCGGTGCGCCACGACGCCGCGCAGGGCCTGGTGCACGTCGAGCTTGTCGTCGACGAAGTGGGTGATGCCGAGCTGCGCGCAGTGCGCCGCCTTGTCCGGGCGCTTGAGGCAGAACCGGAGGTGCTCGCGCGGGATGCCGGTGCGGACGGCGAAGTCGTGGTGGTCCAGCCACTGCCGGGTGTGGCGCTGGACCCGCTCGCCGCACTTGGAGACCAGCCACACCTGCTCGAATCGCGGCACGAGGCGGGCGAGCGTGTCGAAGGCCCCCGGCACTGCCAGGGTGGCCAGCATGCGGGCGGTGTCGCCGCTGAAGAACTGGGTGTCGCTGCTGCCGGGGACGACGCCCCCGCCGATGATGACTCTGCCGATGTCGACGCCGAGTCGCAGATGCTGTGCGTTCATGCATCTCAGCCTGAGCGCCGCGGGCCTAGTGCAGAACTATTCTTGCCGGCGCGACTATAGTCGGACGTTATGGATCAGCGGGCGCTCGCCGCGTTCGTCGTGTTCGCCGACCATCTCAACTTCACCCGCGCCGCCGAGCAGCTGCACATCTCGCAACCCGCGCTGCACGTGAAAATCAACAAGCTGGCGCAGGAACTGGGGCGGCCGCTGTATCACCGCGTCGGCCGGCGGCTGGTGCTCACCGCCGACGGCGCGGCGGTGGCCCGGTTCGCCCGGGCGCACGACGAGCGGCTCGCGCAGTTCCTGGCCGAGTTCGCCGGGATCGCGCCGCGGCGGCCGGTGGTCCTCGCCGCCGGCCAGGGCGCCTACCTGTACCTGCTGGGCGACACCATCCGGGCCGTGCTCGCCGACGAGCCGACCCGGCTCCGCCTGATCAACTGCGACCACCGGCAGATGCTCGCCGCCGTGCGCACCGGCCAGGCACACCTCGGGGTCAGCGTGCTCGACGTCCTGCCCGAGGACCTGACCGCCGTGGAGCTGGCCACGTTCCCGCAGGTGCTGTTCGTGCCCGAACGACACCGGCTGGCCAGGCGCCGGTCGGTGGCCCTGCGGGACCTGGAGGGCCTGAGCCTGGTCGTACCGCCGCAGCACCGGCCGCACAGAGTCCTGCTGGAGCAGGCGATGCGGGCCGCCGGGGTCGGCTGGGCGGTCGCCGTGGAAGCCGAGGGCTGGCCGCTGATCGCGCAGTTCGTCGCGCTCGGCGTGGGGCTCGCGGTGGTCAACGGGTGCGTGCCGCCGCCGCCCGGGCTGGTCGCGCGGCCGGTCACCGACCTGCCGCCGGTCACCTACCACCTGGTGCACCAGCCGGCGGCGCTGTCCGACCCGAGGGTCGCGAGCCTGCTGGAGCGGATCCTGGCGCGCGGCTGAAATTTTCACCGCCCCGGCGCACCTGCCCGACTGCAACAAACCTGCACATCGCTGGTATTGCCGTCAAGGAAAGCGCTTTCCTATGATCGGATCTCGTCGATGCAGATCAGCGCCGCTCCCCCGCCTGGGAAACGCCTCCTGACTGCGCGGTACGGCACGAGGACGCGTCGCCGCCGTACCACTCCGCCTCACCGGAGGTTTTCATGAGCCAAACCGTTCGAAAGCACCGCCGGCTTGCGCTGCGAGCCACCGTCGCGGCGCTGGCCACGACGGTGGTCGGCGCCGCGATCGGCATCGCCCTGTCCACGACCGAAGCGTCCGCGGCGACCGGCGGCGTGACCGGCTTCGCGACCCAGAACGGCGGCACGACCGGCGGCGCCGGCGGCGCGACGGTCCGGGCCACGACCGGCACCGCCATCCACACCGCGCTGTGCAACCGGGCCAGCAGCAGCACCCCGATCATCATCCAGGTCGAGGGCACCATCAACCACGGCAACACCACGAAGGTGTCGGGCTCCAGCTGCAACACCGCCGCCGACAAGATCGAGCTCAAGGAGATCAGCAACGTCACGATCATCGGCGTGGGCGGCGGCGCGGTCTTCGACCAGCTGGGCATCCACATCCGTGACTCCAGCAACATCATCATCCAGAACGTGACCGTCAAGAACGTCAAGAAGTCCGGCTCGCCGACGTCCAACGGCGGCGACGCCATCGGCATGGAGAGCACCGTGCGCAACGTGTGGGTCGACCACACCTCGCTCGAGGCGTCCGGCGGCGAGTCCGCGGGCTACGACGGCCTGTTCGACCTCAAGGACGACGTGCAGTACGTGACGCTGTCCTACAGCACTTTGAAGAACTCCGGCCGCGGCGGCCTCATCGGCTCCAGCGAGAGCGACCGCGGCAACAGCTTCATCACCTTCCACCACAACTCGTACTCGAACATCGACTCCCGCACGCCGCTGCTGCGCGGCGGCATCGCGCACATCTACAACAACTCCTACGTCACGCTCAACGAGTCCGGCATCAACTCCCGGGCCGGCGCGCGGGCCAGGATCGACAACAACTACTTCAAGAACTCCAAGGACGTCATCGGCACGTTCTACACCAGCGAGGCCGGCTTCTGGCAGGTCAGCGGCAACATCTTCGACAACGTGACCTGGTCGGCGAAGGGCACCGACACCAACCCGGCGGGCCCGAACCCGACGTCCAACACCAGCGTCAGCATCCCGTACTCCTTCGCCCTCGACCCGGCCAACTGCGTGCCGGACGTGGTGAGCCGCACCGCGGGCGCGAACAAGGGCCTGCAGGTGTCCGACGGCAGCTGCACCCCGACCAGCCCGACCGGCGGACCCACCTCATCCTCCCCCCGCCCCTCCTCGCCGGGCCCCTCCTCGCCCGCACCGTCCAGCCCCGGGCCGACGCAGGGTGGCACCAACCTCAGCATCGGCGCCGGTTCCGACGGTTCCAGCAAGGCCAGCGGCACCAGCTACGGCGACGTGCGTGACGGCAACCTGAGCACGTACTGGTCCCCGGCCGGCACCACCGGGACCATCTCCATCAAGTGGAGCGCCGCTACCGCCATCTCCCGGGTCAACATCCGCGAGGCGTCCGGCGCCACCGGCGTCATCCGCAACTGGCGGCTCCTCAACGGCGACACCGGCGCCGTGCTGGCCTCCGGCACCGGCGCGGGCGTCGTCACCTTCACCCGCACCTCGATGAAGAAGGTGACCTTCGAGATCACCACCGCCACCGGCACCCCGCGGGTCGCCGAGTTCGAGACGTACGCCTGACGTACGCCGGGGCGGGGGTCCCGTGGCGACCCCCGCCCCTCTGGCAAGCTGAACCCCGTGGCGTCCGTCGAGCACTACCGCGACCTGCTGCTCAACCGGTCCTGGTATGCCGAGGGCCTGAGCTGGACGGTGATCCAGCCCGCCGGCGCACCGGTGACCGTCGACGGCGTGATCCGCCGCCTGCGGGCCGCGCGGATCAACCTTGACGAGATCAGGTTCCCGCACGTCAACGACCTGCGCGACGACGACCCGAGCCCGTTCCTCGTCGCGTTTCTGGCCCAGGTCGGCGACGACGTGACGATGTTCCAGACCAACGGCTCCGAGGGCGCCCGGCCGGACTCGGCCGGATCCCCGACGATCCCAGCGCTCCGGGCGAGTTCGGCCACGACGACCCGGACCTTGACGCCAGGCTCCGCGGCGGTCCCGAGGCGCTGCGGCAGGCGGCGGTCGCGTTGGTACTGCGGCGGCTGGCCGACGCGTTCGTCAGACCGGCGAGGATCGCCCTGGCCGAGCGGTGGCCTGGAGTCCGCGATGAGCTCTGCGCCCTCATCCGCACGGTGTGATGCGCCGCGGCGGTCCTGTTCGGCGCGCGCTGACGGGTCCGCCCGAGCCGCGGGTGGGGCAGGACACATTCTCGATCCCCGATTGAGTGGCCGCTCGTAAGGTGGTCGCATGAGCGATGGGGATTTCGCCGGGGCGCGGCCCGGGCTGCAGCGCATGCTTGCCGAGGCGCGGCCGGGCGTGCTGCTGTTCAGCCTGACGCCGCCGCGGCGCAATGCGACGCCCGAACGCATCAAGGAGATCGCCGCGGTCACGCTGGAGCGGCTTGCCCCGCTCGACGTGGACGGGCTGATCCTGTATGACATCGACGACGAGTCCGACCGAAACCCTGACGAGCGGCCGTTTCCGTATCTGCCCACCATGGACCCGGCCGAGTATCACGCGGAGCATCTCGGCGGCTGGGACCGTCCGGCGGTCATCTACCGCTGTGTCGGCAAGTATGACGAGAAGGACCTGGCCGACTGGCTGCGGCACGCCGACCCGGAGCGGGTGCTCGGGGTCTTCGTCGGCGCCTCCTCGGGCGACAAGTCGGTGCGCACGGACATCCGCCGCGCCCACGCCGTGCGCCAGGAGGTTCGTCCCGAGCTGCCGCTGGGCGGGGTGGTCATCGGCGAGCGGCACACCCGCGGCGGCGACGAGCACCTGCGCATGCTGGCGAAGCAGGAGCGGGGCTGCACGTTCTTCGTCTCCCAGGTGGTGTACAACGTGAACGACACGAAGAACCTCATCTCCGACTACGTCTACGAGTGCCGGTCGCGCGGCACGGCACCGCGGACCGTCATCTTCACGCTGTCGCTGTGCGGTTCGCTGAAAACGCTCGAGTTCGTCCGCTGGCTCGGCGTGGAGGTGCCACGCTGGCTGGAGAATTCGATCCGGCATGCCAACGACCCGCTCGCCGAGTCCTACCGGCAGGCCATGGCGATCGCCCGCGACCTCGCCGACTTCTGTGCGCACCTGGGCATGCCGTATGGCTTCAACGTCGAGAGCGTCTCGATCCGCAAGGCCGAGATCGAAGCCACCACCGAGCTCGCCGCCGACATCGCCAAGCTGCTGCGCGAGCGCCGGCAGCAGTGACCGGCGAGCACCGGCTGGCCGGCGGGTTCGACGGCGGCGCGGTCCGCGTCGGCGACACCGTGCGCCGCGCGCCGGGGCCGTGGACGCCCGCGGTGCACGCGCTGCTGCGGCACCTCGAGGCGGTCGGCTTCGACCGGGCGCCGCGCGCGCTGGGCCTCGACGAGCAGGGCCGGGAGGTGCTGTCGTTCCTGCCCGGCGCGGTGGTCGGGACGGCGCGCCCGTGGCCGGCGTGGGTGCACAGCGACGACGCGCTGGGCCAGGTCGCCGGCTGGCTGCGGGACTTCCACGCCGCCGTCGCGACCTTCGTGCCGCCGGTCGGGGCGCGCTGGCGCAACGGCTCGGCGTGGCGACCCGGGCTGATCGTCGGGCACAACGACGCCGCACCGTACAACGCCGCGTGGGCCGGCGGGCGCCTCACCGGGTTCTTCGACTGGGATCTCGCCGCGCCGGCGACGGCCGAGGCGGACCTGGCGTTCACCGCGTTCGGCTGGGTGCCATTGCACGCGCGGCAGGTCGTGGCGGCCGAGGGCTTCACGGCGTTCGCCGACCGGCCCCGGCGGCTCCGGCTGTTTCTGGACGCCTACGGCTGGGCGGGCCCGGCCGGCGCGTTCGTCGAGCTGGTCCGGGACCGGGTGGCCGCCGAGGCACGGGGCATCCGGCGGGCGGCGGCGGCCGGCGACGCGACCTACGTCCGGATGCTCCAGCACGGCGTCGACGCGGCCCTGGAGACGGCGGTCGCCGAACTCCGCGCCGGCATAGCTTCGTAGCGAAGACACCTTCGGACCGGCACGAGTTCTCCCGCCCGCTGCTCGGCGCAGTCCAGTCCGCCGGGCTGCTCTTGGCGGCGGCCGCGGCGGACGGCTGCCCGGCCTGCGGTCGGTGACCGCCGCCGGGCAGCGTCGCGTCGTCAGACGGCGAGCAGCCGGTCGAGCAACTGGTGATACTGCAGCACGGTGTCGCGCATGCCCTCGGTGCTGTCCGACGAGCGCGCGCCGGCGTGTTCCAGCTGCTCCTCGCGCTGGTGGACGTTGTCGGCGAGGGACTGCACCGCCTCGTCGACCAGCTGGCGCGCCTCGGTGACGCTGCCGCGCGGGTCCTCGACGAAGTGGGTCTGCACCTCGTGCCAGCGGTTCCGGAACTCGTCGGCCTTGGCGGCGTCCCAGATCCCCTGCTCCCGCGTGATCCCCTGCTCCCCCGCGATCCTCTGATCCCCCGCGGTGCCCTGCTCCTGCGTGGTGGACGGCCGCGCCTGGGTCTGGGCCTGCTCGGTCGCCGACTGCGTCGTCGGTATGTCGGTGCCGCCGGCCCGGACGGGTTCAGTGGCAGCGGTGGGTTCTGCGGTCTGCGGCGCCTGCGGCCGCGGCTGCCCTGACGGCGCCTGGGGCTGCGTCTCCCCTGACCAGTAGGGCACCTGGGACGTCTGCTGGGTTCCGGCCGGGTCGATCGGGCTGTTGTCACGCATCGCGATCGCGCCTTCCTGAGAGTGCTGTTGCCTTCGTCAGCCGTGCCGCGGGGTCGGCCGGCCGCCACCCGTGTCGCCGAGGAGTTCGGCGAACAGCGAGCGGTAGTGCATCAGCGCCTGGCGGAGCTGCTCCGTCGACGCCTGCCCACGCTCGTTCACCTTGTTGATCTCGTGTGCGTCGCGGTAGTGGCCGATCGTCTCGGCATGGTCGACGCTGAGGTCCTGCACGCGGGTGTCGAAGTCGTCGACGGGGTACCCACGCTCGCCCATCACCTTCGTCACGAGCTCGTCGGCCTCCCGCGTCGCGGCCTCGGGCTCCTCCACGAAGTGTGCCTGCATGCGTTCCCACTGCTCGGCGTACCGCTGCCGCTGCCGCGGATCGAGCTCCTTGAGCTCCAACTCGGCGTGGCGGCGCTCGCGGTCCTGCAGGTCGCGTTCGGCCGCGCGGCGGCTGTGCTGCTCGCCGACCGCCCGCTCATATTCGGGTCCGAACCGGCGCCGCAACGCCTCGGTCCGGCGGTGCCGGCTGATGGCGACGGCCGCGATCGCGACAATCGCAAGGACGATGATGACGATGGCAACAACGGTGGCGGTCGAGGACATCACAGATCCTTTCCGAAGGAGCCACGACCGACGCTAACTCGCCCGTCGACGACCGACCTCACCCTCTCGCAGACGGCTATCCGGATCAGGCCGCGGTGAGCAGCTCAGGCCGCGGTGAGCAGCGGGTTGCCGTCGGCGCTCGGGCGGCCGAGCGTGTCCTCGGGGCCGAGCATGATCTCCCAGCCCTCGTCGTCGCTGCCGAGCAGCAGGTACGTGGCGGTGGCCGAGCCGACCTTCACGTTGACCCCGGTGCCGAGCCGCGCCTGGTACGCCTCCGACGTCCACTTCCGCCCGCTGAGCGCCTTGCGGTAGGCGTCGCGGTGCTGCTCCAGATAGGTGCGGACCCGCTGGCGCAGGCCGGGCCCGCCGGCCCGGACGGGTTCGAGGTCGTTCCAGCGCGCCACGGCCGCGTCGATGTCGCCGTCCCGCATCGCGCGCAGGTACGCGTCGACGACCTCGGTCGGCTTGTCGGGCCGGTTCGCCAGCACGAACGCCGTGACGCCGGCGCCGACCAGCAGCACCGCGAGGACGGCGGCGAGCCCGATGACGAGCAGACGGCGCGAGCCCCCGGGCGGCGGCGCTTCGCCTGCCGACCGTACTTCCCCCGGCCGTTCTTCCCCTGGCCGTGCTTCCCCTTCAGGCTGGACGGCCGGCCCGTC
Source organism: Dactylosporangium sp. NPDC049525 (assembly GCF_040676755.1). Lineage (NCBI taxonomy): Bacteria > Bacillati > Actinomycetota > Actinomycetes > Micromonosporales > Micromonosporaceae > Dactylosporangium > Dactylosporangium sp. NPDC049525. Next base: position 16,377 of record NZ_JBFAPO010000085.1, on the reverse strand, counting down.
AGGCCGGCTTGCCGGTTCTTCGGGCTGGATCGCTGGTGGTTCGGGCTGCGCCATGACACCCCCTCGTCGATGCACCGCCACACTATCGATTTCCATCGACCAGCGACAATGGCTTTCGCGGCCCGCCACGGGGTGTGATCGCGCCGGAGCCGGGTAGTCGGCATCGCATGCAGAAGATCAAATCGAGGGACACCGGCCCGCGGCACCAATCGGACGCGTGGCAGTCGGCAATCACCGTGCTCCAGGAGATCATGCCTCCGCACGTCCCCGCAGGCGCACACGCGATGACCGTCGTCGTGGAGTACCCGCCCGGCGACCCCGGCGCGCCCCCGCACCGGCACACGGGCCCGGCATTCGGCTACGTGCTGGACGGCGAGATGGTGTTCGAGATCGAGGGTGAGCCGCCCAGGGTCGTGCGGGCCGGTGAGGCGTTCTGGGAGCCGGGCGGCGACGTCATCCACTACCAGGACGGCAACAATCTCGCCGACGTCCCGGTGCGGTTCACGGTCACCATGCTCTGCGAGCCGGACAAGCCGATGCTCACCCTCGTCGACGAGGACGAACTGGCCCAGCGTGCGCACCTCCGCAAGGCGCAGGGGGCGGGCGCATGAGGATCGCCGTCGTCGGTGGGACCGGTCTCATCGGGTCGCAGGTGGTCAAGATGCTCGACGCGGCCGGGCACGAGGCGGTGCCGCACTCGCCGTCCACGGGGCTGGACCTGCTCAGCGGTCAGGGCGTCGCCGACGCCGTCCGCGGTGCCGACGTCGTGGTCAACCTGTCGAACTCGCCGACGTTCGACGACGCGTCACCGGCGTTCTTCCGCACGAGCATGGACAACCTCCTCACGGCCGCCGGCGACGCAAACGTCGGCCACGCGGTCATCCTGTCGATCGTCGGCGCCGACCGGGTGCCGGACCTCGCGTACTACCAGGCCAAGGTGCTGCAGGAGGACCTGCTCAAGGCCGGCCCGGTGCCGTACTCGATCGTCCGCGCCACCCAGTTCTTCGAGTTCGTCGACCAGGTGCTGTCCTGGACCTCCGACGAGCACACCGTCCACCTGCCCGCCACCCTCGTCCAGCCGATGGCCGCCGCCGACGTCGCCCGCGCCGTGGCCGACGTGAGCGCGGGCGCGCCGCTGCGGGGGACCCGCGACGTTGCCGGGCCCGAGGTCTTCGCGCTCGACGAACTGGGCCGGATCACCCTGGCCGCGCACCACGACGATCGCAAGGTCGTGACCGACGCCAACGCCGGCATGTTCGCCGCGGTGCCGGGTGATGCCCTGATCGCCAGGGGCGACGCCGTCATCGCCCCGACCACCTACCGCGACTGGCTCACCCGCCGCGGCCGCTGACGCACGCCGCACCGCTCAGCCAACGCGCCCGCCCGGTGCCGACACACGCCGGCAGCGGGCGGGTCAGCGGATGTGGTGCATCGCGGTGAGGACGTCGACGGCGAGGCGGGTGAAGCCGCTGGCCAGGAGGGTCGCGGCGATCGCCGTGAGCAGGATGCCGGCGACCCGGTCCAGGATCATGCGGGCGCGGTCGGACAGGCGGCGGCCCGCCTGGCCCGCGACGTACACGCAGGCGCCGGTGATCGCGGCGTGGATCAGGGCGGCGATGGTCAGGGCGAGGACCCCGGCGACGCTGTCGACCAGGGCGCGGAAGCTGATCAGGACGGCGATCGTCGCGCCGCCGACGGTGAGGGGGAAGGTGAGCGGCATGAAGACCACCGAACGCCACGACGTCGACGGCGGGGCGATCGCCGCGTCGGTGGGCTTGGACCCGGGGTCATCGTTCTTGCCGAGCATCATCGGCACGGCGGCGATCATCAGGGCGATGCCACCGGTCGCGGAGAGCGCGGCGGTGGTGAGGCCGAGCAGTTCCAGCAGCGGCTCACCGACGAGGATCGTGACGACGGCGATCGCGGCGACGTTGACGAACAGGCCGAGCGCGAGCCGGGGATGCTGGCGGGTGTCGACGGGCTGCACCAGCGGGATGTACGACGACACGGCGGCGACCGGGCTGTAAAGGCCGACGAGGGCCAGCAGCATGAGGACCGCCTGGTCCACATTGGACATCGGCGTGCAATCACAGCCCGTCGCGGAGAACGGGACACGTCATGCAGTGCCCGCCGCCGCGGCCCTTGCCGAGCTCGAACCCCTCGATCTCGACGACCTGGACGCCGTGGTCGCGCAGGTTGCGGTTGGTGTACTCGTTCTTGTGGTACCCCACGACGACGCCGGGTTCGATGGCGACGAAGTTGCAGCCGCTGTCCCACTGCTCACGGGCCCGCTGGTCGGCGTCGCCGCCGGTCGGGATGACGTCGAGGTGGCCGATGCCGAGCGCGTCCTCGAACGCGGCGACGAGCCCCTTGTCGCGGCGCACCTCAAGGGTGCCGGGGCGCTCGCCGGGGAAGAGCGTGAACGCGGTGGCGCCCTCGACCACGGGCGGGTAGCCGGTCGCCTTGTCCCGGTCCACGAGCGTGAAGACGGTGTCCAGATGCATGTACGAGCGGCTCGGCGGGATCTGCACGGCGATCACCCGGCTGGCGGCGTCCTGCGCGAACAGGGCGACCGCGAGGTGCTCGACCATGTGCGGGCTGGTGCGTTCGCTGACCCCGACGGCGACGGCGCCGTTGCCGATCGGCATCATGTCGCCGCCTTCGAGGCAGGCGCGGCCGAAGTCCTCCTCGTCGAAGCTGCCGTCGTCGCCCATCGGCGGGTACCAGTACTGGAAGTCGGCGCCGGCGAACATCGGATGATGGTGGTAGATGATGCTCTGGTTGATCGTCTCCAGCCGGCGGGCGTGGAAGAACAGCGGGTTGAGCGACACGCCGCCGTACAGCCACGCGGACGGGTCGCGCTGATACAGCGAGTTCGGCAGCGGCGGCAGGATGAACGCCCGCGGCTGCGCGAGCGCCGCGACCAGCGACCGGCGGTCGAGGTCGGCGCGGTGCCCGCGGACCAGGTCGAAGAACTCGGCCTTGGTGAGGCCGCCGATGAGGTGCCGGGCGAGGGTCTCGCCGTCCCATCCGGCCAGCTCCTCGCGGACCGGGTCGAGCAGCGCCGGGCCGACCGACAGGTGCGTGACGGCGCGCTCGACCGCGTGCCGGCGGGCCAGCGGGTCCTGCAACGCCTCGGCGAGCAGGGTCTGGTGGTAATACACCTCGACGCCGTGGCCGCGCAGCATCGCGACGAACTCGTCGTGCTCCGCCTGCGCGCGGCTCACCCACGGCAGGTCGTCGAAGAGCAGTTCCTCGCGGTTGTTCGGAGTCAGCCGCCGCAGGCTCAGGTCGGGCCGGTGGACGATCACTTTGCGTAGCCGGCCGACCTCCGACGCGACACCAAACGGTCCGGGCATACCCGACCTCCGCCCCAAGGCGCCCCCCGGTGGGGCGCGGCAGGCCGGGCACTACCCCAATGGGGCGACTCCACACCTCACAGCCACTCGACCTCGCCGGTGTCCAGGTCATAGCGGGCACCCACGATCTTCAGGGTGCCGGCCGTGACGGCGGCGGAGAGAATCGCCTTCGTGCCCAGGTCGGCGACGATGTTGCTGACGTTGTGGCGCACGGCGGCGTCGACCATGTCGGTCGCCTTCTCCTCCTCCGCCTTCGTCACGGCAGGTTTGATCGCGGTGACGAGGGAGTCGATGTCGGTGCCGCTGGGTGCGGAGTTCTTCTCCACCGCCTCGACGGTGGCCTTCACGGCGCCGCACTTCTCGTGGCCGACCACGACCAGCAGCGGGATCTTCAGCTCCGCGACGCCATACTGGATGCTGCCCAGCACGGCGTGGTCGACGACCTGCCCGGCGGTGCGGGTCACGAACAGGTCGCCGAGGCCCTGGTCGAAGACGATCTCCGGGGGCACCCGGGAGTCGACGCACGACAGGATGCAGGCAAACGGATGCTGCCCCGCCGCGAGCGTGGCCCGGTAGGTGGTGTCCTGGTCGGGGCGGCGCACACCGCCGGAGGCGAACCGCTCGCCGCCGGCCTTGAGCCGCTCGAGGGCCTCGGCCGGGTTGGTGACGGTCGGCTCCGACGGTGCCGCCGAGCTCGGCGCCTCGCCGACGGTGTGGTCCTCGGTCTTCGAGCCGCATGCGGCGGCAAACGCTCCGACCCCGGCAAGCAGCCCGAGGCGCAGAGCGGTGCGGCGGGTCGACGGTCCTGGGATGTCCACGGCCTAACCTCCAGAGACGGCACACTTCGCTACTCTCCGTAGTGAAGCACTGACCTTGTGGTGTCCGGGCATGAACGGCGAACGCCCGCCAGTCCCGCCAGTCAGTCCGGCCAGTCGGCCAGCAGGTGGCGGCGGACCAGCGCCGCGTGCGACAGCGGGGTCGCCAGGTCCGTGACGTCACCGTTGGTGGTGTAGTCGAGCAGCACGAGGTCACCGCCGGCGGCGAGCTGCCGCAGTGCGTCGACCTGCTCGGCGGCCCGGTGCTCCAGCACCCACCGATACACCGGCAGGTAGATCTGGCGGCGGGCGGTCTCATAGTCCAGCAGCGCGTCGCCGGTCAGGCCCTGCCGGTGACCGAGGACCGGCCCGAACCGGCGGACCGTCCGCTTGAGCCCGGTCATGCCCGTCGCCGTGAGCTTCGCCGGATCGACGCCGGCGGTGTCGAACACCTTCAGCGCCTGCCAGATCCCCTCGACCGACTGCCCCACCACACCGGGGCTGAACGGCACCGGGATGCCGCCGTGCGGATAGAACGGGCTCAGCCGCACCCACGGCTGCGGCCCCCGGGACGTCACGTCCAGCACCGTCGCACCCGGGAACGCCGCCGCCAGCGACGCCTGCCCCCGCCGCCGGCTCGCCACATGCACCATCATCGAAATCCCCCTCCCCGTCGCACGCATCATGCCCGCCGGGTACGACAATTTCCGGTATGGACGACCCCTACGACCTCGCCAGGTTCGTCACCGCCCAGGAGGACATCTACGACGACGCGATCGACGAGCTGCGCCGCGGCCGGAAGCGCAGCCACTGGATGTGGTTCGTGTTTCCGCAGGTGGCCGGCCTCGGCTCGAGCTACGCGGCACAACGGTTCGCGATCTCGTCGCTGGACGAGGCCCGCGCCTACCTGCAGCATCCGGTCCTCGGCCCGCGCCTGCACGAGTGCGCCGAGGCGATGCTCGGCAACACCGAGGCGACGGCCCGGCAGGTCCTCGGCGACATCGACGCGATGAAGCTGCGCTCGTCGATGACGCTGTTCCAGCTGGCCGCGCCGCAGGAGTTGGTGTTCGCCCGGGTCATCGACCGGTTCTTCGAGGGCGCCCCGGACGCCGAGACGATCCGCCGGGTCTGACCGTCAGTCGAGCAGCGCCGCGAGCCGCTTCGGGGCCAGGACCCGATAACTGTCCGTGATCAGTTCGGTGATCTCCTGCCAGTCGGCGTCGTCGTCGAGGACCATGACGACGACGTCGACGCCCCAGGACGCCTTGTGGAACGGGTGGCCGCCGGCGAGCAGCGCGGCGATCTCGTCGCCCGGCACCCGGAACGTCAGGACGCAGACCGGCCCGGACGTGCCGGCGGCCCGCGCGTACGCGGCCTGGTGGGCGGGGTCGACGACGAGCACGTGCGCGAAGGTCCGCTTGCGGATCCGCCACCGCGTGCCGACCCACGCGGGCTCCTCGTATGCCTCCGGCAGGCCGAGGCAGATCGGCCGCAGCCGGTCGACGGCCGCCGCCTCCGCGTCCTTCATGCGGGGCGCTGGAACGGCAGGGGCATGCCGGCGCCGTCCAGGACCCGCACGTAGCCGGCGATCAGGCTGGCGAGGTGGTTGGCCACGTAGGTCAGCTCCTCCTCCGCGGCGGCGGTGTCGCCGGCCTGCAGCAGCGCGAGGGCCCGCTGGGCCTCGTCGTTGAGCGCGGACAGCGAGTCGCCCTGCACCAGCACCCCCGGGAAGCGACGGCCGGGCAGTCGTAACACGGCGTAGTTGTGCTGACCAGTCATCATCTCGACCTCGACCCGTGCCACCTTCCGATCCTACGACCGTCGGTAGTGTTCGACGATGGCCGAGAAGCTGCCGCTCGACAGTCCCCCTGTGGCTGGACCTGTCCGCGTGCTATTCCGCCGGCGAAGCGGTCGCCCGGCTGCGGGAGGTGGTCGCGGCGCGGCGGCTCGGCGACGCGTGGAAGGCGCTGCAGGACGAGATCCTGCACCAGGGTTCGGTGTACGCGGTGACGTCGGCGGCGATCCCTCACCTGGTCGACCTCGCGCCGCACCTGTCCGGCGACGAGCGGCGGGACCTGTGGACCGAGCTGGGGTTCCTGGTCGCGGCCGGCGCCGACGAGTTCCCCGAGCCGGTGCCGCCGGGGCTGCAGGCGGCGCTCGACGCGGCGCTGCGGACCGCGGCGGCCGCGGCACCGCGTGACTTCCGGCCGGGCGGCGGCGCCGAGGAGCTCAGCTACTTCGCCCTGGCGTGCGTGGCGCTCGCCGGGCATCCGGTCGGCACCGCGCTGTGGAAGTTTCCGGACCGCAGCGCCGGCTACGTGCCCCTGACGTGCCCGCGGTGCGAGACCGAGGTCGAGCTCGACGGGTTCGGCGACCCCGTCATGCCGCCCGGCCCGCCGCCTGCGTACGACGCCCCGCCCGTCCCCGGCACGCCCTGGCAGCGGGTCGCGGACGCGATCGGGGAGGCCGAGCGGTCGGCGGCGCTCGGGCCGGGCTGGGACGGGTTCCTCCGGGTCGCCCGGGTCGTCGCTGCGGCCGGTGTACCGGTGGACGCCCCGCCCCCGCCCGTCTGGGCGCTGGTTGCCGGCATGGTCGCGGCGGATCCGGCCTGGGCGAGGACCCTGACCCGCCTGACCGGGCACTACCGCTGCCCCGGGTGCGAGGAGGTCGTCCCGGTCTGGGCCGCGTACGGCGAACCGTCCTATGTGGACGACGACAGGGACGGCGACGGGGACGAAGACAGGGACGGCGACGGGGACGGCGACGAAGTGGACGACGACGAGGCCGACGACGACGAGGTGGACGGCGACGAGAGCGACGAGAGCGAGGTGGACGGCGACGAGAGCGACGAGGGCGAGGTCGATCCGGCGACCGTCGCGACCGCGGACGGCGGGTTCCGGCCCGCACCCGGGTTCGCGCCCGGGCGGCTCGACGTCACCGTCGAGCGGGTGTGGCAGGCCGGCGGGCCCGCCGTCACCGCCCTCGCCGCCGGCGCCCCGGACCGCGTCGCCGTCGCCCGCGGCCGGTCGGTGCACCTGGTCGAGCCGCGCACCGGAGCCTCCGCCGCGGCGCTGTTCGACGCCGCCGCACCGGTCACCGCCCTGGCCGCCGCGCCACTGCCCGACGGGTCGACCGCGGTCGCCGCCGCCGCCGGCGAGCACCTGCACTGGTGGGACGGCACCGGCAGCTCGGCGGTGGCCGCCGGTGGGCCGGTCCTCGCGCTCGCGGCGGTGCCGATGCCGGCCGAGCCGAACCCGCGCGCCGTCGAACCGCTCGCCGGACTCTGGGACGGTCGCACCGTCGTCGCGGCGGCAACCGGGGACGGCGTCGTACACCTGTGGAACCCGGCAACCAGGACAAGGGTCGCGGCGGCGTTCCGCCACCCCGGCTCGACCACCGTCGCGCTCGCCGCCGTCCCGCACGACGGCGGCGCCGACCTCGTCGCTCTGCGCGGCGGCCACGCCGTGGACGTCTGGTCCTCCGCCGCCGTCATGGGCACCGCGACCACCGGCCGCCCGGGCGCGGCCAAGCTGCGCGCCGTCGGCCACGCGGAACTGGTCGCGGCCGTCGCGTCGCCGGAGCGCCTCGGGTTCCGCGGCCCGGTGCTGTTCGCGGACCGCGACGGCGGCGTGTCGCTGTGGGAGACGTTCGACGTGCGGCTCGCCGACCCGCTGCCACCGGATCCGGGGCACCGCGACGTCGTCGCCGTGGCGGCGCTGCCGTGGGACGGCGGGATCCTGGTCGTGACGGCCGGCCGGGCCGACTGCGGGCTGCGGGTGTGGGCGCCGCACCTGGGCGCGGCCGCCGTGCTTGCCCTGGACTCCGAGCCCCGTTGCCTGCTCGCGGTGGGCGACCTGCTGCTGGTCGGGCACGCCCGCGGCCTGCTGGCGCTGCGGTTCGCGCCCGGCGCCGGTGGTGGCACGATTCCGGGATTTGCCTGAGTCCGCGGTTGCCTACCTTCGTATTCACCAGCAGGACAACATTCCAGGGAGACAGCGATGAGCGAGTACGGCGACACCGGGTACGACGGCGGCGACAGCTACGGGCATTACGAGGCGGGTCAGGAGCACGAGCAGCTCGACCAGCTGCACCAGGCCTCCGGCAGCGAGCAGGACTACGCCTCCCAGTACGGCGTCTACGAGGCCGACCACGCCTCCGCCGAGAACACCAGCTTCGACCAGGGCCACCACGTCGAGTACAGCAACCCGTCGGGTGAGCACTACGAGGAGTCGGACTACACCAGCTACGACCACAGCGAGGCCGAGACCGACCACGTCTTCGCCGCCGAGGGCTCCGAGCAGTACCACGCCGCGGAGTGGAGCGAGCTCGACGCGCTGCACCACCAGCTCGACACCGCGTTCGCCTCGGCGACCGAGATCAACGCCGTCTCGGCGTAACCCACCCGCACCACCCTGCCCCTGGCGTGAGGCCGGCCACCGCATCGGTGACCGGCCTTCGCCATGTCCGGGGGTTGCTAGCCGGCGAACCGCTCGACGTCCTCGAGTGCCGCGGCCGCCTCGAACGTGGCGGCGGTGACGGCCCCGCCGTCGGTGGTGTCGTAGTCCACGGCGATCCGCCAGCGCCCGTCGACCTTGCGGGCGAACGTGTGGAACCGCCCGTGGAACACCAGCCGGTCGGCGCCGACGGGCTCGATGACGATGCGGTAGACGCCGCGCTCGCTCGCCAGGTCGGCCGCGGCGACCCGCTCGGTGAACCGGAAGGCGATGTCGGCGGCGTCGTTGCGGGCGGCCAGCCCGGCGAACCACGGCTCGACCTGCGCCGCGTAGTCGCTCAGCCCGTGCACCGTGCCGTTGGTGCCGCTGGCGCGGATGGCATCGGGCGCGTGCAGGGCGAGGAACGCCGCCGCGTCGCGGGCCCGGTAGGCCGCCCGGAACGGCCGCCACAGCTCGTTGTTGAGCTCCCGGAGCAGCTCGATCGCCGGCATCCCGCCACGGTACGGCCCGGCCGCCGCGGCTGCCACACCTTTACCCCGCCGCCCACGACATTGACATCCGTCGCAGTCCGCATAGGCTCGCCGCGGTCGGGTGTACGGGTGGGCCACCGACAACGCCGCCGCCTCACCGTCGCCGACGGCACGGGCGCGAGCAACAACAAGCTCGCCTACGTGGACGTCGTCGCGCTGTAACACCGTGGCAAGGACGCCGTAGGCTGGGCGGTATGACCGAGTCGGTGTGGGATTATCCGCGGCCGCCCAGCGTGGAGCCGACCGCCCGGCATGTCGTGATCCGGCACGCCGGGCAGGTCGTCGCCGACACGCGCCGGGCGGCGCGGGTCCTCGAGACGTCGCACCCGCCGGTCTACTACCTGCCGCCGGCCGACGTGGCCGCGCCGCTGCACCGGACCCAGCGGCAGACGTTCTGCGAGTTCAAGGGCGTCGCCACCTACTGGGACGTGGCCGGCGTCCCGGCCGCGGCGTGGTCCTACGAGGACCCCACCCCGGGATACGAGGCGCTGCGCGGCCTGCTCGCGTTCTACCCGTCGAAGTTCGACGAGTGCACGGTCGACGGCGAGACGGTCACCGCCCAGCCCGGCGACTTCTACGGCGGCTGGCTCACCAGCGACATCACCGGCCCCGTCAAGGGCGGGCCGGGGACTCTCGGCTGGTAGGTACTAGGCTCGCCGACCGTGACAGGTTTTCGGCTCGGCGTCGACTTCGGCACGTCCACGACGATCGCGATGCTGCGCCGCCCCGACGGGCGGGTCCAGCCGCTGCTGTTCGACGGCTCGCCGCTGCTGTCCTCCGCGGTCCTGCTCGGCCCCGACGGCCGCCTGCACACCGGCCGCGACGCCGCGCACCTGGCCCGCAGCGCCCCCGAACGCCTCGAACCCAACCCGAAGCGCCGCATCGACGAGACCAGCGTTCTGCTCGGCGCCACCGAGGTCGGGGTCCGGGACCTGGTCGCGTCCGTCCTGCAGCGGGTGGCGACCGAGGCGGCCCGGGTCGCCGGCCCGGTCGGCGCCGTCACCCTGACCCACCCGGCGAACTGGGGCACCGGCCGGCGGGCCGTGCTCGTCGACGCGGCCCGGCAGGCGGGGTTCGCCGAGGTCGACCTGGTCGCCGAGCCCGTCGGCGCGGCCACCTATCTCGCCTCGACCCGGGGCGCCGAGCTTCCCGTCGGTGCCTGTGTCGTGGTGTACGACCTGGGCGCCGGCACCTGTGACGTCACCGTGCTCCGGCGGGCGCCGCACGGCTTCGACCCGGTCGCCTCGGATGGGCTCAACGACGTCGGCGGCCTGGACGTGGACGCCACGGTCGTCGCGTTCCTGCAGGCGACCTACGGGGCGCTGTGGACCGACGCGACCACCCGCCGGCAGCTGTGGGACGACGTGCGCTCCGCGAAGGAGATGCTGTCGCGGGCCAGCGGCACCGTCGTCATGGTCCCGGCGCTGGGCAAGGAGGTGCCGCTCGGCCGGGAGCAGCTGGAGGGCCTGATGCGGCCGGTGCTGCGCCAGACGGTCTCGATGACCCGCGCGCTGCTCACCGAGGCGGCCGTGCCACCGTCGTCGATCGCCGGGCTGTTCCTGGTCGGCGGCTCCAGCCGCATCCCGCTGGTCGCGACGATGCTGCACGAGTCGATCGGGATCGCGCCGGTCGTCGCGGAGCAGCCGGAGCTGGTCGTCGCGGAGGGCGCCCTGTACGCGACCGGCGCGCCGGCCACGGCTCCGGTCTCCGGGACACCGTCCTCCGGTGCACAGACCACGCCCATGGTCGTCTCCGGCCCGCCGTCGTTCGGCCCCTCGGCCCCGCAGTCGCCGTACGGCCCGGCCGCGCCGAACTCACCGGTCCCGGGTGGGTTCCCGCCCGGTCGCCCGCAGTCCGAGGCGCCGGTCCCGGGTGGGTTCCCGCCCGGTCGCCCGCAGTCCGGGGCGCCCGTCTCGGCGTCGCCGTTCTCCGGAGCACCGGCGGGGATCTACGACACCGGCGCCTACACCGGCGGGATGCCCGCGGCGGCGATCCCCGAGTCGACCGTGGCCGGCGGGTTCCGCCCCGCGCCGATGCCGGTGTCCGCCACCCCGTACGGGGCGACGCCGGTGTCGGCGGTGCCCGGTGGCCCGCGACCGCCGGCGACCGGCGGCCCGGCCGCACCCACCTGGACGCCACCACCCCCGCCGCAGCGGCGGGGCGGCGGCGGTGGCGCGGGGATCGCGGTGGCCGCCGTCGTGGTGGTGGTCGTGGTGCTCCTCGGCGCCGCCGGCGTCGGTGCCTACCTGTTGCTGAACAACGGCACCACGGTCGGGCCGAACGGCTCGGGCGCGTCGGGCGCGGCCCGCACGTCCAGCGGACCGGGCCGGTTCCAGGTCACGAAACTGCCCGAGAACATCTGCGGCACGATCGACATGAGCCCGATCAGCAGCTCCTACGAGGACCCGGCCGGCGACCCGACCCCGTCGCGCAACCTCAACACGTTCGTCGGCACCGCCTCCTGCACGGTGAGCCGCCTGCACAAGTCGGGCACCGACATCTCGACCGCCTCGGTGGTGAGCATCGCCAGCGTCTACGCGGACCTGTCCTCAGGCGCCGCCGTCGCCAAGCAGATGCACGACTCCGCCCGCCTCAACAGCGCCGTCACCGACCTCCAGGGCGTCGGCGAGCAGGCGTTCACCTACGTCGACAAGCAGCAGCAGTCCGTGGTGACGGCCACGTTCGTCGGCGTCGTGTCGAATTTGGTCCTCAACCTCACCCTGGTCGTCAGCCCCGGCGGCACCGGCAAGACCTTCACCGACGCCCAGATCAAGGACCTGCAGACCCGGGTCGGCGACGTGGGCAAGGCGACGCTGCCGAAGACGGTGGCCGCACTCGGCTGAGCCGTCAGCGCTGCTGGATGCGCGTCACCGGGTTGCCGGCCGGGTCGGTGACCTACGCCTTGACGACCCACCCGCTGTCGGTGGGCGGCATCGTCACCGTGCGGGGTCGCGCAGGAAGTCGCGCAGCACCGCGAGCCATGCGTCGGGCTGGTCCAGGTGTACGTCGTGGCCCGCGTCCGGCACGACGACGTGCGCGGTGCCGGGCCGCAGCGCCAGCATCCGCTCGACCTCGCCGGCCGGCCCGGTGCCCTCCGCGCCGCGCACCAGCAGCGCCGGCGCGCGCACCGCGGCCCACTCGTCCCACCGCGCCACGTCCGCGACGCCCCGGATCGCCGCGGTCATCACCGCGCCGTCGAACCGGGGCCACAGCCCGCCGTCGCGCTCCTCCAGGTCCGCCGCCCACGCCTGCGCCAGGGACCGTCCGCCGAGGAACGTGACCGCCGCCTCCCGGGACGGGAACGGCACCGGCCACGACGCGAACCACGCCTCGAGCCGGCTCGGGTAGTCCCCGTCGTCGCCGCCGACCCCGCCCTCCAGCATGACGAGGCCGCGGACCCGGGACGGATGCCGGGCGGCGACGAGCATCGCGGTGTGCGCCCCCATCGACTGCCCGACCAGGACGGCGGGGGCGGCCGTCAGGACGTCCAGGACGGCGAGGACGTCGTCGACATACGCGCGCCGCGACACGTCCGCGGGCCGCCGCGTCGAGTGCCCGTGCCCGCGCTGGTCCGGCACGACGACCGTGTGCGAGTCGAGCAGCCCCGCGGCGGTCGGCACCAGCTCGTCGGCGCTGCCGGCCAGGCCGTGCAACAGCACCACCGGCGGGCCGGACCCGCCGGTGAGCGCCGAGATCGTCACGTCGTCGCGCCGCACCGTCACCCGTCGCATCAGCGATCATCGTAGGCTGCCGGCATGGATGCGTCTGTGGAAGGGTTCGTCGCCGCCGTGGAGAAGCTCGGGCTGCACGGCTTCGTGCTGTTGCGCCACGGCGAGACCGTCGCGGAGGGCTGGTGGCATCCATATGAGCCGGACACCCCGCACACCCTGTACTCGCTGAGCAAGAGCTTCACCTCGACCGCCGTGGGGTTCGCCGTCGCCGACGGGCGGCTGAGCGTCGACGACCTCGTCGCCGACCACCTGCCGGGCGGCGGGGACCTGCGCGGGATGCGGGTCCGGCACCTGCTGACGATGACCACGGGTCACGACGCCGAGGCCGCCCCGCGGATGGCCGAGGACCCCGACGACGACTGGGTCCGCGGCTTCCACGGCGTGCCGGTCGTGCACGAGCCCGGCACCCGGTTCGTCTACAACAGCGGCGCCACCTATGCCCTGTCCGCCATCGTGCAGCGGCTGACCGGTGAGACGGTGCTGGACTACCTGCGGCCGCGGCTGTTCGAGCCGCTCGGCTTCGGCCCCGCCAGCTGGGACAGCTGCCCGCGCGGGGTCAACTACGGCGGCTGGGGCCTGCGCCTGCGCACCGCCGACCTGGCCGCCTTCGGCCAGCTGTACCTGCAGGGCGGCCGCTGGCAGGGGCGGCAGCTGCTGCCGGCCGGATGGGTCGCGGCGGCCTCCGCCGCTCAGGTGCCCAACGCGGGGGCGGACCCGGACGAGTCGCCGGACTGGCAGCAGGGCTACGGCTACCAGTTCTGGCGCTGCCGGCACGGCGGGTTCCGCGGCGACGGCGCGTTCGGCCAGTTCGTCGTCGTCATGCCCGCCCAGGACCAGGTCCTCGCCGTCACCGCCGGCGCGCCGGACATGCAGGCCGTCCTGGACGCGGTCTGGACTCACCTGCTGGACGCCGCGCCGGCACCGTCCGCCGCGCCGCGGCTGGAGGGGCTGCGGATCCCCGCGCTCACCGACACCGCCGAACCGGCCGCGGACCTGCCCGGCCGCGAGTTCCGCGTCGCCGACCCGCTCGCGCCGCCGCAGCGCGGTTTCCGGCCGCCCATCGACCAGCCGTCCAGGATCGAGGGGTTTGCCGTGGAACGCGCAGCGCAGGGCTGGGTCGCCCGGCTGGACGACGAGCACGGCGTCCACCGGTTCGCCTGCGTCCCCGGCCGCTGGCAGGCCTCGACGCTGACCACGTCCGACGGTGAGGTGCACCCGATCGCCACCACCGGCGCCTGGCGCGGCCCGGGCACGTTCGAGCTGCGCGTCTGCCAGACCGCGGAGCCGTGCACCCGCACCTACACCGCGCAGTTCGACGCCACCGGCGTCACCATCGCGGCGGAGGACTCGGTCGGCTTCGACTTCACCACCCACCGGCCCGTGCGGGCGCTGGCGGTCAGCGGCTGACAGGTCCCGGAAAAGTGCCAGGTGGCGTCGCTGCGGAGGCGGAGCGGTCGTTGATCCGTCAAGGTGGAGATCACCTGATCACGTAGCCCGGAGGAGCCGTCATGCCGCGCCACCGTATCCTTGCCGCCACCGCCCTGCTGACCGGTGCACTGAGCCTCGCCGCGTGCGGCGCGCTCGGCGGCACCGCCGACACCCCGACGCCCGGCGGTGCCACGCCCGGAGCCGGCAAATCCGCCGGTGCCTCCAGCGCGCCCGCCCCGAAGAAGACCGCCACGGCCAAGGCCACCGGCCCGGTGACGTTACCGGACATCTGCACGCTGCTGACGAAGGCCGAGGTCAACAGCCTCACCGGGCAGAAGGTCACGCTCATGAGCAACGAGGGCGGCAACTCGTCCGGGGCCCGCTACTGCCAGTGGCAGCTCAGCAGCGGCCAGCTCGACGTGACGGTCGACGTGGAGACCCGCCAGCAGTTCGACGTCCAGAACAAGGAGGCCGTCCAGATCGCCGGGATCGGCGAGTCCGCATACTCACTCGCCGGGCACCTGTACGTGTACGCCGCCGGCAAGGTCGTCGACGTCTACGCCACCTCCGCCGGCACCGACGCCGGCAACCTCAAGGTCGAGCGCCGCACCGCCGAAATGGTCCTGCCGAAGCTCGCCTGAATCACCCCTGGGGCATCAGCCGATCCGGATGACGATGACCTCGTCGTCGGCGACCTCGGCGACGCAGTCGTGGAGCAGGACGATCACGTCCCGGCCCGCGGCGCCGGCCTCGGCCGGGTCGAAGTCGATGCGGTCCTCGGCGAAGCGGTCGCGGAACTCGGCGTCGCTGAACGCGTCCGGGTCGAGGCTCGGCAGGAACTCACGGTGCTGCGGCGTCAGCAGCACCGTGAACCGGTCGTCGTCCTCGGGCACGTCGTCCAGCAGCCGGTCGTACTGCGACGAGTGCAGCGTGACGCCGCGGTCGCCGAGCAGCTCCAGGACCGGCAGGATCACGTAGGCGGACCAGTCGAAGGACACCACCAGCGGCGTGCCGAGCTTCTCCAGCGCGGCCGCGGGGTCGCGGGTGAACTCAGCGAGGGACGTTGCCTTGAGGGAGTTGAAAGTGGCCACTGCCGACATGGTCCAGACCGTACCGCAGCCCCGGATCCGCCCACGGTGCGGGCATCGCCGCCGCGGGCCGCGCCGGCGGGGAGATGATCTTGCGGTGCAGCAGGACCGCGCCGACCAGCACGGCCGGCGCGGTCACCAGGTACAGCACGGCGCCGGGCGCGGCGAAGACCTCCGGGATCGGCACGATCACCAGGAAGCGCAGTGACAGCACCGGCAGGATCAGCGCGACCAGGCTCATGATGCCGAACCCGGTGACGTAGGCCCGGTGCCGCCACGCGAACGCCAGCTGCTGCCGCACGCCGTGGACACCGTGGTGGTGCATCGGCACAGCGAGCACCAGCACACCGACCAGGAAGCCGTTGAAGACCAGCCCGACGCCGAGCGCGACCGCGACGTTGAAGCCGGGCAGCAACAGCAGCGGCAGGCAGATCAGCCAGCCGAGGTGCAGCACCAGCGTCACGATGACCGTCTGGCGCAGGCAGACGCCGGCGGCCCGCCACCAGGACGGCGGCACGACGTCGGTGCCGCCGGTGCGCCGCACCACGCTGCGGGTCATGAACGGCAGGAAGAACGCGCCGAAGAACATGGTGACCGGCACCGTCAGCGCCGTCACCAGCAGGTGGAACGCGGTCTCGGCGATCCACATCATGGCCCACTTCAGCGCCCAGCGCAGCACCGACGGCCAGCTCGCGACGAACCCCATCAGCCAGTTGACGGCGAGCCCGATGAACGCCGAGACGCCCTTCTCCACGGCGAGCAGGCACAGCGCGGTGAGCGCGACCGGCAGCAGCGCCCAGAGCCACAGCCGGGGGGTCCGCACGAAGTACGCGGCGCCGCGCCAGAAATACCCGAGGCCGATGAAGAACCGGCCGACGCTGCTCGCGGCGCGCTTGGCCCCGGCGACGGTGTGCCGGCTCGCGGTCCCGGCGGCGCCGGCGACCCGGATCGCGGCCGCCTGCGCCGCGGCCT
>NZ_JBFAPO010000084.1:0-38336 GCF_040676755.1 Dactylosporangium sp. NPDC049525 | reverse complement strand
GCCTGGGTCGTCGGCGTGCTGCGCACCGCGGCCGCCCGGGCCCGCGACCGCGCCGCGCCGGACGCGGCGGTCGCCTCGCTCACCCGCGCGCTGCAGGAACCACCGGACGCCGACGCGCTGCCCGGGGTGCTGCTGGAACTCGGGCAGGCCGAGGCGATCAGCAACGCCCCGGCGGCCATGGCGCATCTGCGGCAGGCCTATGACGCGATCACGGATCCGGGGGTACGGGCCGACCTCGCCCTCACCCTCGGCCGCACGCTCGTGTTCGTCGGCACGCCCGGATCCGCGACCCGGTTCGCCCGCGAGGCCGGCGCGGCGCTGCCGGCGGATCCGCCGTACGCCGACGACCGGCAGGCGTTGCTGGCCACCGAACGCATCAGCGGCTACCTGCACGACCTGGACCCCGCCGTGTGGCGGCGCCGGCCCGAACCGCGGATCGAAGGCACCGGCCGCGGCGCCCGGATGCTCGCCGTGGCCCTCGCCTGGGAGGCCGTCATGGATGGCGTCGACCGGGCCAGAGCGGTCGAGCTGGCCCGCTTCGGCGTCGCCGACGGCGACCTGCTCTCCGCCGACACCGGCCTGCTGTGGGTCATCGCCGGGCAGGTCCTCGACCTGTGCGACGAGGACTCGACCGGGCTGTGGGACGCCGGCCTCGCCCAGGCACACCAGCGCGGCGACCTGTTCACCGCGCTCGGCATGCACCTGTGGCGCGGCTACGTGCAGTGGGGGCGCGGCGACCTGCGGGAGGCGGCACAGGCCCTCGCCGCCGGGAACGAACTGTCGCACGCGTGGGGCGCCGGCGGGATCGCGTCCGGCTACGGCGAGGCGTTCCAGCTCGGGGTGCTGCTCGACCGCGGCGACCTGCGCGCCTGCCGCGCCTACCTGGAGCAGGTGCGGCCGCACCCGCGCATCACCGAGGGCGCCCGCATGTTCGGCGAGGCCCACGCCCGGCTCCTCGTCGCCGAGGGCCGCCACACCGAGGCCCTCGACGTCCTGGACGGCGTCGCACCGATCATGGCAGGGGTGGCGAACCCCGCTTGGCGGCCGTGGCGTTCGGCCCGGGCACGTGCGATGGCGGGGCAGGGTCGTACCAAGGCCGCACTTGAGCTTGTCGAAGCGGAACTCGAGCTCGCCGCGGTGTGGGGAGCGCCCCGGGTCGTCGGCCGGACCCTGCGCCTGCGTGGTGAACTGCTCGGCGGGGACGGCGCCGCCGACCTGCGCGCCGCGGTCGACCTGCTCGGGCGGGGCAACGCGCGGGTCGAGCACGCCCGCGCGCTGGTGTCCCTCGCCCGGGTCTGCGCCGAGCCGGAGGCGGTCGCGTCGCTGCGGCAGGCCGCCGCGCTCGCCGCGGCCGGCGGCGCCGACGGGGTCCACCGCGACGCCGTCGCCGCGCTCGCCGCCCTCGGGCAGCCGGCACCGGCCCGCCCGCCCGCGACCGAGACCCTGTCGGCGACCGAACGGCAGATCCTGGACCGGCACCTCGCCGGCGTCGGCGAGCGCGACATCGCCGAGGCGCTGTTCCTCACCCCGCGCTCGGTCCGCGCCGCGCTCGACGCCATGCGCGCCGCCGGGACGTTCGACGCCGGCGGCACCTGACCCGCGGCCGGGTGACCGGTGTCCCGCCGGTTTGGGACCTTCGGCCCTGCGGACGGGCGCCACCTCTCGCCGATGCTGATCGCGGCAGGAAACGGCGAACGCTGGAGGCGACCCGATGCAGCTCGAGGACACCGTGCTGGCGCACGAGAAGTGGTTCCTGCAGAACCCTGCGGCGTACGCGCCGGACTGGTCGTTCGCGACCCGGCCGACGACCCTCGCCGCGCTCGCGCTCGTCGTCGCGGTGACGGTCGCGTGGCGGGCCGTCGGGCGGCGCGTCGGCGCCCCGGAGCTCACGATCCTGCGGCCGATCGGGCGGATCACGCCGTTCCTGCCGCGGCTGCTCGCCATCCACCTCGGCGTCAGCCTGCTCACCCTCGCCGCCCGCGGGTACTTCCTCGCCGCCGACCTGCAGCTGCGCGAACTGCCGGCGCCCGCGGTGCTCGGCGTCGTCGAGGGCGCGCTCGGCGTCTGGTTCATCACCGGTTTCCGGCTGCGGGCCGCCGCGCTGCTGCTCGTCGTCGTCGGGCCCGTCGCGCTCGCCGCCACCGGACCGGTCAGCCTCCTGGAGGCCGCCGACCTGGTCGGCATCGCCGGGTTCCTCGCGTTCCTGCCACCGTCCGGCGACCGGCACGGCGCCGTCACCCCCGACCCGCGGGTCCTGCGCTGGGCGCTGCTCGCGCTGCGGGTCGGCGTCGCCACCGCCCTGGTCACGCTCGCGTTCTCGGAGAAGCTGGCGAACCCGGCGATGGCCCGCGCCACCCTGCAGCACTACCCGCAGCTGGACGTCTTCGCCTACCTGGGCCTGCACGTGCCCGCCGACACGTTCATCGTCGTGGCCGGCGCCACCGAGCTGCTCTTTGGCCTGCTCGTGCTGTCCGGCGCGATGCCGCAGCTGGCGATGCTGGTGGCCGCGGTGCCGTTCAACGCGACGCTGCTCATCTTCGGCGCCCCCGAGCTGCTCGGCCACCTGCCCGTGTACGGGGTGTTCCTGACCCTGCTCGCCTACGGCTCCGACCCGCGCACCGCCGGGGACGTCCGGTGGCTGCCGCGCCCGCGGCGCCTGCGGGCACAGGTCCCCGCCACCACCTGAACGACCGGGTCCCGCCCGGTGCGGGCCGAAGGTCCCGCCCGAGCGGGCCGGTCCGCTCTGCCCGCCACCCGCGCCCGGGCGCCACGGTGGAGAAGTCACCGTTTCGTTGAAACTAAGGAGCCCGTCATGGCCGCCATCCAGTACACCGACCGCGGCACCGCCGTGCGGGTCAGCCCGGCCGGCCGGACGCTGACCCAGGCCGTCCTCGCCGCGCTCGGCGCCCCGTCGGTCCTCAACACCCAGCCGTGGCACTGGCGCATCGACGGCGACACCGCGCAGCTGCGCGCCGACCGGACCCGCCAGCTGCCGACGATCGACCCCGACGGCCGGCTGCTGACGCTCAGCTGCGGCGCCGCGCTGCACCACGCCCGGGTCGCGCTCGCCGCCGACGGCGTCGCCGCCGAGGTGACGTACCTGCCCGACGGCGACGACGCCGACCTGCTCGCCACCGTCCGCCACGCCGGCGTCGTCGACCGCACCGCGCAGGCGCAGCGGCTGCGCCGGGCGATGGGCATCCGGCGCACCGACCGGCGGCCGTTCGCCGACCGGGACGTGTCCGAGGCCGCCCTCGACCGGCTGCGGGCCGCCGCCACCGCGGCCGGGGCCAATCTGCACCTGGTCCGCCCGCAGGACCTCGTCGACGTCGCCGTCGCCGCCGGCCACGCCGCCGACGTCGAGCGCGACGACCCGGCGTACCGGGCGGAGCTGGCCGCCTGGGTCCGTGAGGGCTCCGGCGACGGGGTGCCGCCGGAGACCGCCGCGGCGGGCGGGCCGCGCCCGGTGCCGATCCGCGACTTCACCGGCACCGCCGAGCGCGCCAGCATCTACGCCGGCGGCGAGGTCGCCGACCGCCACGCCCGCTATGGGGTGCTGGTCACCCACGGTGACCTGGCCCGCGACTGGATCGCCGCGGGGGAGGCGCTGTCCGCGGTGCTGCTCACCGCCGTCGGTGACGGGCTGGCCGCCTCGCCGATGAGCGACCTCGTCGAGGTCGTGCCGTCCCGCACGATCCTGCGCCGGATGCTCGGCGACGTCGGCCACCCGGCGATGGTCGTGCGGGTCGGCGTGCCGGGCCGCGCCGAGCCGGCTCCCGTGTCGCCCCGGCGACCGTCCGTGTCGGCCGTCGAGGTCGTCGCCGAGCCGGTCACGGTCGTTGAAGGAGGTGACGGACGGCCGGCGTGACCATTGCCACACTCCCACCCGGTACAGCGGGTGAATGCGGGGAGAACAGTGGAAACTCGGCGGCGCTATCGTCGGAGGCGGCCGACCCGAGAAGCGAGAACGCAACGTTGCACGCCCCGGTTCCGTCTTCAGCATGAAATCGACGGTCGGAAGGGCGTGTGGTGGCGAAGAAGCGCAAGGATCCGCTGTGGACGAAGCTGCTGCTCTGGTCGGGCGCGCTGCTGCTCGTCGTCAGCGGCGGCGGGCTGATCGGCGGCAAGCTGCTGCTGGATCACTACAGCGACGCGATCACCCACCCCGGCGGCCTCGGCGCGGCCGCCGCCGAGGGCAACACCATCGACGGCCCGATCAACCTGCTGCTCGTCGGCGTCGATGAGCGCGTCAACGACACCGAGATGGGCGTCCGCGCCGACTCGATCATCATCGCGCACGTGCCGGCCAGCCACGACGCCGTCTACCTCACGTCGATCCCGCGAGACACGAAGGTCAAGATCCCGCCGCACCCGAAGACGAGGTTCGAGGGCGGCACCGACAAGATCAACGCGGCGTTCCAGGCCGGCTTCCAGAACGGCGGCGGCCGTGACGGCGGCCTGGAGCTGCTCGCCGAGACCGTCAGCACCCTGGCCGGCGGCCTGAAGTTCAACGGCGCCGCCATCGTCAACTTCGACGGCTTCAAGGGCCTGGTCGACGCGATGGGCGGCGTGCACATGTGCGTCGACGAGCGGGTCATCTCCATCCACACCGGCTGGAACACCAAGACCGGCAAGGAGGGCGTGCCCTACAACTTCGCCAACGACCTTCCCACCACCCTCAAGCCCAACATGCGCCCCCAGATCTACGAGGTCGGCTGCTACGACATGGCGGCCTGGGAGGCGCTGGACTACGTGCGGCAGCGCGACAAGCTCGCCAACAACGACGGCGACTACGGCCGGCAGCGCCACCAGCAGCAGTTCATCAAGGCGATGGTGAAGAAGGCGACCAGTGCGGGGGTCATCACCAACCCGCTCAAGGTCACCGAGATGCTCAACAAGATGGGCGACGCCGTCTCCTTCTACAACAACAAAATCTTGCTCATCGACTGGATCTTCACCCTCAAGGGCATCAACCCCGACCAGATGGTGACGTTGAAGGTCAACAACGGCGAGTTCCATTCCGAGACGGTCGGCGGCAAGTCCTACGAGGTCCTGGACGACACCGCCAAGGAGCTGCTGGCCGCGATCGTCCGCGACGAGGTCGGCCCGTTCGTCACCGCCCACCCCGAGATGGTGAACAACAACGCCGACCAGGCCGCTGTGTCACCGACCACAACGCCGACAAAGTCACCGTCCGTGAAGGCTTCCACTCGGTAAGCACCGACAATGGGGTGGTGGATGCCGAGACACTGCTGCTGTTCGTCCTCGCCGCAGTAGCGGTCGTGGTCGCGGTCCGCTGGTTCGCCGGGCGGACCGGCCTGCCGGCCGCGGCGATCCTGCCCGTCCTCGGCATCACCTACGCGCTGCTGCCCGGCCCCAACGTGGCCCTCGAACCGGAGATCGTGCTCACGTTCGTCCTGCCGCCGCTGCTGTACAGCGCGGCCCTGGACTCCTCGCTCCTGGCCATCCAGCGCAACGTCCGGATCGTGGTGAGCCTCTCGGTGATCCTGGTGTTCATCACGGCCATCGCGATCGGCTACGGCTTCCACTACCTGGTCGCGGGCGCGACCCTGGCCGCCGGCATCGCGGTCGGCGCCGCCGTCGCCCCACCGGACCCGGTCGCCGCCCTCGCCGTCGGGCGCAAGGTCGGCCTGCCGCAGCGGCTGGTCACCATCATCCAGGGCGAAGGCCTGCTCAACGACGCCACGGCCCTGACGATCCTGAGCTTCGCGTCCGCCGCGATCATCGGCGACAGCTTCTCCGCGCCCGCGGCGGCCGTCCGGTTCGTGGTCGCCGCGGCCGGTGGCGCCGCGGCCGGCGCCGCCATCGCCTACGCGGTCCGGCTGCTCCGGCCGGTCACCCGCGACCCGATGGCCGCCAACGCGATCTCCCTCGCCACCCCGTTCGCCGCGTACCTGCTCGGCGAGCACCTGCACGTCTCGGGCGTCCTCGCCGTCGTCGTCGCCGGGCTCGTCGTCGGCCACCACGCCCCCGGCACCACCTCCGGGGCCAGCCGCCTGCAGACCAACGCCGTCTGGCGGCTCGTCGACTTCCTGCTCGAAGGGTTCGTGTTCCTGCTCATCGGCCAGCAGCTGCCGGAGGTCATCGAGGGCCTGCGGCAGTACCGCACCTCCACCGTCGTCACCGCGGTCGCCGTGTCGGTCGGCGCGGTGCTGCTCATCCGCCCGCTGTGGCTGCTGCTGACCCAGTCGCTGCCCCGCTCGCTGCACTCACGCCTCGGCACCGGCCAGCACTCCGACAAGCTCACCGGCCGCGAGGTGACCGCGCTGAGCTGGGCCGGGACCCGCGGCGTCATCAGCCTCGCGGCCGTGTTCACGCTGCCGCGCATCACCCCCGACCGTGACCTGCTGCTCTTCTGCACCCTGGCGGTGGTGCTGGTGACGCTGGTGGGGCAGGGGCTCACGTTCGCGCCGCTGGTCCGCCGCCTCGGCCTGCACGCCGACCAGGTCGACGAGGCCCGCCTGCGCAACGAGGCCCGCTCGGCGTCGGTCCGCGCCGCCCTCGACCGCCTCGACGACCTCGACCGGGACCGCCGCGAAGACCCCGGCGCCCGTGACCCCGAGGCCGACGCCGCCGAGGCCGAGGCGGTCCAGACCATGCGTGGCCTGCTCGGCCAGCGCCTGGCCCGCTATCAGGGTCGCATCGACCTGCTGCAGAACGCCGAGTCCCTCGAGATGCCGGTGTCGCCCCGGTACGAGGCCGCCCTGCGCATCCGCCGTGCCGCGATGGAAGCCCAGCGCGAGGAGCTGCTCCGCTGGCGTGACGCCGGCACCCTTCCCGACGAGAGCCTGCGCGTCCTCGAACGCGAACTCGACCATGAGGAACGCCTCCTCCCCGACCGCCCCAAATGAGCCCGGCGGGTAGGTTCGCAGTATGGAACGCAGGCGGGTGCTCGTGTCCGGGCGGGTGCAGGGCGTGTACTACCGCGACACGTGCCGGCGGGTCGCGGCCGGCGCGGGCGTCGGTGGCTGGGTCCGTAATCTCGCCGACGGCCGGGTCGAGGCGGTCTTCGAAGGGCCACCCGAGGCGGTCGAGCGGCTCGTCGCCTGGACCTGGCACGGCCCCAGCGCCGCGGCCGTCACCGACGTCGAGGTGCACGAGGAAACCCCAGAGGGCCTCGCCGTCTTCGCCATCCTCTGACACCGGGTAGCGGTACTCAGGCGGATTGAGCAGCAGCGCTGATTCGTCCCGCGGCCGTCAGCGCGACGCTGAACGGCATGCGTGAGATCGAATCCACCCGGGACCGCTACGTCGACCTGCTCCGGGTGTTCTCGCTCGGTGTCGTCGTGCTGGGCCACTGGCTGATGGCGGTCGTCGCGGTCGGCGACGACGGGGTGGCCCGCGCCGGCAACGTCCTGGCCGTGGTTCCTGCCCTGCAACCGGCGACCTGGCTGCTGCAGGTGATGCCGGTGTTCTTCTTCGTCGGTGGGTTCTCCCATGCCGTGGCGTGGTCGTCGGTACGCCGGCGGGGTGGACGGTATGCGGACTTCGTCCGCTCCCGGGCCGGGCGGCTGCTGCGCCCGACGGCGGCCTTCGCGGCGGTGTGGCTGGTCCTGGCGCTCGGCATCGAGGTCGCCGGCGCGGACCGTGGGGTGCTGCGCCTCGCCACCCGCGTGGTCGCCCAGCCGCTGTGGTTCATCGGGGTGTACCTCGGTGTCGTCGCCCTCGCCCCGGCGATGCTCCGGCTGCATCGGCGGGCGGGCCGCCTCGCACCGCTGGTCCCGGTGGCGCTCGGCGCGGCGGCCGTGGCCGTCGACGTGGCCCGGTTCGGCCACGACGTGCCGTTCATCGGCTTCGCCAACGTCGCGTTCGTCTGGCTCGCCGTCCACCAGGCCGGTTTCCTCTACGCGGACGGCTCGCTGCGGCCCGGCCGGCCGACCGGCTTCGTCCTGGCGGGCGTGGGCCTCGCCGGCACCGTCGCCCTGACCACGATCGGCGGGTACCCGACCTCCATGGTGGGCGTTCCCGGCGAGCGGGTGTCGAACATGTCGCCCCCCACGGCCGCGCTGCTCGCCTGCGCGGTGCTGCAGATCGGCCTGGTGCTGCTGGCCCGCGGGCCGCTGACCCGCTGGCTGCGCCGTCCCGCGGTCTGGCGGGGCGTGGTCACCGCCAACGGCCTGTCGATGACGACGTTCCTGTGGCACCTGACCGGGTTGTTCGTGGTCAGCGCGGCCACGCTCGCCCTCGGCGTCGGCCAGCCCCCGGCCGGCTCGGCCGCGTGGTGGCTGTCGCGGCCGGTGTGGATCGCGCTGCTGCTGGTCCCGACCGCGGCGCTGGTGGTCCTGTTCCGCCGCGCGGACCGGCCCCGACCGGCCCGGGTGCCCGCCGCCGGCGCCGCGGGTCGCCGCCACCGGACCCCGCTCGCGGCCGCCGGCATGCTCCTGTGCACCGCCGGCGTCCTCGGCGTCTCGGCCGTCGGGTTCGGCGGTGTCCTCGCCGGGCGCACCGCCACGCTGGTCGTCGTGCCGGTCACGCCGCTGGCGTCGGTGCTGCTGCTGGCCGCCGGCGCCGGTCTGCTCCGGCTGACCCGGCCCGGCCTGCCGTTGCCGTAGGGGGTTCGTTCAGCGGTCCTCGTCGGACCCGGCTCCGGACGCCAGCCACCGCACGTGCGGGTCCGGGTCGGCCAGGAGCCTCGCGACGGTGCCGGCGATCCGGGCCGGGTCGGCCCCGACCTCGACGACCAGGCCGTAGATCGCGTAGCCGCGGACGTCCTCGTCCTCGTCGCCGGTCAGCACTTCCAGCGCCGTGATCGCGGCGTCGTCCACCGCGTCGGGATCCACCAGGCACGGGATGTTCGCCGCGACGTGGAACCGCACGAAGTCGTCGTCGTGCCCGGCGAGCCGCAGCACGCCGGGCAGCGCCCGGGTCAGCTCGTGGTAGCCGACGGCGGACACCACCCAGCCCAGCACGATCGGGTCCTGCTCGCGCTCGAGCAGGTCCATGAGCAGCGGCGCGTTGTCCAGCCGCAGCGGCGCCGCCTCCGGAACGTGGCGCCCCACCTCGCGCAGCACCCGGACGCCGAGCTCCCGGCGCCCGGGGTCGGGGTCCCGGGCGAGGGACCGGGCGGTCTCGAACACCTCCGGCGTCGGCCGCTGGTGCAGCGCCAGCAGGTTGTCGTAATGCCACTCCGGGTCGTCGTCCTCGACCTCGGCCAGCGCGCCGTCGAACAGCTCCGCCGTCGTCCGCTCGTCCGCTGCACCCACGGCGCTCAATATAGGGATGCGGCCTCAGTCGTGCACCGCGAATGCTCCGGTGTGCAGGAGGCGGCGCAGCCGGGTCAGGCCCCGGGCGCTCTGCGTCTTCACCGTGCCGGCCGAGATGCCGAGCAGGTCCGCGACGGTCTCGACGCTCTGGTCCTCCCAGTAGCGCAGCACCAGGATCGCCCGGTCCCGCGCGGAGATGCGGCCCATCGCCTCCAGCAGCGTCAGCCGCAGCTCGGGCTGGTCCTCCGGGGCGGCCGCCTCGGCGATGTGCTCGACCACCAGCTCCCGGCTGCTGCTGCGGCGCTGATGGTCGAGGAAGACGCGCAGCAGCACCTTCCGCGCGTACGCGTCGGGGGAGTCCCGCCGCTGGATCCGCCGCCAGTGCACGAACAGCTTCGCCAGGGTCGTCTGCGTGAAGTCCTGCGCCAGGTGCCAGTCGTGGCAGAGCAGGAACGCGGTGCGCCGCAGCCGGGGGGCCGCGGCACGCGCGTATTCGACGAAGTCGGCGTCACTCATGCGAGCTCATGCGAGTTCCGGCAGGTCCGGGTGCTGCGCCTGGCCGGCGTCGACGAGCGACCGCGGGATCATCACGCCCCAGCGCGGGTCCGCCGCCACGGCCTTGGCCTGCTCGACCGTCAGCGCCTGCGGTGCGACCGGGTTCGTCGTGCCGTCCCAGGCGAGGCAGCTGGCGATGTTGACCTGCACGGAGACGCCGTCCGGCCGGCGGTGCTGCACGACCGTGCGCTGCACGCAGTTGTCCGGCAGCTCGGTGACGGTCACGGCCGGGGCCTGCCCGCCGCCCTTGGCGCTCAGGTTGTCCGTGCCGACGGCCACCCGCAGCATCCCCGGGCCGCGGCCCGTGTCGAGGTACACCTGGACCATCAGCTGGCCGTCGTCGGTGCCGGCGTACCCGCTGGTCGCCCCCTCCGGCAGCAGCTCCTCCAGCAGCGCCAGCAGCCCCGCGGGCGTGGCCGGCACCAGCTGCTCGGCCAGGGCGGGCGCGCCGACCTGCGCCGGCGGGCCCAGCGCGGCCCGGCCGCCGGCCAGGCCGACCGTCACGGCGACGACCAGCAGCGCGACCGCGCCGTACCGCAGCCGCCGCGTCATCCGCAGCCGCTGTCCCTGCCGCAGCGATGCCGTGACCAGATCCCCGATCGGCGGCTCCGATCCCGCCGACAGCTCGTCGACCAGCCGCGTGCGCAGCTCCTGCTCCACGTGTCCTCCTCGGGTGCTCTTCCACTCTTCCCACGGGCCGGCTCCGGCGCTGGGAAACAGTGGCGTGCGTCACAAGTACGTCGGATGTCGGTCAGCGCACGCCGACGTCCGGTCACTAGAGTCGGCTCGTGGCGTTGCTCTGTCCGGTCCTCATCGGCCGTGGCGACCTGCTCGCGCTCGGTGAACGGCGCATCCAGGAGGTCACCGCCGGACGCGGCCACCTGCTGCTGCTCGCCGGTGAGGCCGGCATCGGCAAGACCCGGCTCCTCACCGAGCTGCGCACCCGCGCCGTGGCGGACGGGTTCGCCGCACACACCGTCGCCGCCTACCCCCGCGACACGGCCGGCGGCGTCCTCATGGACCTGGCGGCCGACCTGACCCGCGCCTCGGGTGCCGGCGCCTCGATCGCCGAGCGGCTGCGCGCGGGCGGCGACGGCGACGCGGACCGGCAGCGCCGCCTCCTCGCGGCCGACCTCGCCGACCTCGTCCTCGCCCTGCCGCAGGGCACCCCGACCCTCGTCGCCATCGAGGACCTGCACTGGGCCGACGACCTCACCCTCGACGTCCTGGAGCGGGTCGCCCGCCGGCTGCCGGACGTGCCGCTGCTGATCGTCGGGACGTTTCGCAGCGACGAGCTCTACCCGCGGGTCCCGGCCCGCTCATGGCGCACCCGGCTGCTCACCCAGCGCCTCGCCGAGGAGGTCCGGCTGCCCCGGCTGGCCGCGACCGAGACCGCCGCGATGGCCGCGCTGATCGCCGGCGCCACCCTGCCCGCCGCGCTCACCACCGCCGTGCACACCCGCAGCGACGGCATCCCGCTGCACGTCGAGGAGTTCCTGCCGCTGGTCTCCGCGGCGCACGCCGTGCCCGACACCCTCGCCGACGCCGTCCTCGCCCGGGCCGCGGACCTGTCACCCGCCGCCCGCGACCTCGCCGGCGCCGCGTCCGTGATCGGCCGCTCCTTCGACGTCGACCTGCTCGTCGCGATCACCGACGAGCCACCGGCGGGCATCGACGCGGCACTGCGCGAACTGACCGACCGGTTCTTCGTGCAGCCCCGCACCGCGGCCGAGTTCGACTTCCGGCACAGCCTCATCCGCGACGCCCTCTACGCCGACCTGCCCCCGCTGCACCGCCGCGACCTGCACGCCCGCGCCGCGGCCGCGGCGGCCGCCGCGGGCTTCGGCGACGCGTTCGTCAGCGACCAGCACGAGCGGGCCGGCCAGCCCGCCGACGCGCACCGGCACGCCCTCGCCGCCGCGGCCACCGCCGTCTCGCTGTCCGCGCACCGCGAGGCCGTCGAACTGCTCCGGCGGGCGCAGCGCACGACCCCCGCCGGCACCCCCACCGCGGCCCGCGCCGACCTGCTCGCCGCGCTCGGTGCGGAGCTCGCCGCGGTCGACGACAACGCCGCCGCAGCCACCACGTACGCCGAGGCGGTCGCGATGCGCAGGTCCCTTGGCGACGACGCCGGCGCCGCCGAACTGATCCCGCCGCTGGCCGCCGCCCGGCACGCCCTCGGCGCCACCTTCGACGAACGCGACCGGCTCCTGCAGGACGCGCTTGCCCTGGTACCGTCCACAGTAGACACCCAGGACGTCCGGGCGCGGATTCTCGCCGGACTGTCGGCGATGCACATGCTCGACCGCTGCCTCGACGAGTCGATCGCGTTCGGCCGGCAGGCCCGCGCCCTCGCCGGCGACGTCGCCACCCGCCTCAACGCCGACACCACCCTCGGCGCCGCGCTCGTCTTCGGCGGCAGCATGGACGAGGGCTGGCAGCTCATGGAGTCCATGGTGGACGGTGCCGCCGGCGCCGGCCTCGAGGCCGAGGTCTCCCGCGGCCACCGGATGATCGGCTGCTGCTCCTCGGCCCTGGTCGAATACGACCGCGGGCTGGACTGGCTGCACCGCGGCGTCGCGTACGCCGAACGCATCGAACGGCTCAACGACCGGCACTACATGGCCGCCCACATCGGCCACGTCCTGTGGTGCACCGGCGACTGGGACGGCGCCGCCCACTGGGCCGGCCAGGCCCTCGCCGACGGCGGCGGCGACGTCGGCACCCGCATCACCGCCCTGCACGTGCTGGGATACCTGGCCCTCGGCCGCGCCGACTGGGACACCGCCCGCACCCACCTGTGCCAGGCGGTCGGCCTCGCCGAACCCATGGACGAGCTGCAACGCCTCTCACCCGGCCTGTGGGGTCTCGCCGAGGTCGCCCTCCATACCGGACACGCCGCCGACGCACTCACCTGGGTCGAACGCGGCTGGGCCGCCTCCGACCCCTCATGGGACGCCGCCTACCTCTTCCCGCACCTGCTCACCGGCGTCCGCGCGCACCTCGCCCTCGACGACCTGACCGGCGCCCGGCGGTGGCTCGAGCGGTGCGAGGAGCGGCTGCGGTACCGCTCGGTCCCCGGCACCCTGCCCGCCCTCGACCACGCGTCCGGCCTGCTGCACCTCGCCGCCGGCCACACCGGCCGCGCCCGGGCCGACCTGGAACGCGCCGGCGCCGGCTGGGACGCCCGCCGCCGCTTCTGGGAAGGCACCCAGGCGCTGCTGGACCTGGCCCGCGTCGCGCACCGCTCCCGCCGCCCCGCCGACGCCGCCACCCTGGCCGCCGAGGCCCGCCGCCGCGCCACGGCCACCGGCGCGACCGCCCTCCTGCAGTCGATGCCCCACCTCGGCACCGGCGACGCGGGCGTGCAGCGGCTCGGCTCCGGCGGCCCACAACGCCTGACAACCCGCGAGACCGAGATCGCCCGCCTCGTCGCCGGCGGCTCGACCAACCGCCAGATCGCCGAGACCCTGGCAATCTCCCCGAAGACGGTCGCCGCCCACGTGGAACACATCCTGACGAAGCTGGGCGCCGCCCGCCGCACCGAAATCGCCGCCTGGGCTGTCATGAGCTCGCGCGGCTCCGCCGACGAGGCGGGGGATTCCCACACCGCAGCCCCCCATGCAAACGCTCCGCGTTCGCACACGATCGACCAGCCCGACAGTTGACTCAACGCGTTCGCCGCCGGCGGCGCGCCTTCCTCTCCGGCTGGTTGCCGGCTCGGGGTCAGTGGGCGCGGAGCAGGCCGAGGTGGAGGGCCAGGCGTTCGTCTGGGTCGTCGAGGCGGGGGCCGTAGGCGTCGCGGAGTTTGCGGAGGCGGTAGCGGACGGTCTGGGGGTGGGTGTGCAGGGCCTCGGCGGTGGGGATGACCTGGCCCTGGCAGCGCAGCCAGGCGAGCAGGGTCTCGGCGAGGACCTCGCGGGACGCCGGGGTCGCCGTTGCGAGCGGGGCCAGGGCGCGGGCGGTGAGGCGGTCCGCGACGCCCGGCTCCCAGGCGGTGAGCAGGGTGACCAGGTGGTCGTCGCAGCCGATGACGCCGTCGGGGAGGGTGCCGGACTGCTGCAGCTGCAGGGCCCGGCGGGACAGGCGGTGTGAGGTGCGGGCCCGCCGCAGCTCCGTCTCCGGGCCCACCGCCGCGCGCCGCCCGGTGAGGCCGCGGACGACGGCGCCCGGCATGACGGCGCCCGGCATGACGGTGTCCGGCATGACGGTGCGGCCAGGGGAGGGCACGACGATGCTGGTGGCGCCGTCGATGACGGTGGCGATCGCGCCGCCGCCGACGGCCCGGGCGAGGTGCTCGGCATCGGTGCCCTCGACGCTGACGACGGTCACCGCCGCCGGTAGCGGCCAGCGGGCCGCCTCGGCCGCGGCGTGCAGGGCGGTGTCCGCGGGTGGGTCGGGCTGGACCAGCAGGGTGATGAGGCGGCGGCGCAGCAGGGCCCAGTCGAGCGCGGCGTCCTGCTGCTCGTCCAGGTAGCCTTCGGCGGCGGCGCCGGCGAGCATGTCGACGTAGTCGAAGAGGGCGTGCGCCACCGCGGACAGGTCGGCGCGGTCCAGCGGCGAGGCGGGGTCGCTGACCGTGGACCAGATCGCCCTGGCGCCGGCGGTCAGCACGGAGCGCAGGGCGTCGATGCGGTGGCCTTCGCGGTGCTCGGTGCGGCCGAGCTCGTGGAAGACCGGGCGGATGCGGGTCAGGTCGCCGCCGGAGACGAAGGCGTCGACGGCGGTCTCGACGCCGACCGTGAGGCCGCGGCCCTGCCCGCCGGACAGTGACCGGCCCTGGGCGAGCATCGCCGCGCTGGCCGTGGCCAGGGTCTGCTCGTGCAGGCGCCCGCGCAGCCCGCGCAAGCGGTCGCGGACAGCGGCGCTGAGCTCGACCGTACACCTCCTGGGATTGTCACCGCGGTGACAAAAGGATGCCGAGATTCTGCTCCCGGCGCCACGATTCTCGCATGCGGGTGCCTAGTCTGAGGGCGTGGATGCAGATGTGATCGTGGTCGGTGCCGGGCTCGCGGGGCTGGTCGCGGCGGCCGAGGTCGCCGACGCCGGCAAGCGGGTGATCCTGCTGGAGCAGGAGCCGCCGCAGAGCCTCGGCGGGCAGGCGTTCTGGTCGTTCGGCGGGCTGTTCCTGGTCGACTCTCCGGAGCAGCGCCGCATGGGCATCAAGGACTCCGCCGACCTGGCCTGGCAGGACTGGCTCGGCAGCGCCGGGTTCGACCGTGCCGAGGACCTGTGGCCGCGCCGCTGGGCCGAGGCCTACGTGCAGTTCGCCGCCGGGGAGAAGCGCGCCTGGCTGCGGGCCATGGGGCACCGGCTGTTCCCGGTCGTCGGGTGGGCCGAGCGCGGCGGCGGCCCCGCCGACGGGCACGGCAACTCGGTGCCCCGCTTCCACATCACCTGGGGCACCGGGCCTGGGGTCGTCGAGCCGTTCGCCAAGCGGGTCGAGGCGAGCCCGCTGGTCGAGATCCGCTTCCGGCACCGCGTCGACGGCCTGGTGAAGACCGGCGGCGTGGTCACCGGTGTCAGCGGGTCCATTTTGGAGCCCAGCGACGTCCAACGTGGACAGACGAGCTCGCGCGAGGTGACCGGCGCGTTCGAGCTGACCGCACAGGCCGTCATCGTCACGTCCGGCGGCATCGGCGGCGACCACGACCTGGTGCGCAAGGCGTGGCCGGCGCGGCTCGGCGCCCCGCCGAAGCGCATGGTCGCCGGCGTCCCGGCGCACGTCGACGGCCGGATGCTCGGCATCACCGAGGCCGCCGGCGGGCAGATCATCAACCCCGACCGGATGTGGCACTACACCGAGGGACTGCAGAACTGGGACCCGGTCTGGCCCAACCACGGCATCCGCATCCTGCCGGGCCCGTCGTCGCTGTGGCTGGACGCGACCGGCAAGCGCCTTCCGGCGCCTCTGTTTCCGGGCTTCGACACCCTCGGCACGCTCAAGCACCTGATGTCGACGGGGTACGACTACAGCTGGTTCGTGCTCACCCAGAAGATCATTGAGAAGGAGTTCGCCCTCTCGGGGTCGGAGCAGAACCCGGACCTGACCAACCGCAGCGTCCGGCAGGTGCTGCAGCGGGTCCGTCCCGGCGCACCCGCCCCGGTGGAGGCGTTCAAGCGCAACGGCGCCGACTTCGTGGTGGCGCCCACCGTGGAGGAGCTCGTCAAGGGCATGAATGGGCTGGCCGGCGACGACCTGCTGTCCGCGCCGGACGTGCGGGCCGTCATCGAGGCGCGCGACCGGCAGCTGACGAACCCGTTCGGCAAGGACGCGCAGATCACCGCGATCCGGGGTGCCCGCGCGTACCGCGGCGACAAGCTCATCCGGGTCGCCACCCCGCACCGGCTGCTCGACCCGAAGGCGGGCCCGCTCATCGCCGTGCGCCTCAACATCCTGACCCGAAAGACCCTCGGCGGCCTGCATACCGACCTGTCCGCCCGGGTCCTGCAGGCCGACGGCTCGCCACTGCCGGGCGTGTACGCGGCCGGCGAAGCGGCCGGGTTCGGCGGTGGCGGCATGCACGGGTACAACTCCCTCGAAGGGACGTTCCTCGGCGGCTGCCTGTTCTCCGGCCGGGTCGCCGGCCGTGCCGCCGCGGCCGCGATCACCTAGAAACGGCGCTCAGCGGCCGGTGGTGCCGTCCAGCTGCTCGCGGAGGATGTCGGCGTGCCCGGCGTGGCGGACCGTCTCGGTGGTCATGTGCGCCAGCACCCACCGCAGCGTCATGTGGCGGCCGTCGATCTGCTGCACGGCCGGGGCGTCGGGGTCGCCGATGCCCCGGACGAGCAGGTCGCTGCGTTCGATCGCGGCGCGGTAGTCGTCGAGGACCTGCGCGGTGCTCCGATCCGGCGGGACCTGCATGTCGAAGTCCCACTCCTGGTCGGGCTCCGCGCCGGCGAGGTGGTGCCCGAACCAGTGCCGCTCCGCGACGGTCAGGTGCTGGACCAGTCCCAGCAGCGTGGTCCCGGACTCCACGAGGACCCGCCGCAGCTGCTCGTCGCTCAGCCCCTCGGTCTTGATGAGCACCGACTCCCGCGCGAACGTGAGAAACGCCAGTGCCGTGTCCAGCTCGCCGTCGTCGTTGCGCGGCACCGGCCGCCGCTGGGTCTCCGCCATGGCACCGACCATACGGGCCGGCCGCACGTCCCACTGACCGCCGTGCGGTGCGGCTACGCCTGGTCCAGCGCGGGGAGGGGCCGGGGCGGGGCGAGGACGGGGGCGAACAGGTCGCCGGGGCGGTCCGGGACGGTGCGGATCGTGAACGCGTCGGGGGTCAGCGCCGGGTCGTCCAGCTCGTCCCAGCCGATCGGCGCCGACACCGGCGCACCGGCAGCGGCCAGGGGGCTGTAGGGCGCGACGACCACCGGCCCGCCCGCCACGCCGTGACCGGCGAGCTCGGGCACCACCGCCGCGATCGAACGGGCGAGCGCACCGATCCAGCCGGCGGTGTCGCCGGCGGCCGGCACCCACAGCTCGATGCCGCCCGCGACCTTCACGCCCGCGGTGACGCCGAGGTGTTCGAACGCGGTCCGGTACAGCCGGGCGAGCACCAGCTGATCCGCCCACGCGGTGCCGTGACCCAGGTCGATCACCGCGAACCCGGTCGACGGCACGTGCCACTCCAGGGCGTCGACGCTCGCCGCCCACACCAGCGCGGCGGGTTCGGCGACGGTCAGGGAGGTGAGCCAGTCCGGTGCCCACCGCGGCGGCCTGCGCTGCCACGACCCCGTGGTGCCGGCCCCGTTCGGGAAGCGGCGCAGGGAGAGCGCGCGACCGGTCACGAACGGCAGCACGGTCGGCGCCATCAGGGTGGTGTACCGCAGCAGCTCCCGCTTCGTCACCGGCGCCTGCCCCGGCAACGGCGGGAACAGCACCTTGTCCGGTGCGCCCACCCGCAGGTCACGGCCGAAGACGTGCCACGTGTCGCCGTCGCCGAGCTCCTCCAGCGCGCGCAGCTCCTCCTGGCTCGCCTTCAACGGCCGGGCGCCGGTGTGCGGGTCCCACAGCCGGTCCGGGTCGGCGAGCACCTCCTCGCTGGTCCGTCCGCTGAGGACGGACCTCGGGTGATCCTCCGGATCCCAGCCGTCCACCGCGTGCTCGTCGCGCTTGTGCAGCAGCAGCCAGTCGTCCTTGCCGGACCCCTGCCGCCGCGTGCGGATCAGCACGAACGTGCCGCGCAGCTTGTCACCGTGCAGCCGCGCGTGCAGCTCCCCGGCGGCGACCGCGGCGGCCGGGTCCGGGTCCTTGGGCGAATCCCACGTGCCGGCGTCCCACACGATGACGTCGCCGCCACCGTACCCACCCCTCGGGATGACCCCCTCGAAGTCGACGTAGTCCATC
Source organism: Dactylosporangium sp. NPDC049525 (assembly GCF_040676755.1). Lineage (NCBI taxonomy): Bacteria > Bacillati > Actinomycetota > Actinomycetes > Micromonosporales > Micromonosporaceae > Dactylosporangium > Dactylosporangium sp. NPDC049525. The sequence continues at coordinate 20,213 of NZ_JBFAPO010000084.1, read as the reverse complement.
GGGTGGTCCTCGACGTGGAACGCGGCCCGTCGCACCTTCGGGTCCAGGGTCGGGCCCTTCGGCACCGCCCAGCTGACCAGGACCCCGTCGATCTCGAGCCGGAAGTCGTAGTGCAGCCGGGTCGCCCGGTGCCGCTGCACCACGAACCGCCGCTCACCAGCCATTCAGGTATCGTGACAGGTGGCGCCGCCGCGCGCCGTACTCCCTGACCGGTGACCCACGCCCACCGGCAACGCGGGGGAGAAGGTGGTCTGCTGCCATCGCGGTCAGCTCGTGCACGGCCGGTCCACCACCCGACCCGCACGACGGTCGCCGACTCGCCGCGTGGGCAGGCGAAGCGGCCCGACCGTCGGTGAGGCAACCGTGATGACCGACCACAAGCATCTCAAGCGACTCGTCCGCCGGCGCAGCGCCCGCACGGGGGAGTCCTACACCACCGCCCGCCGCCACGTCCTGGCCGCCCGGCGGGACCTGCCCAATACCGTCCGGCACCAGCCGAGCGACCTGGCGCGGCGGCTGCTGCCCACCGGCACCGACCTGAGCGAGCCGATGGTCTGCGGCCTCGGCGGCGGCATCGGCTTCATGGCCGCCGTCTTCGACTACCGCGGCATGCCGCCGATCCTCACCATCGTCGCCCAGCACCACCCCGCGCCGTGGACGCCCACGGTCCTGCGGCGGCTCGGGATCCCGTTCACCGAGGCGCACAGCACCGCCCCGGCGTCCGCCCTGAAGGCCCTGCGGTCCTCCCTCGCCGAGGGGCGGCCGGTGTACTGCACCGTCTCCGCCGCCCGGTTGCCGTGGCGGTCCGTGCCGGTCCCGGTCGACGCCGACCCGTACGGCATCGTCGTGACCGGCGAGGACGACGACGGGTTCGCCGTGCACGACGCCGGCCCGCACCGGCTGCCGGTGGACGGGTTCCTCGACGCGTGGTCCGCCCACCGCAAGGGCCGCCACCACCGCATCGTCGTCACCGGCGCGCCGGCACCGGCCGTGGCGCTCGAGGACGCCGTCACCGCCGCGGTCGCCGAGACGGCCGCCCACCTGACCGGCCCGGTCCTCGGCAACGCGTTCGACGCCAACTTCGGCTTCGCCGGCATGACCCGCCTCGCGGCGCAGCTGCGCGACACCAGGACCAGGACGGGGTTCGCCCGGCGGTTCGCCGCCCCTGACGCGTTCGCGTTCGTGCTCCGCCGGGTGCACGAGTGCCTCGAGGAGCAGTACACGGCGCCGGCCGCGACCCGCCCGATCTACGCCGACTTCCTGGACGAGGCGGCGGCGGTGTCGGGCCGCCTACGGCTCGCCGAGGCCGCGGCGGCGTTTCGGACCTCGGCCGCCGCGTGGTCGGCGATGTCCGCGACCGCGCGGGAGCCGGACGGGTCCGAGCCGGCGGCGGTGTTCGCGGTCCTCGCGGAGCTGCTCGACGAGGCCCGCGCGGTGGAGGAGGCCGCGGTGGACCTGCTGCGCTGATGTGGGGGTCGGTGGCGGGTCTACGGACCCGCCGTCGAGGCGGTGACCGGGGCGGGGCCGATCGGGTGGTCGGCCGGGACCGGCTGCCCGGGCGGCTCGGCGCGGATCACGTGCCGCGCGACCATGACGCCGACGGCCACCGCCACCACCACCGCGCCCGGCAGCAGCGACATCCCGTCGGCGGCCCAGCTGCTGCCGGCCACCGTGAACAGCACGTTGGCCACGAAGATCGACAGCAGCAGCGCCGCCGCGACGACCAGCGCGCTCAGCGCCGGGCTCGCCAGCACCAGGGTGATCCAGAGCGCCGACCTGGGCGACCGGCGCGGACCCCGCAGGATCCCGATGGCCAGCACCATCATCGGCACGGTGAGGAGCAGGCCGATCGTGGTGATGTCGTTGGGCACCCCGGCGCCCGTGCCGGCGCCCCACGCGCCGAGCAGCAGCGCGGGGACGGCGCTGTTCACGGCCAGCCGCAGCGGCGCCGGCCGGACCGGGCGGGCCGCCGCCGCGGCGTGCACGGCCACGACCGCGAACGCCGCCGCCAGGATCGCCGTCGCACCGGCGAGCCCGACCGGCAGGTACGGATGGTTGACCGCCGGGGTGCCCTGGCCGAACATGATCGGCCCGCAGCAGGCGGCGGTGACCGCCGTCCACCCGAGGCGGCGGCGGGCCACCAGCGCGTCCGCGCCGCGCCGCCGGCCGGCGACCCGCCACGACAGTGCCGCCGCGACCGCCGCCACGGCGAGCGCGGCCCGCAGCCCACCCGGCCCTTCGGCGTCCGCGCGGGCGAGGATCCCGTCGGCGATCAGCAGCACGGTGGTCTGCACCGCCGCGGCGAGCGGTGCGGCCCGCCGGTCGGCCGCGGCGAGGACCAGGCCGAGGGCCGCGAGCGTGATGCCCGCCCAGCGCAGCTCGGCACCCCACATGTACAGCTCGCCGTCGCCGCCGGGCATCGGTGCCGTCTCCCCGATCCGGGGCAGCGCGGGGGTGAGCACCGCGAGCGTGTATGCCCACGCGAGCAGACCCGCCAGCATCGACACGACACCGGCGACGGCGGCCGCCGGCAGCAGGCGCAGCGACGCCGGGGCGGCGGCCGGCAGGGTCGCCCGGTGGGGTTTCGGCCGCGCCGCGCCCAGTCCGTAGCCCACCGCCAGCCCGGTGAACAGCAGCAGCTGGAACGGATACGTGTTGGTCGCGTTGAGCAGCGCGATGGCGTCCGGGGACTGGTACCAGGACTCGGCGCCGGTGGACCAGTCGGACCAGGGCCGGCCGGACACGAGCGCGGGCGCCCAGGTCAGCGCCGCCGACGGACCCGCACCGGCGGCGAGGACGCCCGGCAGCGCCGCGGCGCTGATCGCCAGCTCCACGACCAGCGGCGTCCCGGTCGCGGCGAGCGTCGCCGCCAGCCACCAGCGCCGCCGCCGCGCCGCCAGCCGCACCACGGCGACGGCCAGGGCTGCGGCCAGCAGGGTCCAGGCCGTCGCGCCGAGGCAGAGGCTGACGGTGAGGGCGGCGCCGTCCTGGCCGGCCATGCTCTGCATCCCGACCACCAGCACGGCGAAGGCCACCGCCAGGGCGGCGGGCGCCGCGGCCGCCGGGCCGGCGCTGCCGAGCCGGCGGAGCCGGGCCCACCGCACCGGCATGCGGCGGCCGAGCCACACCGCGAGGAGCGTGAGGACCAGCAGCGCCGGCAGCGCCGTCGCGACGGTGACCGCGGTGCCGGCCGGCCAGCCGACCCGTACGCCGGACAGGCCCAGGAGCCACTCGCTGAGCGCGCGCAGGACGCCGCCGCCCGGGCCGACCGCCACCAGGCCGAAGATCACCAGCAGCGCCATCGGCTGCAGTGCGCGGCCGGCCTCGGGCAGGCCCTCCCGCCAGCCGCGCGGCACGCCGGCCTCGTCCTCGACCGGCGACGCCGCGGCCAGGCTGAACGCGAACCGCAGCTGGCCGAGCGCGCGGCGGCCGGCGCCGGTGCCGGCCTCGGTGCGCAGCTCGTGCAGCTCCGCGGCCCACTCCCGGGCCTGCTCGGCGCGCACCTCGGCGGGCCAGCGCCGGGCCGCGAGTCGCAGCAGCGCCTCGGCGACCCGGTCCGCGGCGGTCACGCCGGCCCCGCCGCGGTCGCGGTCCCCGGCGTGGCCGCGGGGCCGGCGCCCGGCGCCAGCCGTGCGTACAGCTCCGCGACCGCGGTCCGTGCGGCCACCGCGCCGTCCGGGGTCAGCCGGTAATACCGCCGGGCCGGGCGGGCGGCGGCGACCGGATCGACGTCCTCCCAGTGCGCGACCACCCAGCCGGCCCGCTGCAGGCGCAGCAGGATCGGATAGAGGGTGCCGCTCGGGTGTCCCGTGACCCGCATGAGGTCCAGGCCGTAACGGTCGGCGGCCGGATCGGCGAGGAACGCCGAGAGCACCTTCGCCACCGCCGCGGTGATGCGCACGTCTGTCGCCACAGCGAGCACTCTACATAGGGCTCAGCAGTTTCTCTACATAGCCTGGAGGTCGGACGGGATCATGCTGTACATGATGAGATCGTGGCGGCCCGAGCGGGAGACCGCGACGTTGCGCAGCACCCCCTCGGCCCGGAAGCCGGCCCGCTCCGCCACGTGCCGGGACGCCGTGTTCGCCGGCGCCGCCTGCACCGCGATGCGGGCGAAGCCCTGCGTCGTCAGCGCCCACCGGGCCACCGCCGCGGCCGCCTCCGCCGCGACGCCACGGCCCCGCGCCCACGGCGCCGTCCAGTAGTGCATCTCCGCCGACATCGCCGTCCAGTCCGCGCCGAACAGCGACACGTGCCCGACCAGGCGGCCGCCGTCGCGCGGCACCACCGCGAACCCGATGCCCTTGCCGGTGCGGCGGCGCTCCTCGATCCCGCTGGTGCACCAGGCCAGCGCCACGTCGAAGCCGGCGCCGACGTACGCGTAACCGAGCGGCGCCGAGTCGATGAACCTGGCGTCCTGCCAGACGGCGTGGACGTCCGCGGCGTCTCCGGGCCCGAAGGGGCGCAACAGGAGGCGGTCCGTGGTCAGCGTGACCGAGGGCAGCACCGGGTCGCTCATCAGGGCAGCGTCACACCGTCGACGGGGTCCGCGGAGGTCTCCCAGCGCTCCCACCACACCGGGTCGGGCAGTTCCCCGGACGCCTCGACGATGCGGTCCAGCAGGTCCAGGCACTCCTGCGACGCGTCGACCTTCGCCTCGTGCACGATCGCCGACAACTCCCGCTCCCGCTCCCGCATCACCACGCCGACCAGGTCCCGGCCGGCGGGGGTGAGCGCCAGCCAGGTCGAGCGGCGGTCGTTGTCGCGGTGGAAGCGGCGCACCAGGTGCTTGCGCTCCAGCCGGTCACACATGCGGGTCAGCGTCGACGGCGCCACGTCGAGCTCCTTGGCCAGCCCGGCGCTGCGTTGCGGGCCGGCCGTCGCCAGCATCACCAGCGCCCGGTACTGCGGCAGCGTCACATCGGCGTCCATCGCCGCCAGGTTGCGCGCCGCGAGCGCGACCATGCTGCGACTGACCGCCAACAGCGCACGGACCAGCGCCTCATTTTCCCCCGGGGTGGTCATCCGGACATCGTTGCACGGTGGATACGGCCGCTGGTGTGCACTATCGTGTGCCAGGAAGATTGCAGTAGTACAACTTTCTTGAAGGAGGCCAATGAACGGGGACGGCCCGCCGGAGCTTGCCCACATCCTCCTTATCGAGGACGACACCGGCGATGTCGCGTTCACCCTCGACGAGTTCCGGGAGCACCGGCTCCGCAACGAGGTCACCGTGATCGGCGACGGCCTGGACGCGATCGACTTCCTCGAGCACCGCGGCGCGCACGTGGACGCGCCGACGCCCGACATCGTCCTGCTCGACCTCAACCTGCCCGGCGTCGACGGCCGCGTGGTGCTCGACCGGATCCTCGGCAACCCCCGGCTCGTCGATCTCACCGTCGTGGTGCTCACCAGCTCGCCCCTGGAGGAGCAGATGCTGCGCGACTTCGGCGTCCCGACCGAGCACTTCTTCCGCAAGCCCGTCGACTTCGCGCAGCTCGCGAAGCTCATCAACGGCATCGACCGCTACTACCTGGTGATCGACCGGCTCACCGGTCAGTGATCAGCGTGCGGTAGTCGGTCGTCGTCAGCGGCAGCTCCGTGAGCGAGCCGTCCGCACGGGGCACCTTGAGCACCTCATCGTTGAGCAGGAAGCGGACGGTGTCCACGTCGGTGCGGGCGTCCAGGGTGCACACGATCTGACCGATCGCCAGGATGTCGTCGGTACGCCCACCGGCCTGCGGCCGGAACGACACCTCTGCGGTGCCGGCGACGAGCCGTACCCCCGCGATGAGATCCGTGCCGGTCAACGCGCTGGACAGCCCCTCGTCCCGCTCGGCGTCCGTGGGGCCGGCGACCAGGTCACCGAGCAGCGCCGACACGTCTGCGGTCGAGCCGACCCGCCGCTCCACCGCCACGAGCTGCTCGTCGCGCACCAGGTACAGCCGCTCGACCGCCGGGCCGGCGGAGTTCCCGGCGGCCTGCGGCGGCGGGCTGCCGATCACCAGCGACGGCTCGATCGGCCGCGGCCCGCTCTCGTTGGGCACGCCACAGCCCTGCACCGCCATCCCGAGCAGCAGTCCGGCGAGCGCCACGGCGGCGGCGCGCCTCACGGGACGGCCCCCGGCAGCTCGACCCGTGCGGCGGCGCGCCTCACGGGACGGCCCCTGGCAGTTCGACCCGGAAGCGGGCCCCGCCGCCGGGGCGGTCCAGGACCACGACCCGCCCGCCGTGCGCCGTCGCGTGCTGCGTGACCAGCGACAGGCCGAGCCCGGTGCCGTCGCCGCCGCCGCGGGCACCCGCCGACCGGCCCCGCACGAACCGGTCGAAGATCACCGCCCGGTCGTCGGGCCGGACCCCCGGGCCCTCGTCGTCCACCTCGACCCGGCCGGTCCCGGCCACGCAGGTCAACCGGATCGCGACCGGTCCGCCGCCGTGCCGGACCGCGTTGTCGAGCAGGTTCGCGAGGATCTGCTCGAGCCGCCGCCGGTCGACCAGCCACCGCGGCGCCTCGTCGCCGGCCGGCTCCACCAGGTCGGGGTCGAGGCCCTGACCCTCCACCACCTGCCGGGCCAGGTCGTGCGGGTCCACCGGCGCCCGGCGGGCCGGCTGGTCGCTGCGGGCCAGCTCCAGCAGGTCGTCGACGAGCTGCTGGAACCGCTCGATCTCCTCCACGACGAGGCCGGCCGCGAGCGCGGTCCGCTCGTCCAGGTGCTCCCGCCGCCGGTGCAGGACGCTGGCCGACGCCGCGAGGGTCTGCAGCGGGGAGCGCAGCTCGTGGCTCACGTCTGCGGCGAAGCGGCGGTCCCGTTCGTGCCGGCGGGCGAGCTGGTCGACCATCCCGTTGAACGACGCCGTCAGCCGCGCCAGGTCCGGCTCGGCGGCGGGGTCGAGGCGGGCGCTCAGGTCGCCGTCGGTGATGCCCTGCGCGGCGTCGGCGACCGAGCGCAGCGGCCGCAGCACGTATCGTGTCGCATACCAGCCGAGGCCCGCGCCGGCCGCCGCGACCGAGGCCGCGACGAGGCCCAGCACCCATGCGAGGGTCCGCAGCGTCTGGTCGAGCTCCCGCAGGTAGTCGATCTCGTACAGCGCCGTGGTCGGCGACAGCGACACCCCGATGACCAGCGCCGGGACGCCGTCGACGCGGACCCACTGCGCGCCCTGGCCGCCCTGCTCGACGACCCGTTGCAGCCCGGCCGGCACCGCGTCCGCCGCGCCGGGGTCGGCGTTGCGCGTGTACCAGTCGCCGTCGCGGCGCAGCAGCGTCCGGCGGTTGCCGCCGGTGTCCAGCGACTTGAGGATGGCCACGACGTCGGGCCGGTCGCCGGCGAGGCTCGCCGTGATGATCCGCGCGTCGTAGGCCGTTGCCCGCACCGCCGCCCGTTCCCGGCTGGCGAGCAGGTAGCTGCGGGTCAGCTCGTAGGAGATGAACGCCATCGCCACGGACAGCGCCAGCGCACCGGCGGCGAATCCCGCGATGACCCGCGTGCGGAGCCCGGCTCGTCTCATCGTTGCAGCTTGTATCCCATGCCGCGGACCGTCACCAGCCGCCGGGGCGTCCGCGAGTCCTCCTCGATCTTCTGCCGCAGCCGCCCGACGTGGACGTCGACGAGGCGTTCGTCACCCACGTCGTATTCCCAGACCCGCTGCAGCAGCTGCTGGCGGGTCAGGACCAGGCCGGGGTGCTCGGCGAGCTCGCACAGCAGCCGGAACTCGGTGCGCGTCAACGCCACCGGATCGCCCGCCACCCGGACCTCGCCGGCCTCGGGCAGGATCTCCAGGTCACCGAACACGAGCGTCGACACCGTCGACAGCACCGCGCGGCCGCGCCGGCGCAGCGCCCGCAGCCGGGCCGACAGCTCCTTCACCGCGACCGGCTTGACCAAGTAGTCGTCGGCGCCGGCTTCCAGCGCCGCGACGATGTCGTGGGTGTCGTCGCGGGCGCTGACGACCACGATCGGCACGTCGTCGTCGCGGCGCAGCTGGCGGATGCACTCGAACCCGTCGACGCCGGGCAGCATCAGGTCGACCAGCACCGTGTCCGCGGGCTCCGCACGCTGCGCGACCAGGCCGTCCTCGGCGCTGGACACCCCGCGCACCGAATAGCCCTCGTCCTCCAGCGCGAGCACCAGCGACAGCCGGATCCGATCGTCGTCCTCGATGACCAGTACGCCTGCCACCATTGCATCATGCCAGGCCGGGTCCGTTGTCATACAACTGTCATAGTTCCGCGGAACGCTCGCCACATGGGCGACGGAGGCTCGGTGCCATGCAGACCGGCATCGACGCCCCTGGAACGCCGCTCGTCGAGATCATGGTCACCGAGGAGCTGGACGCAGGGTCGGAGCCGCGGGTGCGCGCGCTGCTCGAGGACGCGCTGACGCTGCATCCCGAGCAGCTGATCATCGACCTCTCCGACTGCCCGTTCATCGACGCGACGGCGATCGGCATGCTGCTGGACATTCATCGGCGGGTCTGGACATCCGGAGGAAGACTCACATTGCGCGCCCCGTCACCCCGTGTCCGGCGAACGTTGCAAATCGCGCATGTAAATCACGTGTTACGTATGGTCCCGGAGGACGACTGACACGACATGATGGCGAAGACGAAGTGAACTGATCGGACTCAGCTCAGTGAGAGGAGCGGCGACCGTGACCGCGGCGACGACACCTGACGGCACCGACCTCACCTTGATCTGCGACGCCTGTGGCCAGAGCGTGACCGGGCTCGGCGCGACCATGCACAACTGGGACCTCGTCTGGAGCCTGTTCCGCCGGCACGGCTGGACCGGCGCCCGGCTCGCGACCGGCCCGCACAGCTGCGGGCGCTGCTCGCGGGTGCCGCTGGCCTCCGCCGACGCCGACCCGGTCGGCTGGCTCGCGGGGGAGGCCCCGTCGGCCGCCCCCGCCACCCCCGCCGTCCCGGTCGCGGCCGAGCCCGCCCCGCCGGTGGTGGTGACCGACCCCCGGGTCAGCGGGGCCGTCGTCGACGAGGCGCTCGTGGTGATCCTCAGCGGCGACCTCGACATCGAGGTCGGTCCGGCGCTGCGCGCAGCGCTGTCGCCCGCCGGCTACCGCCCCGGCCACCTGGTCATCGACCTGAGCCAGGTCACCACCCTGGACTCGTCGGTGCTGGGGCTGCTCGTCTCCGCCCGGCACCGTGCCGCCCAGGCCGGCGGTCACACCTGCCTGGTCGGGCTCGCGCCGTTCATGCGGCGGATGATGCACACCCTGTGCCTGCTGCACCTGTTCGTCGTCCTGCCCGACCGGTCCACGGCCGTCGGCTGGCTGCGCGGCGACGACGCGGACCTGCCCCGCCAGCGCGACCTGCGCGGCGAGACCACGCCCGCCTGACTTCGTTCCGTTCCGACAAAAGGGCGCCCGCCGGGCGCCCTTTTGCTGTGCACCCCGTGACAAAGTGCTGGATCCGAATATAGAAAGGTTCAGATGTACGAAAGTCCGTGACGTACCGGAGGGAAGTGCAAGCATGCCCAGCTCCCCCGTCAGCCGGCGCAACCTGCTCGGCGCCGCAGCGGCCGCCCCGCTGCTCGCCGCACCGCTCATCGGCGCCGCCCCCGCGGCCGCCGCACCCGCGCACCGCCAGTCGCGGGTCCCGCTCGACCGGATCAGCGTCCAGCTCTACACGCTGCGCGACCAGCTCGGCATCGACCTGGCCGCCAGCCTCGCCGAGCTGCGCGCCATCGGCTACACCAGGGTCGAACACGCCGGGTTCGTCGGCCGGACCGCCGCGCAGTTCCGCGCCGCGCTCGACGCCGCCGGTCTGAAGGCCACCTCCGGCCACGTCGCTATCCCGCAACCGTGGGACGCGACGGCGTGGCAACGCGCCCTCGACGACGCCAACATCGTCGGCAACCATTTCATCGTCCACCCGTTCTTCGGCATCGACTCCGCCACCGGCCAGCCGATCCGCGACGGCGCCAAGTATCACGCCCTGGCCCGCGACCTCAACCGCGCCGGCGCCCTCGCCCGGCGGGCCGGCCTCGACTTCGGCTACCACAACCACCAGCTGGAGTTCGTCCGTCAGGACGGCGGCTCCCGCACCGGGTACGACATCCTGACCGCCGAGACCGACCCCGACCTCGTGCACCTGGAGGTCGACCTGTTCTGGGCCTGGCGGGGCACCGCCGACCCGGTCGACCTCATCCAGCGCCACCGCGGCCGCATCCGCCAGGTCCATGTGAAGGATATGGACACCGCGGCGGCGTTCGCCGACCCCGGCGGCGGCCTCATCGACTTCGGCCGGATCTTCGAGCACGCCAAGGAGGCGGGCCTGGTCGAGTACATCGTCGAGCGCGACGACGCCGGCACCCCGCCGCGCACCCCGGCCGCCGCGCTGACCACGGCCCGCAACGGCTACCGGTACCTGGCCGACCTGCGGTTCTGAGGGTTACGGCGCTGGGTCACCACTCGTGCGGCAGGCTGTAGCGCCAGTTCGCCGCGATGAACGCACCCGCCGGGGTCCGGTAGAACGGCCACACGCGTTCACCGGACCTCGGCAGGTTGCGGCGCACCCGGCGGGCCTTCGCGCCGGCGCACTTCGTCTCCAGGTAGAGCCGGTCCGCGCCGACCTTCGGCACCGGGACGCCGGATGGCCACGGGTCGTACTCGTCGGGCTCGACGTCCAGGTGCACGGCGACCAGCAGCAGCGCGTCCGCCCGCCACGGCGACCCGTCCTTGCGCACGGCCCTGCGGAGCTCGTCGACGTGGTCGTACAGCTCGTGCAGCGCCGGCGGGAAGTCACCCCACTCGTCGCCGTCGCCCCACCCGTCCAGGTGTGCGGTCAGGTAGTGCCCGTCGGTCGTGCGGACCCGTACCCGGTCCCACGGCGCGTCCCTGGGTTCGTCCCGGCCGGGCAGCCGCCGGGTGCTGACCCGGTTCCGCAGCACCCGCACGGCGTGGTCCTGCAGCGACCGCGCCACCTGCCCGGGCAGGTACTGGTGCGCGGCCGCGTCGGCGTAGGACTCGCCGTCGCCGTAGACGGCGAGCAGCGGCGGCACCATCACGCCGATGCCGGGCGAGAAGAACCCGCCCTGCTTCTCCCACTCGAACATCGGCCACTGCACGGCCGCGTGCGCGACCCCGCCACCGAACAGGGACCCGGCGAGCGCTCCACCGGCCACCAGCAACGATCTACGATCCACATATTGCACACTAATCGGATAATTCGGTCGAATTGCTCCGTTTCCGCGACAGGGCCTGGTCGAGCATCCGGCGGGCCATCGCCGCGAACGGCGGGTTGCGGTCGCGGTAGTACGGCAGCGCGACCAGGCCCATGCACAGCACCCAGCCCCGGGCCCGCTCCCACATCGCGTCGTCGGCGCCGACCGCGTCGCGGAACGTGTCGCGGTGCTCGGCACCCAGCAGCGTCCACGCGGGCATGACGTCACAGGCCGGGTCGCCCACGCCGGCGCAGCCGAAGTCGATGACGGCGCTGACCCGCCCGTCGACGGCCAGGACGTTGCCGGCATGCAGGTCGCCGTGGCTCCAGGTGGGCGGCCCGTCCCAGGCCGGCGCGGCGACGGCGGTCTCCCAGGCGGCGGTCGCGGCGGCGGTGTCGAGGTCACCGTGCAGCTGGGCGATCGCGCCGCGGACCGACGCGTCCTGGTCGGCGAGGGCGCCACCGCGGTAGCCGGGCGGCGCGCCGGCGGGGTCGACGGTCCGCAGCGCGGTGACGAACGCGGCGAGGTCCAGCGCGGCGCGGCGGTCCGTGAACGCCTCGACGGTGTCGCCGGGCAGCCACCGGCAGACGGTCCACGCGAACGGGTAGCCGTGCGCGGGCCGCCCGACCGCGACGGGCGTGGGGACCGGCAGCGGCAGCCGCGGCGCGAGCACCGGCAGCCAGCGTCCGTCCCGCTCGATCTGGGCGACGCCGCCCGGCAGGCGCGGCAGCCGCACCGCGAGGTCGTCGCCCAGGCGGTACATCGCGTTGTCGGTGCCCGGTGTGCCGACCGGCGCCACCGGTAGGTCCGTCCACTGTGGAAACTGCCCGGCCACCAGGCGCCGCACCAGCTCGACGGACGTGGTGGCCTCGCCGTCACGCATCACGGGAGCTACTCCTCAATCGTCTCGGTCGTCGTGCCGTCAGAATGTACCGGCCGGATCTCCATTGACATACTCCAATTGACACACTTGCATGTCTCTATGCAGAAACTGATTCGGTTGCTCACCACCGCGCTGCTCGCGATCGGGGCCACGGTGGGAGTGGTGGCCGCCACGGCGGCGCCGGCACACGCGGACGCCTGCTACACCTGGAGCGGGTCCCTGGCCCAGGGCTCGTCGGGGGAGGCGGTCCGGCAGTTGCAGATCCGCGTCGCCGGCTACCCCGGCTCCGGCGGCGTCCTCGGACTCGACGGCCAGTTCGGCCCCGCGACGAAGTCCGCGGTGGCCCGCTTCCAGGCGGCGTACGGCCTCACTGCCGACGGTGTCGCCGGCCCCGCCACGTTCGCCAAGCTCTACGCCCTGCAGGACGACGACTGCACCCCGGTCAACTTCAGCTACGCCGAGCTCAACGACTGCAACACCACCTGGGCCGGCGGCAACGTCTCCGCCGCGACCGCCAAGGCCAACGCCCTCGTCACGATGTGGAAACTGCAGGCGCTCCGGCACGCCCTCGGCGACCAGCCGATCAGGGTCACCAGCGGCTTCCGCAGCGTCGCCTGCAACAACGCCGTCGGCGGCGCCTCGACCAGCCGGCACCTCTACGGCGACGCCGCCGACCTCGGCGCCGGCCCGCACTCGCTGTGCACCCTCGCCCAGACCGCCCGCAACCACGGCTTCGCCGGCATCCTCGGCCCCGGCTACCCCGACCACAACGACCACACCCACGTCGACGGCCGCCCGAGCCGCTTCTGGTCCGCCCCCAACTGCGGCGTCGCCAGCCTCACCGGCGGCCTCGACCCCCTGGGGGACTAGGTTCGTGTCCGTGACCTCTCGCCGGTACGAGCAGCGCCGGCGAGCGGTCACGGCCGAGGAGACCCGCCGGCGCATCCTCGACGCGATGTACGCACAACTGCCGGACATGCCCAGCCTCGACGCGGTCGCCCGCCAGGCCGGCGTGGCCCGCTCCACCGTCTACCTGGTGTTCGGCTCGCGCGGCGGCCTCTTCGACGCCCTCGCCCAGGACGTCCTGGACCGCGGCGGCTACGCCGACCTGCTGGTCGCGGTCCAGGCCACCGACCCCCGCGAGCACCTGCGCGGCGGCATCACCGCCACGGTCCGCATGTACGCCGCCCAGCGCGACGCCCTCGCCGCGCTGCACGCCCTCGCCGCGTCGACGGACGGCGCCATGCACCGCGCCGGCGAGGCCCGCCTCGGCGGCCTGCGGCACCTCGCCGACCGCCTCCACGACGCCGGCCTGCTCCGCGTGCCCCACGCCACCGCCGTGGACACCCTGTGGCTGCTCACGGCGTTCGAGGCGTTCGACACCCTGTACACCGGCCGCGGCCTGCCAACGGAAACCGTCGCCGCCCACCTCAACGCCCTCGCCTCGTCGGCGCTGCTGGGCGCTTAGGCGGACCTCCCGCGTCGCGGGCTGGTTGCGTGGCCCGGGGATGGGTAGCCGTAGGGGTATGAGCCAGTACGTGAAGGACATCATGACCAACGCACCGCTCACGATCGACGTCGGCGAGTCCGTCTCCGCCGCCGCGGAACTGATGCGCGAGGCCGACATCGGCGCGCTCGTCGTCACCGACAGCAGCGGCGTCCGCGGCGTCCTGACCGACCGTGACGTCACCGTCAGGGTCGTCGCCACCGGCAACGACCCAGCCACCACCGCCGTCGGCGACATCGTCGCCCCGGACCTCGTCGCGGTCTCACCGCAGGACGACGTGGACACCGCCACCGAACTCATGCGCACCAACGCCCTGCGCCGCCTTCCGGTCCTCGACGGCGAACGCCTCGTCGGCATGGTCACCCTCGGCGACGTCGCCATCGACCAGGACGCCACGTCCGCCCTCGCCGACATCAGCGCCGAGCCCCCGACCCACTGACCCTTCACACCGCCCGACGTCCCCAGCGCCGCGACTGCGGCCTCTGGCTCCGCGTCGCCACGATCAGGGAAGCACCTTCTGTCGGAATCGATTGTGACACCCTGTTGGCGCTGCTGTTGTCAGTGGAACTGCTCAGCCGTGTTTTGAAATGGCGTCGCCTGCCAGCTGCCACATTGCAGAGTTCCCACATTCTGCCGTGATCTCGGTCGTCGCCTGAGCCGCGGTGAGGAAATCGTCGACCAGCGGTGAGGTGCGCGATGCCGCCACCGCGAGGCACACCTGGTCGGGCGCCAGATCCGGGATGGGGACATAGCTGACTTCCGGATGTGAGTAGAACACGGTCGCCGAGCGGGCCAGGAATGAGATGCCCCGGCCGGCCGCGACATGCTCGAGCGTCTCGTCCACCCCGCGCACCAGGTATCCGGCGTTGGGGTGCGGGCGCCTGGTGGGCTGCGTGCTCGGGTCTGCGTGCCAGAGCAGCGGCTCGCCTGCCAGGTCAGCCTCGGTGATCTGGTCCTTGCCGGCCAATCGGTGGCCGGCGGGCAGCACCGCCACCCAGGGCTCGGTGTACAGCGGGGTGACGTGCAGGCCGGCCTCGTTGATGGGCAGCCGCACATAGCCGACGTCGATGCGGCCGTCGAGCAGCATCGTGGCCTGGTCGTCCCATTCAATCCGCTGCACGTCCACGATGACGCTCGGGTGCTGGGTGGCGAACAGCCGTACTGCTGGGGTGACCGCGATGCCCGCCCGGAAGCCGACCATCAGCCGCTGGCCGCCGCGCGCGGCCACGGTCACCCGGCGGCGGACCGCGTGCGCGGAGGCCAGCAGCGGGCCGGCGTCGGCCAGCAGCTGCCTGCCGGCGTCGGTCAGTGCCACGCCATGGCTGTCCCTTGTCAGCAGCGGGGTGCCGAGATCCTGCTCCAGCGCGCGGATCTGCCGGCTGAGCACCGGCTGCGCGATGTGCAGGTCATCGGCGGCGCGGCCGAAATGCAGCCGGTCGGCGACGGCGACGAAGTAGCGCAGCTTGCGCAGGTCCAGATCCATGGAGCCTCCCGGTCCGGCGATGCCTTCAGGGTATCGCAACCGCTGAAAGAGGTCTTGGACACCGGCCTGGGCCAATGGCAGCCTTCATGGGTACCTGATGGGGCCGGAGCGAATTCGATATGAGAATTCGACATCGGGACTTGATGGCAGAGCCCAGCACGAGAATGAGCTCGTGAATTGAGTCGGGCCCGTCGTGGCATTCGACGGTATCGCTGACACAGTCGTAACAACGACGGGGCGGGGAACGGCTTTCGTTTTCAGCTCCGGAAAGCAGGCATGCCCATGAGCAGCATCAGCATTATCGGCCTGGGGGGCATGGCCCGCGCCATCGGCGCCCGCGCGGTCGAGGGCGGCAACGCCGTCGAGGTCGTCGGTCGCGACGCGGCCAAGGCCACGGCCCTTGCCGCCGCGCTCGGCGGCGGCGCCACGGCCGGGACATTCGGCACCGCCCCAGCCGGCGACATCGTCATCCTCGCCGTGCCGAACGCCAGCGCCGTGCCGGTCGTCGCCCAGTACGGGGACGCGCTGGCCGGCAAGGTCATCATCGACATCACCAATCCCATGAAAGCCGACGCGAGTGGGCTGACCACCCCTGACGGCACTTCCGCCGCGCAGGAGATCGCCAAGGCCGCACCGGCGAGCGCGCACGTCGTGAAGGCGTTCAACACCGTCTTCGGCCACGTCCTGGCCCCGGGGCGCCCATTGGACGTGCTCTTCGCCGGCGACGACGCGCGGGCCAAGGCGAGCGTATCGGCGTTCATCGAGAGCCTCGGGTTGCGCGCCCTGGATGCTGGAGGCCTGGAGATGGCGCACTGGCTGGAAGGGGCGGGCCTGCTGATGATCAGCCTGGCCCGCCACGGCGTGGGGGACTTCAACTTCGCCCTCGGCGTCAGCAATTTCAGCTGAGCACACCCGCACCACCACCTCTCGCGCCACCTCACGTCTAAGGAACAGCAGCATGCGCGTTTTCGTCACTGGTGGGACCGGCCATTCCGGTTCGTACATCGTCCCCGAGCTCATCGCCGCCGGGCACGAGGTCACCGGCCTGGCCCGGTCGGACACGGCCGCGGCGGCGCTGTCCGCGCTCGGCGCGAAGGTGCGTCGCGGCGACCTCGGGGATCTCGACGGGCTCAAGGAGGCGGCTGCGGACTCCGACGGCGTCATCCACGTCGCGCACCGGCAGGACCTGCTTTTCTCCGGCGGGATCCACGCCGTGGCCGCCGCGGAGGTCCCGATCATGCTCGCGTACGGCGAGGCACTGGCGGGAACCGGAAAGCCGCTGGTCGCGGCGGGGAGCATCGGCTCGCCCGGGCAGGGCTTCCTGGGCCGGACGGCCACCGAGGAGGACCCGGCCCTTCCCAATGGCGATGAGCACAAGGGCACCCTGCGGGCTCGTAACGTCGTGGAAACCACCGTAATCGGCCTCGCCGAGCAGGGCGTGCGGTCTTCGATCGTGCGGATCGCCAACATCGCGCACAGCACGACCGATCGTGCCGGCTTCCTCCCGACGCTGATCGCGCTAGCGAAGGAGAAGGGCTTCGTCGGCTACCCCGGAGACGGCGCGAACCTGTGGAATGCCGTGCACATCCGCGATGTCGCCGCCTTGTTCCGCCTGGCGCTGGAGAAGGGGCCGGCCGGCAAGTACTGGCATGCGGTCGACGATGGGGGCATCCCGTTCCGCGAGATCGCCGAGGCCATCGGCAGCCGTCTGGGCCTGCCCGCCGTGAGTGTTCCCGTGGACGAACTGGTGCTGCCGGGATACTTCGGGTTCCTCGCGAACATCGTCACGCAGAGCTACCCGGCGTCCAACCTCGTCACCCGCCGGACCCTTGGCTGGAGACCCGCTCAGCCCCGCCTGCTCGCCGATCTGGACAACGGCCACTACTTCCCCGCCAGCTGATCCTGAGCGCCGTCCAACACCGTGGGGATGGCGTTGTCGACGAGGACGGCTGCGATGGCGGCGGCGGTGGTGAACGCTTCGGTGTTGAGGACTCGGCCGCGGGCCGAGGCGCCATCCAGCAGCAGCGCCAGTTGCTCGCCGAGCTGTTCGGGGTTGGTGGCACCGGCCTCGCGGGCGGCATCGGTGAGCCGGGCGGCAAAGCCTTTTTTGTAGTCGCAGGCGTGTACGCGTGCCGGGTGGCCCGGGTCGGGGATTTCGACGGCCGCCGCGATGAACGGGCACAGGGGCGCATGCAAGTCGAACGCGGCGAGGAGGCGTTCGCGAGGCGTGAGGTCGGTGCGATCGAACACTTCGGGCAGGATGTCGGGATCGAATCGGCGTAGGTGTTCGGCGATCAACTCGTCCTTGCCGGTGAAGTGCTGGTAAAACGTGCGCTTGGACACCTCGGCCACCGCGCAGAGCTGGTCTATGCCGGTGCAGTTGATGCCCTGATCGCGGAACAGTCGCTGTGACGCGCCAAGGATGCGCTCTCGTGCGCCCCTGCCGCGGCGCAGGCCTCGCGGCCCCTTCTCCAACTCCGTCACACGCCCAGCGTAGCCCACTTGGGTACCGATCGGTGTGCATAGCTTGTGCCCAGCGCACCTGCACGATACGTTAAGTACGCAGATCGGTGTACATAACGTCGCCGCGGCGACTGGATGGAGTAGTTGTGGGAAAGCTCGATGGCAAGGTCGCGGTGGTCACCGGAGCGACAAGCGGGATGGCGCTGGCCGGTGCCAAGCTGTTCGTCGACGAAGGGGCTCACGTCTTCATCTCGGGCCGGCGGAAGGACGCGCTGGACGAAGCCGTCAAGCTGATCGGCCGGAACGTGACCGGCGTGCAGGCCGATTCGGCCGACCTCGACGATCTGGACCGTTTGTTCGAGACGGTCAAGCAGGAAAAGGGCGCGGTCGACGTGTTGTGGGCAAGCGCCGGCGTGGGCGAACAGGGCAGGCTCGGCGAGGTCACCGAGAAGCAGTTCGATGCCGCCTTCTCGCTGAACGCGCGC
Organism: Dactylosporangium sp. NPDC049525; assembly: GCF_040676755.1. Taxonomy (NCBI): domain Bacteria; kingdom Bacillati; phylum Actinomycetota; class Actinomycetes; order Micromonosporales; family Micromonosporaceae; genus Dactylosporangium; species Dactylosporangium sp. NPDC049525. The sequence continues at coordinate 2,213 of NZ_JBFAPO010000084.1, read as the reverse complement.
GGCACACTGTTCACGGTCCAGAAGGCGCTGCCGCTGTTCAACGATGGAGGCTCGATCCTCATGACCGGGTCGAACGCTTCGCTCAGGGGCTACCCCAACTGGAGTGTGTACGCAGCCAGCAAGGCCGTGCTGCCCGCCTACGCACGGGTGTGGGTGTCCGAGCTGAGGGACAGGAAGATCCGGGTGAACGTGCTGACCCCCGGCCAGGTCGCCACACCGGTTCTGGAGAAAGTGATGGACGAGCAGATGAAGGCGCAGTTCGAATCCGTGATCCCGCGGCGAGAGATGGGCCGCCCTGAAGAGATCGCGTCGGTCGCGTTGTTCCTCGCCTCGGACGACTCAAGCTACGTCAATGGCATGGAGTTGGTCGTCGACGGCGGCACCACAGTGATCTGAGCGCGGCGCCGGTGGTCGTCAGCGCCGCGCAAGCCGGACGCCGGCCCGGCGGTCTGGCGCGGCGCTGCACCGGCGGGTACCCGAGCTGGAGCAGGTCGGGCGCCGGAGAACCTTCGACACTCCCGGCTCAGCACACCGGCAAGGTCCACACGACCACCTGATCCATACCTAACAAGGGAACACGTCATGACCACCATCAGCATCATCGGCTCGGGCAACATGGCCACCGCCATCGGCACCCGGGCGGCGAAGCACGGCCACACCATCGAGCTCATGAGCCGCAACACCGCCAAGGCTCAGGCGCTCGCCGACCAGATCGGCAACGGAGCCACCGTCGGCACGTTCGGCGCAAGGCCGGCTGGTGACATCGTCATCGTGGCCGTCCTGTACACCGGCGCCGTTGAAGTGGTCGCGCACTACGGCGATGCGCTGGCCGGCAAGATCCTCGTCGACATCACCAACCCGTTCAACGCCGACGTCACCGGACTCGTGACCACCGCGGGCAACTCGGTGACCCAGCAGATCGCCGCCGCCGCCCCCGAGGGCGCACACGTCGTAAAGGCATTCAATTCGATCTTCCGCGGCGTCCTTGCCGAAGACAAGCCCGTGGACGTGTTCTTCGCCGGCGACAGCGCCGAAGCGAAGGCACGTGTCGGGGCGCTTCTGGAGAGCCTGGACATGCGGCCCCTCGACGCAGGAGGGCTCGAAATGGCCCACGCCCTTGAATGGGCCGGCGTCCTCCTGGTGGGCCTGGCCCGCAACGGCGCCGGCTTCGACATCGCCTTGGGCGCCGAGATCCTCTGAACGTTCTCTCCACGAGTGAACATAAATCTGCGACGACGGCAGCTCGCATCTTGCTCACCCCTGGCAGAGGCGTGGAACGTCGAGGATCTTTCCCGGACGTGAGGACAACACGCACGCAGTTCGGGCAACGGACGGCGAAAGGCCCGCCGGGCTTGTCGAACGCCTGAACACGCAGGCCATGGACGTCCCGTCGCGTCGCCCCGGTCACGCTGACCACGCCCAGGCCCGAACGTGAGCCCCTGACACGGCGACCCGGAACACCGCTACACCCGCAACCAGCCGCTCACCGAACAACTCGAAGGATCCGCGGTGCTCTGACCCCGCGGATCCTTCGAGTTGTTCGGAACAAACCACCCCGCGGGCATCGGAAGCGGCGGGGTGCCTGAACAGTCGCCCCGGCCGCGACTTCGATCTGAACTTGCGATGCGGACAACAGGCGAAGCTGAAGACGGGAAACCGGCACCGTTGGGGGCGGAGCGACCCAGCACTCCGTGTCGACCCCGTGATCCCACGCGCCGGCCCCAGACCCGGCGGCTCCGGACAGGTCAGGGAATCCGCGCCGGGCCCCGTGACTCGCGCTGCCTCCGTGACTCGCGCTGGACCTGTGACTCGCGACGTTGCATCGGGCCCAGGACTCCGCGGCGGCCTGTTGCGCGCTGCGGCGGATCCCGCGCTGGGCTTGTGACCCGGTGCCGGATCGCGCGATGACGCGACGATCTGTGACCTCCGGGACGCCCCATGGCCCCACGACGCCCCATGGCCCCACGACGGCCCGTGACCCCACGACGGCCTGTGACTCGCGACGATCCGTGACCCCGGCGACGCCGGTCAGACCCGTGGCGCTGCGGCGGATCGTGCCGGGCGCGCGGTGGCGTCCGGTGGCGTGCGGTCCGGTGCGGCTTGGCTGTGGTGGTCGGGTGCGGTGCAGTGCGGCTGGCACCGTAAATGGCGCCGCGGCCGGTGCCGGGCCGATGGCGACCGTCGTCCAGGCCCGGGCCGCGGTGCCGTCGCCG
>NZ_JBFAPO010000083.1:0-38427 GCF_040676755.1 Dactylosporangium sp. NPDC049525 | reverse complement strand
CCGGGTGCACCGGTGAGTACGCTTGAGGGGCCAGTTCTGTCGTCGGAACTGCCGGGACGCAGGACGGCACGGGGGCGGCGTGAGGCGGCACGGGCACAGGGTGGACCTGCGCGGACGCGGGACGGGCACGAGCGCGGGGCGGTACTGCGCGGATGCGGGACGGGCACGGACACGGGGCGGCACGGGCGCGGGGCGTTGCGGCGCGGACGCGAGGCGGGCACCGGCTGGGGCGGCACGGGCGCGGGCGCGGCGCGGCGCGGCGCGGCGCGGGACGAGACGGCGCGGGTCAGCGCAGCGCGGCACGAGTCACGTCCACGGCGGGCACGGACCAGCGCGGTGCGGCCTGGGTCAGAGCGGACGGCCTGCGTCAGCGCGACAGGTCCCGGGCGCGCTGCGTGGGAGGCCCGCGGAGCAGTGGAAGACCGGTCCTGCGCATCATCTGGACACTTCCGACCGCGCCACCTGCCGGTGCCGGTGTCGAGGTGCGGCCGGGCGCGGAGCCCAGGTGCGACCGGCACGCTCTCAGCACCGAGGGTGGAGCCTGAGCCTGCGTGGCCGCCAGGATGCGGGGACGGCGGATCCTGGTCCGGGTGGTGCTGCCTGGTGCAGAGGATGCTGGCACGGCTGGGTCTCTGATGTGGCTGCGCCGGACCGGTTCGGTGGTTGCGGATCGGTGCGCGGGCAGAGCGGCACCGGCAGCCGAGGCGTCGTCCGCTCGGCTGTGCGGCACCGATCCCGAGGTTGCATCGGCTCGGCTGCTCGACCCTGGGCACGCTTCGACCGTGGGGCGCTGCGGCGCGGGATGAACGACATCAGCCCGACTCGCCGGCGTGGGTGCTGAGGCGGCCATCGCCGGGCTTTGCGACGTGGGGCGTGCGGCGTGTTGCGGCGTGAGGGACGCGGATTTCGCTGGGGCGCGCGGCGCGGAGCCTGTGGCGGTGTCGACCGGTCGGCGCGGCACAGGACGCGCATCGGTCGCTGGACGTTGCGGCGCAGGTGCCGCAGCCGCAACCGCCGGACCACCCGACACGGGACGAGCCTCGACCGCCCGACGACTCGGCGCAGACGCAGGCACCGCCACGGACGCGGTCACGGGCGCCGCCACAGACGCGGGCGCAGGAACAGACACAGGTGCAGGCGCCGCCGCAGACACAGGCACCGCCGCGGACACAGGCACCGGTGCCGGTGCGTCCAGCTCTGCCAGCAGCCGGGCATTTCGCAGCCGGGTCAGCTTCGTCGCGTGGCGGGCCGCCAGCCCGTGCGCGCGAGCCGCAGCGAACTCCGCCCGCACCCGCGAACGCTCCTCACGCCGACGCGACCACTCGGCCTGCGACGCCGCGAACCGCGCATCCCAATCGATCGAACCGGGCGATGCAGAAGACCCGGAATCCGGTGCGTCCAAAGAGAAATACGGTCGTGGCACGTGCCGCCTCCCCCCGGTAGGCGCTACCTCACCATTCTCGAGGCCGCACGCCGCCACGTCCAGCGCGATGACTCCCCGTGACCACCCCCGCACCCACAACAGGCCGCGGAAACGTCAGGCGAAGGTCCACCGCTGGTTGGTGCTGGCGGCGCAGTCCCACAGTTGCAGCGGGGTGCCGTTGGCGAGGTTGGACGACTGGACGTAGACCCACTTGTCGCCGATGCCGGTGATCCGGTTGCCGGCGGTGGGCGGGGTCGTGCTGCCGGTGGTGTACGCGAAGACGGCGAAGGTGTGGAAATCGTCGGCGAGTGCGCGGCCGCCGGACAGGGTGGTACTGCCGGTGAGCGGGTTGCCGCCGGAGTAGCCGGGGCCGTGCAGGGTGCCGTGGACGGTGCCCGGTTCCTTGCCGACGTTCTCCATGATGTCGATCTCGCCGCTGGCCGGCCACGGTTGGTGCCGATGTCGTCGCCGCCGACGTCGTGCTTCCACTTCGACGCGTCCGGGCCGGCGTGCTCACAGGTGCTCCCAAGGGGTCCGGGATTGATCGAGTTCACGCTATGGAGAGAGCGCTTTTAAGGTCAATCGCCGCACCTCAAGGGCACCGTACAGCCGGGCTTATCATTTCCTTTGGCGGTCGGGCGGGACGGTGAACAGGTCCCCCGGCTGGCAGTCCAGGGCCTCGCACAGGGCGGTGAGGGTGCTGAAGCGGATCGCCCGGGCGTGGCCGTTCTTCAGCACCGACAGGTTGGCCAGGGTGATGCCCACCTTCACGGCCAGGTCGGTGAGTGTCATGCCGCGCTCGGCGAGCAGCCGGTCGATGTGCACCTCGACCCGGTGGTCGTCGGCCGGTGGCATCAGATGACCTCCGCGAGCTCGGCCTGCAGCGCCCGCCCCCGGTTGATGATCTCGGCGAGGGCGAGGAAGCCGAAGCCGCAGAAGCACCACACCAGCGGCACGTCGGCGCCGGTGTTCGGCGGGTCGGCGACGACCGTGGTGGACAGCGCCAGGCCCGCCCACAGCTCGGCGTAGAAGGCCAGGAGGCTGCCGAGGAACAGGACCCAGCCGACCAGCCGCAGCCGCCGCACGTTGGCGGCGGCGAACGGGTCGCCGCGGCGGGCGGCGCGGACCACGAGCAGCAGCATGACCAGGGTGAACACGGCGAGCACGAACCACGGCAAGCTCTGCGCGGCGTGCCAGGCGACCTGTCCCGCGCTCGGATGGTCGACGAGGACCTGCACGTCGCTGCCGGGGTCGAGCCGTACGCCGGGCAGCAGGCCGGTCACGGCGTCCGGCCGGACCGTCACGCCGGCGCCGACCGCGACGGTGATCGGCTCCCGGGTCACCATCGCCCACACGTTGATCACCGCCACCACGGCACTCACGCCGAGCGCCGCGTACAGCAGCGACTGCAGCTCCGTCAGATAGTCGCGACGGCGCCAGCGCGTCAGTATCCACCGCATCCGAGCCTCCCTTATCGATTTTCGATATACCGATAATCGATAAGGACCGGTGGGCTGTCAAGCGGTCCGGTCAGGGACGGACACCCGGTGACGTCGGCCGCTACGATGAGCGTCGCTGCGTCGACACGCGGCAGTGCGCCGTCCCCACCTGGATCTTGACTTGCCGGGAGGCTCCACCCGTGCCGACGAGCGACTTGAGCCACCACCAGGACCACCCGCAGCCGGACCCGCGGCTGGACGCCAACATCGTGTCCCCCGCCCGCCGCTGGAACTACTGGCTCGGCGGCAAGGATCACTTCCAGGTCGACCGGGACTCCGGCGACCGGATCGCCGGGGCGTATCCCGCGATCCGCATCGCCGCGCAGGAGGGCCGCGCCTTCCACAACCGCACGATCCGCTACCTGGTCCGCGAGGCCGGGATCCGGCAGTTCCTCGACATCGGCACCGGCCTGCCCGCGCCCGACAACACCCACGAGGTCGCGCAGGCGATCGCGCCGCAGTCCCGGGTCGCCTACGTCGACAACGACCCGATGGTCCTCGCGCACGCCCGGGCGCTCATGATCGGCTCGCCGGAGGGCGCCACCAACTACATCGACGCCGACCTCAACGACCCCGCCGCGATCCTCGGCGCGCCCGAGCTGGCCGCGACCCTCGACCTGCGCGAGCCGGTGGCGATCCTGCTGTACGCGGTGCTGCACTTCATCCGCGACGACGAGCACGCCCGCAAGGTGGTCGGCGACCTCCTCGCCGCCGTGCCCGCCGGCAGCTACCTCGTCGCGACGAACTCGACGAAGGACTTCGTCCCGCCGCACGTCGGCGCCATGTACGAGCAGATGCTCGCCAAGGGCCTCGTCGACGCGTGGCCGCGGGACAGCGCCACGTTCGGCCGGTTCTTCGACGGCCTGCAGCTCGTCGAGCCGGGCATCGTGCCGATCAGCGAGTGGCGCCCGGCGACCACCGAGCACGCGTCACCGGCCGAGGTCTCCATGTACGGCGCGGTCGCCGTCAAGTAGACCCGTCGGCGGTCCCGCTGAGGGACACCACGTGCGGTTTGGGCCGGTCGTCGACGACGAGCCGGAACACGTCGGGACGGTTGTAGTGCCCGGCCGGGTCGAACAGCCGCCGGCGGGCCCGGCCGTCGTCGAGGTCGAGGTCGGCGTACAGGATGCCCTCCTCGCGGATCAACGGGCCCGCCAGGACCGTCCCCGCCGGGTCGACGATCGCGGAGTACCCGCCCAGCATCCAGTCGCCGTGCGGCTCGGCGCCCCGCCACAGCCGCTCGCGGTCGGGGACGTCCTCGGGTACGTCGCTGAACCGCGCCGCCGGTGCCACCCCGATGACATGACAGGCGCCCTCCCGGGCGATGTGGCGCAGGCTCGCCACCCACGGCTCGTGCGTGGCAAGTGTCGGCGCGACCCAGATGTCGACGCCCTGGGCGTACACCGCGAACCGGGCCAACGGCATGAAGTTCTCCCAGCAGATCAACCCGCCGACCCGGCCGAGCGCCGTCTGATGCACCTGCAGGTCGGAGCCGTCGCCCATCCCCCACACCAGGCGCTCCGCGTGGGTCGGGACGAGCTTGCGGTGCCGGCCGAGCAGGGTGCCCTCATCGTCGAGGTACACGATCGTGTTGTACACGGTCCCGCCGTGCTCCTCACGTTCGTTGACCCCCATCACGAGGTGGACGCCGGCATCGCGGGCGGCCGCGCCGAGCCGGTCGGTCACCGGTCCCGGCACGACCACCGACTGCTCCAGCAGCCGCAGATGCCACGCCCGGTCCTCACCGGGCAGCACCTCGTCGACCCAGGCGGGCCACGCGGGCAGGAACGCCTCGGGAAAGACGACCAGCCGCGCGCCGCCGGCCGCCGCCGCCCCGATCAGCGTCTCCGCCTTGTCGAGGCTGGCGGCGAGATCCAGGAAGACCGGGGCGGCCTGGACGGCCGCCACCCGCACCGTGGCCACCGCTACCGGTCCGCGGGCTTGCGGATGACGGCCTCCAGGTAGTCCATCCGCAGCACAAGGGTGCCGTCGCCGGCGACGTTGTACCGCTCGGCGATCTCGACCATCTCGGCCTTCAACGCGGCGGCGCGCTCCTCGTCCAGGGCCGCGAGGGTCCTGGTGACGGGGCCGTAGAAAGTGGCGAAGAACTCCGCCTGGTGCGCGGCGGACGGGTACCGCCACAGGAACTCCCGCCGCGGCGCGGTGATCCCGACGGCCGGGCCGAACAGCTCCCGCAGCCGCCCCTCGTCGCCCCACTGCGCCGGCGGCCGCAGCCCGGCCGGCGGCGGCACCTGCCTGCCGATGGCCCGGAACAGCTCCGCGACGTAGCTGTCCGGGGTCCAGTTGACCATGCCGATCCGCCCGCCGGGGCGGCAGACCCGCAGCAGCTCCGCCGCCGTCTGCTCCTGGTCGGGGGCGAACATCGCGCCGCACGTGGACAGGACCGCGTCGAAGGACGCGTCGGGGAACGGCAGCGCCTCGGCGTCACCCTCCTGGAAGGTCGCGTCGAGCCCTTCGGCGTCGGCCCGGCGTCGGGCGCGTTCCAGCAGCGCCGGTACATAGTCGACGCCGACGACCTGACAGAACCGGCGGGCGGCGGCCAGGCTCGCGTTGCCGTTGCCGCACGCGACGTCCAGGACGCGCTCGCCGGCGCGCAGGTCGACGGCCTCGCACAGCAGTTCGGCGGTGAGCAGCAGCCGCGTGCCGACGGCCGCGTAGTCGCCGGCGGCCCAGGCGGCCTGCTGGCGCTGCTTGACAGTGACGGTGTCCATGATGGTCCTTCCGCTCGTGCGGCCCGCTGCGGTGCGGGCCGGTCAGCGAAAAGGTAGGACGCGGGCAGGGGTGCCCGGATCGGGATCGCTCCCTAGTTGTGGCCGCCGGGCTCCCCATCTTTGCCCGGCTGCCCCTCTTTGCCGGGCCCTCCAACTTTGCCGGGCTTCTTGTCGTTGCCGGGCTTCTCGTTGTTGCCGGGCACGAGTCCGAGCCGGTGGGCCGCCGCTACGGCCTGGTGGCGTGAGCCGGTGGCGAGCTTTGCCAGGAGTGCGGAGACGTGATGCCCGACGGTTCTCACCGACAACGAGAGCCGCGCGGCGATCTCGGCGTCGGTCAGCCCCTCGGCGAGCAGCCCGAGGACCTCGACCTGCCGCGCGGTGAGCCCCGCCGGGTTCGCGGCGGTGGCGCGGATCGGCCCGCGCGGGATCCGCGAGTTGCCACCGGCGCGCAGCCTGCGCCGGACCCGCTGGGCGGCCTGCCGCGCGCCGAGACCGTCCAGCAGCGCGAGGGCGGCGAGCCCGGCGTCGTCGCTGTCGCCGGATGCGAGCGCGAGGGCTTCCTGGTACGGGCAGCGCAGCGCCCGCCACGCACCCGCCGCGGCTCGCCAGTCACCGGTCAGCAGCAGCCGGTACGGCTCGGCCACCACCGCCGGCACACCGCTCAGCGCGCCCGCCTGCCACAACCAGAACGCCAGCTCACCGGTGAACCACGGGTGCGCGGCCCGGACCGCGAGCTCGTACTGCGCGGCCGCCTCGCCGGCGATCTCGTGGTCGGCGCCGCGCAGCCAGGCGTGCTCGGCGCGGGCCGCCGCGACCTGCGCGGTCCATTGCAGTTCGACGGTGGCGTACCCCCGCTCCGCCGCCTCCCGCAGCGTCGCGGCCGCGGCAGGGTCACCCCGGCGGGCCTGGAGCAGCCCGAGCGGCACGAGCGCGTCGACGAACCTGGCACCGCCGGCGACGCGTTCGGCGAGCGCGGCGCGGGCGTCGTGCTCCGCACCGGGCCAGTCGCCCTCTTCGAGCCGGGATCCGGGCGCGGTGGCCGAGGATGTGCTGCGCGTACCCGGCGAGCTCGTGGGCCTGCACGAACACCAGCGCACGGTCCAGGTCGCCGCGGGCGTGCCGGTGGTCGCGCATCTCCGCGCCGATCGTGGCGAGGTTGCACAGGGCCCGGGCGGCGTCGTCCTCGAGGCCGGCGGCGACGGCGAGGTCGAAGGCCTCGTCGAGGTCGGCCCGCCCGCCGGAGTCACCGCGGAGAATCTTGGTGGAGCCGATGTTGGTCAACGCGTGGCTGAGCGTCTCCCGGTCGTCGAGGCGCCGGGCGAGGTCGATGGCGCGGCCGGCCCAGGCGGTGGCAGCCTCGAGACGGTTGGCGAGCATGTCAAGCTGGGCCTGGTTGCTGTACGCCATCGCCAGCTTGCGTTCCGCCGTTGCGGACTGCTTCGCTGTTGCGGACTCGTTCGCTGTGGACTCGTTCGCTGTTGCGGACTCGTTCGCTGTTGCGGACTCGTTCGCCTGGGCGGATTGCAGGACGGTGACCGCTCGGGCGGCGGCCGCCTCCGCTTCGGGGCGGTTGCCGTCCCACCAGTACAGGCGGGACAGCCGACGCAGCCCGTCGCCGAGTTGCTCCAGGTCGCCGGCGGCCTCCCGCAGTGCGAGGGCCTCGCGCCCGGCGGCGACGGCCTCGGCGGACAGCCCCGAGAGGTAACACTCTGCGGAGTACCCCTCGAGCAGTTCGGCGCGGTCCGGGATGCCGCCGGCGAGCGGCAACACGGCCCGGTAGTGTTCGACGGCCTCCCGGTGGGCGGCGACCGCGGCCGCCTGCCGCGCCGCCTCCGGCGCGTACCGCAGGACGGCCGCGGTGTCACCGGCCTCCCGCGCATGATGAACCAGCCGGGCCACGTCAATCCCAGACCCACCGGCGCCGGCGAGGACCCGCAGAATCCGCCGGTTGAGATCGCGCCGGGCCATGGCGGACAGCGAATCCTCGACCGCGCGGCGCAGCAGCTCGTGCCGGAACCCGACCGTGTCCTCCCCCGCGACGAGCAGCCCCGCCGCCATCGCGGCCTCGACCGCAGCCGGCGACGCACCGTCCAGCAACCACAACTCGGCCGTCGTCGGCACGACCGCGACGAGCCGCACGACGTCGCGGGCGTCCGGCGGCAACGCCGCGAAGCGCGCGACGGCTAGGTCACGGACGGTCAACGGCACCCCGGCGGTTCCCGCGGCCAGGACCTCGGTGACCAGCAGCGGGTTCCCACCGGTCAGCGCCCGCAACCCAGCCGCGGGCCGCCCCGCTCGCCGGGCCAGCTCGGCCACCGCCCCCTCCGACAGCGGCTCGAGATGGACCCGGCGCACCGCCTGCGCCGGCAGCAGCCCGACGACCGTCCTCAGTGGATGGTCGATGGGGAGTTCGTCGTCGCGGTAGGTGACGACGAGCAGTGCCTTCGTCTGGGCGATCCGCCGGCCGAGGAACACGAGCAGGTCCAGGGTCGCCTCGTCGGCCCAGTGGGCGTCCTCAACGACGACGACCGGCGTGCGGTCGCTGCGCTCCAGCTCGTCCAGCAGCGCCGCGAACAGCTGCTCCCGCGGGCCGCCGGCGGCGAGCAGCCCGGCGAGGGCACCGCCGGTGCGTCGGCCGACGTCGTGCAGCGGGCCGAGGGCCCGCGGGGTGAGCAGCGGGTCGCAGGCACCGAACAGGAACCGGGCCCGGGTGGCGTGCCACTCGCTGAACCGCCGCACGAGCGCCGACTTGCCGATGCCCGCCTCGCCTGCCACGAGCATGACACGACCCGCCGTCGCCGCCGCGTCGAGGGCGCCGGCGAGCTCGTCGAGCAGCGGATCGCGTTCGAGCAGGTCCGTCACAGCGCGACGGTACCGCGCATCAGCACCTGTTACGCGCACCCGCTGCCGCGCGCCCGCACCCACTGTCGGCGCGCCCCGCACCCGCCCGCTGCCGAGCAACCACTGTCGCGCGCCTGCACCTGCTGTCGGCGCGCCTACACCCGCTACCGCGCACCTGCGCCCGATGAACCGCACGCCGCACCCGGTGCCGCGCCGGCAACCGATGACGGGATGGGCAATGCCGGGACCGCGGAACGTCACGGCAATGAGATCGAACGAGTGATCCGGTGGTGCGCCGGCCGCTTTACTGGCACCTTACCCCAGTGCACCTAATTGATCTCCGATGGAGTTACCGTCCGTAGCTTACCGTAACAACACCACGGTCGGCATCCGTCACAGCCTCAGCGGCACCAGCGGCACCAGCGCCGACCGTCTCCGCGCGGCGGGCCGCCCACCACAGCAGCACCGTGACCCCCACGGTAGCCAACCCCCACAGCGTGAACCGTACCCCTGCCGCGGCGTCGATGCCGTTGCCGGCCGTCACCAGCGGCGGCAACAGGTCCACGGACGTGCCGAGCAGTTCGGCCGTGCGGGCAAGGGGCGTATTACCCGGATCGGCAAGCCAATGGAACCGTTCGAGCGGGTGCACGTCGGACACCAGCGACATCGTGTACGCATAGGCCGCGCCAAGCTCAGCAGCGACCAGCAGCGGCCACGACGGCAGCCGTTGCAGGAGCACCGCGACGTAGTACGCCAGCAGCGGAACCGTCACCGACAGCAGCCGTCCCGGCGGGGAGAAGCCGCCCGGCCAGTTCGGGTAGGTGGCAATGAGCACCGCATACGGCACGGCCGTACCAAGCAGCACAACGTTGATCCGGCGGTGGGAGCGGTGGGCACCGGTCGCGCACAGCAGGATCCCGGCGCCCGCGAGGACCAGAACAGGGAAGTTCGACAGCATCCCGAAGCGGCCGTCGAAGGCAAGGTAGAGCAACCCCCGCAGCGGCGACTGCCGCAGCAGCCCCTCACCGAGCGCGTCGGTGCTGCCGGGCGCGGGGCTCACCGACCGGTACATGACGACGTTGAACATCTCCAACCCGATCGCGAGGACCGCAGCCGGCACCAGCGCCGCAACCAGCACCCGACGGCCGCGCAGGCACACCAGTACCAGGACCGCGAACGTCACCGGGAAAACCGCGTACCGGCCATGGATCCAAGGCAGGTAACCAATCCCCGCAGACGCAAGCACCAGCCGCCCAAGAGAAGCAGAAGACGCAGCAGACCCAGAAGAAGACAGCAGCACCCGCGCGGCGTACACGAGCGCCAGCATGCCGAGAGGCTCGACGAACAGCATGGAGGCGTACACGTACACCGGCGAACCCAGCACGAACAGCACCGTCACGAACCCGGCATAGGGGGTGCGGATGCCGTGCTCACGCTGCAGGCGGTAGACGTTGACGACGGTCAGCACCGCCGCGACCAGCATCACCAGGTGCGCGCCGCCCCGCCCCCACACCAGGAACGGCAGCGCGAACAGGAGCGGCGCGCCGACGTTGTGGAACGGCACGGGCCGGCCGTCGACGACGGCGACGTGCGCGTCGATGTCCGCCGGGTAGTAGGACCAGTAGTCGCGGTGCTCGTAGACCGGCGTGGGGTCGAACGTGTGGTATTTGACGATCGCCTGGGCGAGGGCGAGGTAGTGCGGTTCGTCGCCCATCGGCAGGCCCGGCAGCCGCAGCCGCACGGCGACGCCGAACACGATGACGGCGAGCGCCACCAGCCCTGCGAGGACGGTGCGGTCGGCGCGCTTCCAGGGACTGATCATGCCGACGGAGTGTGCCGAGGATGTGGTACGGGCACCGTCAGCGATCGTTTGACCGAGCCCTTACCTGGCGGCTGGCATGCTGGTGCGGGGCAAGGTGGCAGGGAAACACGCGGAGGGGATGGCATGCGGGTGCTCGTGGCCGACGACGAACGGCTCATGGCCGACACCATCGCGGCCGGGCTGCGCCGTCAGGCGATGGCGGTCGACGTCTGCTACGACGGTGACGGCGCCGTGGAGCGGCTCGGTGTCAACCGGTACGACGTCGCGGTGCTGGACCGGGACATGCCGGGGCGCACCGGCGACGAGGTGTGCCGGTGGATGCTGAGCACCCGGAGCACCACGCGGGTGCTGCTGCTGACCGCAGCCGGCGGGATCCGGGACCGGGTCGAGGGGCTCGGCCTCGGCGCCGACGACTACCTGACGAAACCGTTCGCGTTCGCCGAGCTCGTGGCCCGCATCCACGCGCTCGGGCGGCGGTCCACGCCGGCGGTACAGCCGGTGCTCGAACACGACGGCCTGGTGCTGGACGTCGGCCGGCACACCGCGGTGCGCGACGGGCGGGTCCTCGGGCTCACGCCGAAGGAGTTCGCGGTGCTGCACGTGCTGCTGCGCGCCGGCGGGCAGGTGGTCAGCACCGAGGAACTGCTCGAACAGGCGTGGGACGAGCACGCGGACCCGTTCTCGCACGTGGTGAAGGTGACGGTGATGACGTTGCGCCGCAAGCTCGGTGACCCGCCGGTCATCCAGACGGTGCCGCGGGCCGGCTACCGGATCGGGGCCGAGTGAACCTGCGCACGCCGCGGCGGCGGATCCTGCTGCTCGTCGCCGGTGCCCTGGCCGTCGGGTACGCGGTGCGGTATGCCGCGGACACGTACACGTTCACGCCGACGACGTTCCGGTTCCTCGCGTTGTTCTGCGACCCGCAGCTGTCGTTGTGCGGCGCGGCGCGGGAGCAGGCGTGGTGGCTGCTGCCGTACGGCTTCGCGCTCCTCTCGGCAGTCGTGCTGCTGCGGTTCGCGGCGCCGCGGGTGACCACGTGGGTGCTGCGCCCGCTGCGGGACCTGGTGCCGGTCATCGCGCAGCTCGGCCCGCAGAACCTCGGGCACCGGATCCGGGCCGGCGGCACCCGGCGCGACGAGTTCGCGGCGCTGTGCATCGCGGTCGACGACATGATGGACCGCATCGTCGCCGGTTACGAGGGGCAGCGGCGCTTCGCCGCCAACGCCTCCCACGAGCTTCGCACGCCCCTGGCGGTGCAGCGCACCCTGATCGAGGTCGGCATGGGGCAGCCGCTGACCGACGAGCAGTTCACGTTGTTGACGGCGCAGCTGCTGCAGACCAACGAACGCAACGAACGGCTCGTCGACGGGCTGCTGGTGCTCAGCGAGGCCGATCAGGGTCTCGCGGTGCGCCTGCCGCAGCGCCTCGACGACATCGCCGCCGGGGTCGTCGCCGCGCACGGCGCGCGGGCCGCGGCGGCCGGGGTGCGGCTCACGTCGCAGCTGCGGCCGTGCACGGTCCGCGGCGAGGAGGTGCTCCTCGAACGGCTCGTCACGAACCTGGTCCAGAACGCGATCAAGTACAACCACCGGGGTGGGACCGTGCACGTGCGGGTCGGCGACGACGCGGAGCTCACCGTCGTCAACACCGGGCAGCAGGTGCCGGCGCACGCGGTCGCGGAGCTGTTCGAGCCGTTCAAGCGGCTCGCCGCGGACCGGATCGACCACAGCGGCGGCGCGGGGCTCGGCCTCGCCATCGTCCGCTCGATCACCCAGGCGCACGCCGGCACGGTGACCGCGACCGCGCAGGAGGGCGGCGGGTTGCGGGTGGAGGTGCGCCTGCCGGTCGAGCTCGGGTGACGGGCGTCAGCCGTGCAGGTATTCCGCGACGGCGGCGGCATACGCCCCCGGCGGCAGGGTCAGCGGGGACGGGACCGGCGGGGGCGGCGGCAGGGCGGCGGTCGCGGCGCTGAACGTGCCCCGGTGCGCCGCCGACGAGTGACCTGCGGGGGTGAGCCAGTACCGGTCCGCGGTCACGTCATACGCGGCGAGACCGGCGGCGCACAGCCGGTCGAGGGCGCCGGTGAACTCCGACTCGTTCGGGATCGAATGGTCCAGGTAGTCGGCGACGGCGATCACCCCGCGCAGCGTCGAACCGGTCGCGGCGTCCTGGCCGGAGATCGACCGCAGCAGCCACACGTCCGACGGGGTCCACGCGGTGTCCATGCGTCGCAGCGTAGTGCCGGCACCGCCCGGGGGCCGAAAAAGGGGTGATGCGCGCGCAGCCGCGCCCCGGCGGGCCGCGGGCGGGACCACGCTGGGCTCATGCACCGCGTCACCAAGCTCCTGCTGCTCGTGTCCGTCGCCCTTGCGGGTGGGTGCACCCGGTCCGCCGGCGGCGCCGAGCCGGCGCCGTCCCCCCGGGTGACGTCCGCGACCGGCACGTTCGCCGCGTACTCGCCCGGCGCGGCCGCGGTCACCTACGACCCCGCTCTGGTCCCGGTGGGGGCGGTCGCCACGGTGAGCATCACCCAGACGTCCTCGGACAGCCGGGTCTGGTTCACCGTCGCCGGCCTGCTGCCGAACCGCGGTTACGGCGTCCACCTGCACACGAACCCGTGCGGCGCGACCGGCGCGGACGCGGGGCCGCACTACCAGCACAAGCATCCCCCGGTCCCGCCGTCCGCGCCGTCCCCGCATGCCGCCGCACCCGCTCCGGCGTCGGCATCGCCGGCCGGGGCGTCGCCGGCGCTCGGGCCGGTGTCCCCGCCGGCGGCCGGGCCGGCGTCGGCCGGTGCGTCGCCGGCAGCGGGATCGGCGTCGGCGCAGGTGTCGCCGCCGCCGGCGAACCCGTCGTACGCGAACCCGCAGAACGAGGTCTGGCTCGACGTCACCACCCGCGCCGACGGCCGGGGATCGTCGGTGGCCACCCACCCGTGGACGTTCTCGCCGGCTCCGCGGTCGCTGGTCATCCACGCGATGCCGACGAAGACCGGACCGTCCGACGCCGGTGACGCCGGTGCCCGGGCCGCCTGCCTGACCCTGCCCGCGTGACCGCACCCGATCCCACCGCACCCGATCCCGCCGCACCCGAGGACGCCGCACCCGAGGACGAGGTGCCCGAGGACGAGGTGCCCGAGGACGAGGACGCGGTGCCGGACCGGATCGCCGTGCCGCTGCCCCTCGGCGCGCGTGTCCTCGTCTGCGGGGACCTGCACCTCGGCTCCCGCGCCACCGCGGCGTCCGCGCGTCTCGAGCGCGACCTGGTCGCCCGCCTCGCCCGGTGGGACGGGCCGGGCGCGGTCGTGCTCAACGGCGACGTCGTCGAGCTGTGGGGCGAACCCGGCGGCACCGTCGAGGCCGCCCTCGACGCCCACCCGGACCTGACCGGGGCGCTGCGGGCGTTCTCCGCGGCACCCGGCCGGCACGTCGTGGTGGTCGTCGGCAACCACGACGCGCCGGTCGCGTGGGACGGGGTGTCCGCCGGTACCTTCGAGGAGCGCATCGGCGCCAGGTGCACGCTGTCAGTGGACCTGGAACTGGACACCCCGGCGGGACGGCGGGTGGTGCGGTGCGAGCACGGCCACGCGTACGACCCGGCGAACGCGCTGCGCGACCCGCGCAACCCCCTGGACTCGCCGCTGGGGCAGCACATCGTGCAGGAGGTCCTGCCGGAGGTGCGCCGCAGCCCCATGCTCGCCGACGTGGCCGCGCTCGCCGACCCCAACGCCGTCGGCCAGTTCGTCGCGTCCCGGCTCGTGTACCGCCGCCTCGGCGTACACGCGTGGTGGCTGCTGCTGCCGCTGCTGGTCGCGGCGCTGCTGCGGATTCCCGAGCTCGTCCACCTGCTGTCGGGCTCCGGCAGGCTGCGCTGGCTGCCGCACTGGACGGCCCTCGCGGCGGTAGGGCTGCTCGTCGAGGCGGCGCTGCTGGTGATGATCGCGGTCCTGATCGCGCGGGCCGTGTACACCGCGATGGCCAGCAGCCGGCTCGGCCCCCGCGGCATGCACCTCAACGGCACGCCCCGGGCCGTCGCCGCGTCGCTGTGCGCCGACGGCCTCGCCGGGTTCGTCACCGGTCACACGCACCAGCCGGAGCTGGCGGCGGTGCCCGGCGGGTTCTACGCCAACAGCGGCTGCGGCACCCGGTGCGTGGAGGCCGGACCGGCCCGGTGGTTCCTGCCGCCGGTGTTCACCGCGGTGCTGCGGCGCTCCTGGGTGGAGCTCGACGCCGACCGGGACACCAGGGACGTCCGGGTCCAGCTCGTCGTCGGCGAGTCCGCGGCCGGTGAGGAGACCCGCCTCGAACGGTTCGCCGCCCGCCGCCGGCCCACGGCCGTGCCGGACACCCCCGGCGTGGTCGGGACCCTCCCGGGGGAGGCCGGGTGGCCGCTGCTGGAGACCGGCCTGCAACGGCGGATCCGTGACGAACGGGTCCGCCGCGTCGCCGCGTGGGCCGTCGCCGCCGTCGCCGTGCTCAGCCTGGCGTCGGCGCTGACGACACCGCTGCGGGGCCGGCTCGCGGCGCTGCTGGGTGCGCTGCCGGTGGAGGTACCGCAGGCGGCCGCGGCCACGGTCGTGTTCGCCGCCACGGCACTGCTGCTGCTCGCCTGGGGGCTGCGCCGCGGCCGGCGGCTCGCGTGGACGGTCACGGTGCTGCTGCTGGCCGCGACCGCGGTCCTGCACGTGCTCAAAGGCATTGACGTCGAGGAGGCGCTGCTCGCCGCCGCCGTCGCCGGGTGGCTGCTGTGGCACCGGGCGGCGTTCCCGACCCGGCCCGACAGCCGGCAGATCCGCCTGGCCACGGTGGCGCTGCTCGGCGGCGGGCTGCTGGTCGCCGCGGTGTCGACGGTCCTGGTGCTCGTCGCCGGCGAACGCGGGGTCACCGGGCAGACGGCCCGCGCGGTCGCCGGGCGGCTCATCGGGGACCGGGTGACGCCGCTGCCGTCCACGATGCCGCTGCTGGCGCCGGCCCTGTACGCGGCCGGGCTCAGCCTGCTGCTGCTGATCGGCTGGCTGCTGGTGCGTCCCCGGCTGCACCGGCCGCCGAGCCCGGCGGAGCACCTCGCGGACCTCGACCGGGCCCGGCGGATCGTGGCGGAGCACGGCGGTGACACCTTGGCGTACTTCGCGCTGCGCGAGGACAAGTCGTGGTTCTTCACCGGCGACTGCGTCGTCGCCTACGCCGTGCGCGACGGCGTGTGCCTGGTCTCCCCCGACCCGATCGGCCCGCCCGAGCAGTGGGCCGCGGCGTGGGCGGAGTTCACCGCGTTCGCCGACGCGCACGGCTGGCCGGTCAGCGTCGTCGGGGCCGGCGCCGGCTGGCTGCCGGTCTACCGGGCCTCGGGGCTGCGCCCGGTGTACCTCGGCGACGAGGCGATCGTCGACTGCGGCACCTTCACCCTCGACGGGCGGGCGATGAAGGGGCTGCGCGGCGCCTGGAACCGGGTGCAGCGCGCCGGGTACACAGTGCGGTTCTACGACCCGGCGGCGCTGCCCGACGACCTCGTCGGGCAGCTGCGGGCGCTGATGACGCAGAGCCGCCGCGGCGAGGTCGAACGCGGCTTCTCGATGACGCTGTCGCGGCTGTTCGACCCGCGCGACACCGGGCTGCTCCTGGCCGTGGCGCACGGGCCGGACGGCCGCCCCGGCGGCTTCTGCCACTGGATCCCGGCTGCCGACATCTCCGGCTGGTCCCTGGACGTGATGCGCCGCGGCACCGCGGAGGACCTGCCCAACGGGCTCACCGACTTCATCATCGTGGAGACGATCCAGCAGCTGCGGGCGTGGGGCGCGTGGGGCCTCGGGCTCAACTTCGCGGTCATGCGCCAGGTGCTCGCCGGCGAACGCGGCGGCGGGCGGCTCAGCGACCTGCAACGCCGGCTGCTGCACCGGTTCTCCGACTCGATGCAGATCGAGTCGCTGTGGCGGTACAACGAGAAGTACCGCCCGTTGTGGCGGCCGCGGTACCTCGTGCTCAGCGGCCTGAGCAACGCCCCCGTGCAGGGCCTCGCCGTCGCCGACGCGGAAGGGGTCGCCGAACTGCCCGTCATCGGCCGCCTCCTCGGCCACCCGGACCGGCCGCCGGAAGCGCCGGACTCGTCGGCGGCTTCGGCGGCATCGGCAGCGGAGCCGGACTCGGCGGAGTCGCAGTCGTGAGCCTGGCGCCGGCCGTCGCGCTCGCGTTCGCCGCCGCCGGCGCGGTCGGCTACGGGATCGCGTCGGTGCTGCAGGCCGCCGGCGCCCGCCGCGACCCGGGGATGCTGCAGACCCTGCGGGACCCCGTCTACCTCGGCGGGGTCGGCCTGGACCTCCTCGCCTGGCTGGCGTCGCTCGCCGCGCTGCGGACCCTGCCGGTGTACCAGGTGCAGGCGGTGCTCGCCGGTTCCCTCGCGGTCACGGTCGTGGTGGCCCGGTTCGCCCTCGCGGCCCGGCTGCGGGCGGTGGACGTGGCCGCGGTCGCCGTCACCATCGCCGCCCTCGCGCTCCTCGCGGCCGCGGCCGGCCCGCAGGACGCGGCGGAACCCGGCGCCGCGACCCGGTTCTGGCTGGCGGCGGCCGCGGTGCCGGTCGCGGTCGCCGGGTGGGCCGCGGCCCGGTGGTGCCCGCCGGACGTCAACGGGGGCGTGACCGGAACCCTCGCCGGGCTGGCGTTCGGCGGTGCCGCACTGTGCGCCCGCGCGGTCACCCTGCCGGCGAGCCCGTGGCAGAACCCGGCCGCGCTCGCCGCCGAACCCCTCGTCTGGGCCCTGGCAGGTTTCGGTGTCACGGGGACGCTGCTGTACGCCCACGCCCTCGAACACGGTCAGGTCGGCCCGGTGACCGCCCTGCTGTGGATCGTCGAGGTGCTCGTGCCGTCCGGGGTCGGTGTCGTGCTGCTCGGCGACTCGGTGCGGCCCGGCTGGGGCGCCGTCGCGGTCACCGCGGTCGCCGCCACCGTCGCCGCCGCGGCCGTCCTCGCGCACGCCCCCGCGAACGCCGCCGCCACCGCCCCGGCCACCGCCCCGTCCACGGCCCGGTGACCGGCCTCCCCGGCCCGGCGCCAGGCGCCACCGCCCCGACCCGCCGCGTGCCAGCAACCGGCGCCACCGCCCCGACCCGCCGGCCGGCGACCGGCGCCACCGCCGTGGCTGTGGCTGCGGCTGCGGCTGCGGCTGCGGCGCGGTGACCGGCGTCGCGCTGTCCGAGCGGACGGTGCGGTGGCTGCTGCTCGCCCTGGCCGCCGCGGCGGGTTGCCTCGACGCGGTGTGTGTGAGCCGGCTCGGCGGCGTGTTCGCCAGTGTCGTCACCGGCAACCTGGTCCAGCTCGGCCGCGCCGCCGCCACGGCCGACGGCTGGGCGGCCGCCGGTGCGGCGGTCGCGGTCGCCAGTTACGCCGCCGGAGTCGCGGCCGGCACCACCGGACTGCGCTCCCAGACCACCAAGCCGCGCGCCCAGACCACCGAGCCGCACCACCCCGTCGCCGGACCGCACCAGCCTGCCGCCGGACCGCACCACCAGACCACCGAGCCACGCCAACCCGCCGCCGCAGGGTGGTGGCGGCGCACCACCATGGTCGCGGCCGGCGAGACGGCGCTGCTGGCCGGTGTCGCCGTGGGGTGGCAGGCCACCGGCGCGCGGCCCGGGCACGCCGCCACCCTGCTGCTGCTCTGCGCCGCCGCGGCGGCGATGGGTGTGCAGAGCGCCGTCACCCTCGGCTCAGGCGTCGCCGGCGCGTCGACGACCTACCTCACCGGCACCCTGACCAGCATGGTCCGCCATGCCATCACCGGGCCGCACGCCGTCACCGGCACCGGCGGCGCCGCCCGGCTCGGCGCGCTGCTGTGCGGCGCCGCGGCCGGCGCCGGCGTCCTGCGGGTCGCGCCGCTGTGGGCGCCGACCCTCGCGGCCGCGCTGGTCGCCGCCGCCGTCGCCACCGCGCTCGTCGCCGGGGCGCGGTTCAACTCAGGACCGCGGGCCTGAGCACCTCCTCGCACCACTGGCGGAAGCTCGTCGGGGTGGTGGACGCCCGTGTGCGCGGCTCGGCGTTGTCGAGGCCGTCGTCCTTGGCCAGCATCATGTCGAGCATCGCCTGCGCCATCGCGTCGGACGCGCCGCGGGCGGTGAACGCGGCCTTGAACTCCCCGGGCGGGGTCTGCTGGAAGCGGACGGGCCGGCCCAGCACCTCGGACATGATCCGCGCCTGCGCGTGAAACGACAGGTCCTGCGGGCCGAGCACGGCGACGCTGCCGGTGCCGGTCCACGACCGGTCCAGCAGCAGCCCGGCGGCGACGGCGGCGATGTCGCGGGTCGCGCACGTCGGGGCGGTGCGGTCGCCGGAGACCGGGGAGGTGAACACGCCCCGGTCGCGGATCGTCGCGGCCTGGCGGAGCAGGTTGTCCATGAACGACGGCAGCGCCAGGGCCCGGTAGTGCGCGCCGGTGCCGGCGATCAGGTCGTCCATGGCGAGGGACGCGGTAACGAGGCCGGCGCGGTGCGCCTGCGGGGTCCCGCGGCCCAGCGCCGAGACCCCGACCACGTGGGTGACGCCCCGCTGGCGGACGGCGTCGCACGCGGGCCCGGTGAAGCCGGCGTAGGCGTCCTCGGCGCTCGCCGCGGTGAGGTTCGGCGGCACGACCCAGAACACGGCGGCGGCGCCCTCGAACGCGTCCATGACGACGTCGGGGTCGCCGTGCGAGCCGGGCACGACCTCGACCCGTTCGCGGACCCCGCCGGGGAGGCGGGCGGGGTCCCGGACGATCACCCGGACCGGCGCGTCGTGGTCGAGGAGATGGGTGAGGACCTGGCGGCCGATGCCGCCCGTGGGCGTCGTGACAACGATCATGGTGCCGAGTCAACGCGGCGCGGCGCCGGACCTGAAGGACCGATCCGGGCAGGATTGATACCCTGGTGATATGAGTGACCTGGAGGTGCGGCAGCTGCGGTACTTCGTGGCCGTCGCCGAGGAGCTGCACTTCGGGCGCGCCGCCGACCGCCTCGGCATGGCGCAGCCGCCGCTGTCACGGGCGATCCGGGATCTGGAGCGACGCCTCGGCGTGCCGCTGCTGGAGCGCACCACCCGCCACGTCGCGCTGACCCCGGTCGGGGAGGTCTTCCTCCGTGACGCCCGGACCGCCCTCGACGCCGTCGCCGCCGCCGCGGCGCGGGCCCGGCACGCCGGGAGTCCCGCACCGGGGCTGCGGGTCGCGCTCAAGGCCGACTACGACGCGGGGATGCTGCCGCGGATCCTCACCGCGTACCAGCTGCAGGGGGCTGCGCTGCCGGTCGAGGTGCTGCTGGGCGGGCGGGGTGAGCAGGTGCCGGCACTGCGTGAGGGCCGGGCAGACGTGGCGCTGCTGCAGTCCCCGTACGACGACCGCGGCCTGGACGTGGAAACCCTGCTGACGGAGCCGCGCCTGGTCGCACTCGCCGCCGGCGACCCCCTCGCCGCGCAGCCCCGGCTGTGCCTGGCCGACCTGAAAGGCCGGGTCCTGCCCGACGGCGCACCCGCCGACCGCGGCGACGACCGCCCCGCGCGCCGCCGGCCGGCACCCGCCGGGACGCCGCAGCTGGACCTCGCGCAGATCTTCAACCTGATCGAGCTGGGCAGCGTCGTGTGGTTCCCGCCGGCGTCCGTCGCCAGGCGTCACCCCCGGCCCGAGATCGCCTATCGCCCGGTCGGCGACCTGACGCCGAGCACCCTGGTGGTGGCGTGGCCGCAGGACTCGCACTCCCCTGCCGTCGCCGCGTTCGTCCACGCCGCCCTGAGCGTCGCGGCGACGCCGTAGTCGCCGGGTGCCGATCGACCTGCGCACGCAACCCCATTGACGTGCGCTTCGGCGGTGCGAACGTCGACCTGGGGACTGCCCTGAGCGAGGGTCAGGTGCCGTCGCGGTAGGCCTGCGGCGACCGCCCGAACGTCGCCGAGAACAGCCGGCTGAAGTGGGCCTTGTCCCGCAGTCCCCAGCGGGCCGCGACGGCGTGGATCGGGGTGCCGCGGTACAGCGGGTTGGTGAGGTCCTGCCGGCACCGTTCGAGGCGCCGGGCGCGGATCAGCTCCGCGACGGAGGTCTGCTCGTCCTGGAACAGGCGGTGCAACGTCCGCACCGACACGTGGTGCGCCGCCGCGACCGTGCGCGGGTCCAGGTCCGCGTCGCCGAGGTGGGCGTCGACGAACGCCGTGACGCGGGCCCGCAGCGCGTCGCGCTGCACCTGCGCGGGCAGGGCCCGCTCGACGTCGAGCTGCTGCGCGATCGTCGCGGCGATCAGACTGAGCGCCGTCGACCCCAGAAACGCGGCGTCCGAGGGCTGGTACTGCCCGGGATGGCGGGCGATCTGCAGCAGGAACCCGGCGAGCAGCGCACCCATGCCCTCGCCCGACGGCAGCCGCGCGGCCAGCAGCCGGCCCACCTGGTCCCGCGGCACCGGCAGCAGCGCGTGCGGGATGAGCACCGTGACGGAGCTCGCGAGCTCCGGCGCCGCCGACCCGGACGCGACGGGGTGGTGCGACGCCTCGTGCGGGCGGGACGTGTCCAGCAGCGTGAAGTCCGCGGGCCGCAGCGCCGACTCGCGGTCCTGCTGGGCGATCGCGCTGCGCCCCGACGTCGGCAGCGCCAGCTGGTACAGCTCCGGGTCCGATTGCCGGATCAGCCGCGACGTGCGGGAGGTGTCCAGCGACGGGTAGCGGAACGAGGTGAGCCGCAGCTGCCCGAGCTCCGTGATCTGCGCCCACCCGTTGAAGGCGCCCGCGTGCGCGCTGGAGATCCGCTGCGGCGCGGCCTCCCGGGCCACCAGGTCCGCCCAGAAGTCGAACCGCTCCGCCGCCGGCAGCTCGGTCACGTCCACGGTGTGTGTGATGAGCATGCGGCAACACCCCGGGGGTACCCGTCGGACGGCGATCGGTCCCGCACAGTACATGCGGCACTGGCCGATCGATCAAGTCCTAGGGACGGGGAGCGTGACCCGGAACGGGTGCCGGCCCGTGGTGGCAGGGCGGCGCCACCGGCCCCGCAACCACGTCCCCCGTCGGCTCGTCGCGTCGTTCCCCGTCGTCCCGACGCCGGTAAGTCTGCGAGGCGCGGCGCACCGGGTTGTTGTCCACCCGCGCCACGTCGTTGTCGACGCGTGCCGTCCGCGGGCACCGGGCGCCGCCGGGGCCGGGCCGCCGCGGGCAGCGGGCGTGGCGGCGGTACGGCATGATCGACGGGTGAAGGCACGATGGCTGACCCTCATCGCGGTGACCGTCGTCGCCGGGTGCGGCACCACACCGGCCCACCCGACCGGCCCCGCCGCGGCCCGGCCCGACGTGTCGTTCGCGACGACGACCCCGGCCCCCTCGCCGTCGGACGCCGTCGTGCCGACGCCGGCGTGCCTCGCGCCGGGTGTGGCCCTGTCCGTCGGGGAGGTCGACGCGGCGATGGGCCTGCGTGCCGTCGGCCTGACCCTGCGGAACTGCGGCACCGCCACCTACACCGTCAACGGCTACCCCGCCGTCGACGTCCTCGGCGCCGACCGCAGCGTCCTGGACGTGGCGGTCCTCGACGGCACCTCGAACGTGGCGACGATCGAACGCTACGACGTCCCGCCGCGCCGCGTCGACGTCCCGCCCGGCGGCACCGCCGTGGCCGTGCTGGTCTGGCGCAACCTCACCACTGACGCGGCCACGGTCGCCAAGGGCGCCTACCTCAGCGTCGCGCCCGCCAAGGGGCAGCCGCGGCACACGCTCACCCTCATGGTCGACCCCGGCAACACCGGCAAGCTCGCCGTCAGCCCGTGGACCACCCCCGTAGCCGGTCAGTAGCCGACAGCCACCCCGCACCGTGACCTCAACCGGCGGCCATCGGCGCGTGGTGAGGTTGTGGGCCGGCGGTCACCTTGATGACCCAGCCTCGGTGGGATGGACGCCACCGCGTTGGCCCGTTCGCTGCTGGACCCGATCCCGGCGCACCGCACCGTGGGACTCGAGGTCGTACGCGCCGTCAACGGTCTCGGCGTCGTCGCGGTGACGGCACCGCCCGCCCTCGCGAACGTGATCGGCTCGCTGCACTCCAGCGGCCTCGTCACCCTCGTCGACGCGGCCGGCCTCGCCGCGATCATCTCCGCGGCGCCCACCGACGACGCGTTCCACGGGGTCGTCCCTCTCGGCGCGGCGGCGACGCTGCGGTTCCTGGCGCCGGCCCGCGGGCACCTGGTCGCCACCTGCCGGCTCGACCCCGACGCCCGGGAGGCCCTCGCGGATGTGTTCATCGGCGTGTCGACCCGCGCCCGCATCACCACGACCACGGAGGTCGTCGACGACGCGGGCGGCGTGGTGTGCCAGGGCAGTTTCGACTGGAGCGTCCGCCGGCCGGCCGCCTGATGCGCCGGGCGTGGCTCGCCGCCGAGTTCACCCTGCTGTTCTTCGTCCTCGTCGCCGGATACGCCCTGGCGTCGCCGCCGGGCGGCCCCATCCCGGTCCTGGTGGTGCTCGCGGTCGCCGCCGCGGTGTACCTGCGCCGGCAGGACGGCTTCGACCGGCGTGACCTGTGGCGGCCCGCGGCGCTGCGGGACGAGTGGCGGCCGGCCCTCGCGGTCTGGTGCGTCACCGCCGCCGTGATGACCGGCCTTATCGCGTGGCTCACCCCGGACCGGCTGTTCGAGCTGCCCCGCGAACGGCCGCTGCTGTGGGCCGCGATCGTCGTGTTCTATCCCCTGGTCTCGGTGTACCCGCAGGAGCTGTTGTTCCGCGCGTTCCAGCTGTACCGCTACGCGCCGCTCTTCCCCGATCCGCGCTGGGCGGCCCTGGCCGGCGCGGCCGCGTTCGGCTTCGCGCACATCATCTTCGGCAATGTCATCGCGGTGGTGCTGACCCTCGCCGGCGGCTGGCTGTTCGCCCGCCGCTACCAGCGGACCCGCTCACTGTTCGTCGTCTCGGTCGAGCACGCCGCCTACGGGCTGCTCATCTTCACCGTCGGCCTCGGCAACTCCTTCTACCACGGTGCCTGACCCGAGGTCCTGCCAGCGGCGCAGCACCGCGAGCCCGACCAGGAACAGCACCGTCGCGTTGAGCACGTGCCAGAGGAAATGGGTACCGAGGTGAAACCCGCCGCACAACGGGCCGTCCAGGGTCCGCAGCGTGAGCGAGACCGCGAAGATCGCACCGGCCAGCAGCAGCCGCCGCCCAGCCCCCGCCGCGGCCGGCGGTGCCGTGTACCGGATCGCGACGCCGAAACCGACGAGGCCCAGCAGCGCCGGCAGGTAGCCGCCGACGGTGGCCCGTTCCCCACCGGCGAACAGCAGGGCAGCGTTCACGCCGACCGCCGCCACGAGGTACGCCGGTGCGGCCGGCCACGCCCACCGCCACCGGACCCGCCACATCCAGTGCACGAGCACGACCACCGCGGTCAGGATGAACGCGAGGATCGACAGCGTGTCCAGCGCGGCGGTCGCCGTCGTCGCGAAGGTGTGGAACGACAGGCTGCACACCCCGACGACGGCGAGCAGCACCGGCAGCAGCCACACGCTGCGCGGCGCGCCCCGCCGGTCGGCGCCCATGAGCCCGATCAGCACGGCGGCGGCGACGAGGAACGCCAGGTTGCTCACCGCGTTGGCCGGTTCGTTCCACAGGCCCGGCGCGGTCCGTTCACAGTACGAGTCGACGTACACCAATCCTCCTCCTCGGTCACGTGGGCGGGCCCGGGTGGCCCGCCCACGTGCCGGTGGTCACGCCTGGTGCAGGACCGAGGTGCCGGCCTCGATCACGTATGACGCCGTCGTGCTGACCGGCGCGGTGCGGGTCGCGATCGTGTCGACGGTGCGGGCGTCGGTGCGCCAGCCGCCCCGGGTCACCTCGCACCGCAGGTAGCCACGCTTCGACCCGTCGAAGTACTTCACGTGCGGGTTGAACGTCGGGTTGACCGCCTTGAGCGGCCCGTCGAACGCGATCGGGAAGTCCGAACTGATCGACGTCGCGGTCAGCTCGACCGCCACCGACGGCTGCTCGGGCCGGTCGAAGTCGAGCTTGAGCTCGCTGAGCCAGGTCGAGTGGATGTCACCGGCGAGCACGACCGGGTTGGCGACCTTCGCGTCGACGAGGTGCCGGAGCAGGCGGTCGCGCTGCGGGACGTAGCCGTCCCACTGGTCGAGGTTCGCCACGATCGGCGGCACGCCACCGGTCGGGTTGGGGAACTTGATCCGGCTCATCATGACCTGCTGGGCGATGACGTTCCACCGGGCCGGCGAGTGGTCCAGCCCCCGGGCGAGCCAGCGTTCCTGGTCCTCGCCGGTGAGCGTGCCGGTCGTGTTGGCGGTGCCGGCCTGCGGCAGCCCGAAGTCGCCGGGGAAGCCACCCGGCTGGTCGGTACGGTACTGCCGGGTGTCCAGGACGTTGACCCGGGCCAGCCGGCCGAAGTCGAACCGCCGGAAGATCCGCAGGTCCGCGCTGCCCGGCTTGAGGTCGGCCCGGATCGGCATGTGCTCGTAGTACGCCTGGTACGCCGCGGCGCGCTGCCGGGCGAACCGGTCCGGCGTCTGCAGCTTCGCCCCGGTGTCGTCGACCTCGTCGGTCAGCGTCGCGTAGTTGTTCTCGACCTCGTGGTCGTCCCACGTCACGATCCACGGGAACGCGGCGTGCGCGGCCTGCAGCAGCGGGTCACCCTTGTACTGCGCGTGCCGGGCCCGGTAGTCGTCGAGCGTCTGCAGCTGGTCGACGCCGAGGGTGGCCGGCGTGGTGTGCCGGCGATCGGTGTACGCGCTGTCCGGGTCGTACTCGTAGATGTAGTCGCCGAGGTGCAGCACCACGTCGAGGTCCTCGGCGGCGAGCGCGGCGTATGCGGGCCAGTACCCGTTCTGGAAGTCCTGGCAGTTGACGATCGCGAACCGCAACGCACCCCGGTCCGCCGACGGCGCCGGCGCGGTCTTGGTCCGCCCGGTCGGGCTCAGCTCCCCGAGCGCCCGGAACCGGTAGAAGTACTCCTGCCCGGGCCGCAGCCCACGGGCGTCGACGTGCACGGAGTGCCCGAGTTGCGGCACGGCGACCGTGTGCCCGTCCCGCACGATCTTGTGGAACCGCCGGTCGAGCGCGACCTGCCAGTCGACCTTGACCGGGCGCGCGGGCAGCGGCCCGCCGGCCCCCAGCAGGCGCGTCCACAGGATGACCGCGTCGGGAAGCGGGTCCCCGCTGGCAACCCCGAGCGCGAACGGACCCGCGTGGTCCGGTAGGTGACCCGTGTGCGCGGCGGCCGGGTCGGCGGCGGTGAACGGCAGCACGATCGCGCCCGCCGTCGCCGCCGACGCGGTGAGCACGTGACGTCGAGTGAGCATGAAGCCTCCCAGAATGAAGCCGGTGTCGGCTCACTCTGCGGCCCCCACCCGTCGGCTCCTGGAACACGAGGCGAACACCAGCCTTCCATCCGCCGGGTTGTCGGCGGGCGGTCAGTCCCACCAGAAGCGCCAGAGCCGCTGCCCGACGAGGAATCCGGCGTACCGCACGAACGACGCCTCGTCGACGTCCTCCACGAAGCCGGCGGGCGGCTCGGCCTCGGGGCAGAACGCGACGTGCTCCGCCGCGACCCGCGCCGCGTGCTCAAGGGTCACCGGCGGCGCCGCCACGCTCAGCAGCAGGCTGCCACGGCCCACACCGATCACCCTGGCCGCGTACCGGTCCTCCCAGCTGCGCACGACGGCCGCGATTGCCGCGGGGAAGTAGGGGTCGCCGTCGGTGGGGCACCAGCCGGCGACGGCAAGGGCGTCGGCGCCGCGCGCACACGCCACGAGCGCGAGCCCGACCGCCGCCCCGCCACCCGCCGCGGCGGGCGAGCCAGTGAGGCCGGCGGGCGCATCGGTGGGCGGGTCGGCGGGCGCATCGGTGGGGCCGGCGGACGCGTTGGCGAGGTCGGCGGGCGGGTCGGCGACGCTGGCGGCCGGGTCAGCGGGCGCATCGGTGGGGTCGGCGGACGCGTTGACGAGGTCGACGGGCGGCACGCTGCCGAGGTCGGCGCCGGGCCGGTGGTCGGCGCCGGGCCGGTGGTCGGCGGTCGCGGTGACCAGACGGGCGGCGGTCGCGTCGGCGAGGCGGTCGGGGTCGGTGACGGGCGTGCCGGCCTCGGCGGTCCCTGGCCATTCAGCAGGCAGGAGCCGCCAGTCCTGCCACCACCGCGTGCGCAGGCCGAGCACCTGGCGTTCCTCGCGGGTGAGCAGCCCGTCGCCGAAGCCCGCCCACCACTCCTGCAGCAGTGTGGCCGGGTCGAGCCGGTCGACGGCCGTCCCGTCCTCGGGGCACCAGCCGAACGCCAGGTCACCGACGCCGTCGAACACGAGCAGCGGCCACAGTCCGGACCGCGCATGCGCGGCACGCAGCCGGCCCCACAACTCCGCCGTCACCGGCCCGTCGGACACCCAGCACGCCGGACCGGCCGTGGACGGTGCCGCACCGGTCCGCGTCACACCCCACGCGGCCACGAACCGACCAACCGGCAGCGGTGTGTCCGGCAACCCGCCAGCGGGTCCGGGCACCAGCACGGCGTGCCCGGGCACCAGCGCGGCGGGATCGTCGCCCGGCCGCAGCCCGGCCGGCTCCGGTTGCGCGCTCACGCCCGCGCATCCTACGCATCCGACGGCGCCCACCCCGCCGTGCCACGGCGGGCCGCGACGAGCGGTGACGGAGATGACGGGCGGTGGCGGGCAACGGGCGGTGACGGGGCGGACGGAAGGCGGGGCGGCGTCGTAGGGTGTCGCGAACCTGCCCCGAAGGAGCCCTTCGCACATGCGCCACCGCAAGCTCGCCGCCATCCCGCTGCTCCTCACGGCCGTCGCGCTCGCGACGGCCGCGTGCGACTCGTCGTCGAAGGCCGGCACTGGGGCTTCCCTGCCCTCACCCGCGCCGTCAGCGCCGTCAGCGCCGTCAGCGCCGTCGTCGACGTCCGCGCTGTCCACGGCGTCCGCGGCCGTCATCGTCACCGAGACGAGCCAGACCAAGGACGTCCTGATGCTCCGCACGCCGTCCGGGAACATCGGCTGCGGCATCTTTGCCAACAGTGTGCGCTGCACCATCATGACCAAGACATGGACCCCACCGGCGAGGCCGGCCGACTGTGACCTCGACTGGGGCAGCAACCTCGACCTCGACGGGGACGGCGATGCGGGCCTGGTCTGCGCCGGCGACAGCGCATATATGCAGGACTCCAAGGTCCTCGCCTACAACCACGCGATCCGCGTCGGCGCCATCGTGTGCACCAGCACCCAGGCGAACCTGCGCTGCGAAAGCGTCACGACGAAACACGGATTCACCGTCTCCAAGGAGAACTACACCATCTTCTGACCCTCCGGACGATTCCTCCGCGGTTGCCGCCCATTGATGCGCTGACGTCGCAGTCGGCGTGGATCATACGGAGGCCTGATGGATGTCGATCGTTGGGTGCAGCGAAGGGTCTCCGGAACTCCATTCTCGATCACCGCGTTGAAAGTGGCCCTCGTCGTCCTTTTCGTAGATCTCGCCTGGGAGGTGACACGGGCAAACGTCGACGCACACCTGAAGAGCGAATGGCCCTGGCGGGCGACCGTCCTGGATCCTTCGACGTGCGCGACCCTCGCCGCCCTGATCGCGGGCCTTCTGGTGACCAGGAGGCAATACGGTCAGGTGCACATGCCCGTGATCAGCTGGGCGACGCGCCCGAAAGGCAGTGACGACCTCACCGACCCGGTCCGCACCATCAGAATTTACAACGCGGGCGGGGGACGTGCGATCGTCAAATCGATCGCGTACCGCCTCGAACTGGCCGACGAACAGCCGGGCCAGCATCCGGCACCGCATTCCTGGATGGACTGGCACAGTTTCATCGGGGCAATCGAATCGGCGGGACTCAACCGGCCGAGGGACATCTTCGTCTTCCATTTGGCCCCCGGTGCGGTAATTCCGTTGACCGCGAAGAGCAGCGAAGGAATTGAGCTGCTCGCGTTCAGCCGGCAGGCAGCCAGGCGCCTGAGGTCCGTGGACGTCAGAATTCAGGCCACCGACACGATCGGCGACGTCTACGAAAAGCAAATGCAGTGCCTACGGGGATATCCCGATCCAGGAGGCGACGGATATGACCCACCGGCCGCCATCGGGTCAGCGTCCCCCGGCGCGGACCCACCTGCCACGGCCAACGCAACCGGACCGGCGTCGGCATGACTGCTGGCACCGGACAGACAGCCTGAACGGCAGCCCAGCCCCACCCCGGCCTGGCCCACGACCGCACCGCGGCCCAAGCCATAGGCCGGACCGCGGGCGGCCACGCGCCGCGCACCACACCCGGCGGCGCTCAGGTCACCTGCTGCTGCTCGACGAAGACGGTCAGCCTCACCGTGCACAGGCCGCCACGCCCGACGCCGCGCAACAGACCTGGCGCCGCTCAGGTGACCCGCTCCTGCTCGGCGAGGTCGGTCACCTCACCGTGCACCGGCCGCCACGCCCGGCCCCGCGCAGCACACCCCGCGCCGCCAACGCGCCCGACACCGCGCAGCACAGCCGGGGGCCCGCGCGGCACACCCGGCGCGCTCAGCGCAGCCGGCGCGCTCAGCGCAGCCGGCGCCGGGCGGGGTAGCTGGCGTCGGTCAGGTGACCTGGTGTTGCTCGGCGAGCTCGGTCAGCCGGACCGTGCACAGGCCGCCGCGCTCGGTCTTCACGTCGGTCACCTCGAGTTGTGTGCCCGGGGTCAGGATGAACTCCTCCTCGCCGGTGAACGCGGAGAAGCGGCGGATGCCGACGGCCCGCACCGGGTGCACCTCGAAGAGGGTCCGCTTGCCGCGGCGGCCGAGGAAGGCCTCGGCGACGCTGAGCTTCGACGTGCAGGACGAGACGCCCCACCAGGTGACGGTCTGGCCGGCCGGATACTGGGACCGCAGGTCCAACGACACGCCGCGCCACAGCGGCTCGCGGCGGGCGGGCAGCCGCGACACGGCGGAGAACAGCAGCCGCAGGTAGGGCAGGTAGGGCACGATCCGGGTGCGGTCGGGGCTGCGGAGGCTGGCGTTGATCTGCCGGTAGAAGGCCGACTCGCAGGTATACAGGTAGAGCGCGGCGACCTCGTCGGCGGACAGGCCGCCGGTCTCGGCGTCGGTGCCGGCGGCGCGGCCCGTGCCGAACTGGTGTGACTGCTCGACGTGCCAGTCGAGGCCGGACAGGAGCTTGGCGGCGGGGGCGACGGCCTCGCGGAAGTCCATGAGCGGGGTGTCGAACACGCCGGTGATGGCGGGCAGGGCGAGGCCCTCGTCCTTGACGCTGGCGAGGCGTTCCAGATACAGCTGGTGCAGCTCCATGGTGGAGGCGATGAACGCGGCCATGCGGTCGGCGGTGTCGGCGTCGGTGCGGCCGTCCTGCGCGGGCAGCGTGTTCCAGCCCTTGCTGGGCAGCCAGTCGATCTCGTCGGCGCCGAGGGCGTCGAGGGCCTCGTTGACGGCGGCGAAGTGCTCGTTGTCGCAGAAGATGTCGCCCTGCGCCGCGGGGTTGGCGTGGTCGATGTGCCGGACCCGCACGCCGGGATACCGCTTCTCCAGGCGCTGCACGACGCTCTTGAGGCTGCGGGCGTGCGCGCCCCACCACGCGAACACGACGCTGCGGTCCTGCTCGTCGGTGGCGTGCTGCTTGGCCTTGAGGATCTCCTCGACGAGCCGCTCGACGACCGGCCGCCAGAACGCGGTGTGCTGGTCGGTGGCCATGGCGCCGTCGCTGCTGGCGGTGAGCGCCGCGTTGAGCAGCAGCACGCCCTGGGTGAGCATCGCCTGGAACCACTCGGGCGGCTGCACCGTGTCGTGCTGCCGGAGCAGCTTGCGGATGTCGGCGATGGGGGTCTTCTTCGGGATGCCGTGCTTCCACATCGCCGCGGCCTTGATGATGCAGCGGATGGAGATGACCTTGCCGAACTGGCTGTCGTCCCAGTCGTGGAAGGTGTTGTCGAACATGGCGATGCCGGTGGCGCTCTCCGGCCGTGGATAAGGGTTCTGCCCGAAGACGACGACCTTCCACTTGTGCGGCGGGTTGGGCTTGAGCGCCTGGAACGTCAGCTCCCGCACGGGCACGACCCGCGGGCTGCGGCCGGGGCCGATGAACGAGGCCGCGGCCGGCTGCGCTTCGATGACCGGCTTCAGCAGCGGCAGCCACGGCTCGCCGCCGCCGCTGAACAGCTCGGCGAGGGCAAGCAGGTCGTCGGGCGAGGGGTTGGTGTCGCTCATCGTGGCTCCCGGGTCGGCACGGTGATGAAGGCCGGGGGCCGCGCAGGCCCCGAAGGCGCCCGGAGATTAACACCGACCTCCGACATTTTTTCGGCTGGAACGGCCCCGGTATCTTCGTGCTCGCCCGCAACCGCCCTTCGTCCACATCGGAGTGAGCCATGCCCGAACGTGCAACGCAGCCGCAGCTCAGGGTCGTGCTGAGCGACGTCAACGCCAAGGTGGTCCAGGCGTGGCAGTCGGCGTTCGCCGACACCGCGGAGGTCACGATCGTCAAGGGTTCGATCCTGGACCAGCGCGTCGACGCCTGGGTCAGCCCGACCAACTCGCAGGGCCGGATGGACGGCGGGGTCGACGCCGTCATCAAGCGGCACCTCGGCGCCGGCATCCAGCTGCGGGTGCAGCGGGCGATCCGGGACGGGTTCGCCGGGTCGCTGCCGATCGGCAGCGCCGTGTGCGTGCCGTCCGGCGCCGCCAACCCGACGTTCCTCATCTCGACCCCGACGATGACCCAGTCGGTGCAGAACGTGCGCGAGACGCTCAACGTGGCCCTCGCCTGCGCCGCCGCGTTCCAGGCGATCCACCTGCAGAACGCGGTCGCGCCGGGCAGCATCACGTCGGTCGCGCTCGTCGGCATGGGCGCGGCGACGGGCAAGGTGCCGCCGCAGGTGTGCGCCAACCTGATGTGGGCCGGTTACACGCTGTTCAACGACTACACGTTCCGCGACTACGACGAGCTGCGCACGACGGTCTGCGCGCAGCTCGACGACATCGAGCGCCGCCCGGAGCACGAGCGGGTCCGCATCGCGCCGCCGACGCGCAACGAACCCCGCCGCTGACCGCGGCAGGTGCCCGGGCGGCCCGCAGGACGCCGCCCGGGCGGCGGCGGGTGGAACCCCCTGTTCTGAACCCGCCGCCGCCGGGTATGACGGCTGTCATGCACCTCGCCACGCTCACCACCGTCCTGCGGCATGCCGCCGTCCGTGTCGTCGCACCCGTGCTGGTCCTGTACGGCGTGCTGGTCGGCCTCGGGCTCCTGGTGACGAGGGTGCTGCCGGGGGTGTGGCCGCTGACCGTCGAGGACGGCGTGAACCGCGGGCTGGCGGCGCACCGCTCCGGTGGGCGCAACGACGTGTCGCTCGTGTTCAGCACCATCGCCAGTACCCCGGCGATCATCGCGGTCACAGCGCTGTCGGCGATCGTCCTCGCCGTCGTCCTGCGCCGCTGGCGGGAGCCACTGTTCCTGATCGCGACGGTGAGCGCCCAGGCGGTCGTCTTCCTGTTCACGACCCTCGCCATCGACCGGCAGCGGCCCGAGGTGGAGCGCATGGACGGGTCGCTGCCGACGTCGAGCTTCCCGTCGGGGCACACGTCGGCCGCGGTGGCGCTCTACTGTGGACTGGCGCTGCTGCTGGCCCGCGCCGCCGTCCGGCCCTGGACCCGGGCCGCGTGGTGGGCGCTGCTGGTGCTGATCCCGCTCGGGGTGGCCACGACCCGGATGTACCGGGGCATGCACCACCCCAGCGACGTCGTCGCGTCGTTCCTCAACGGGGCGGCCTGCCTGTACATCATGGCCCGCGGCATCCTCGACCACGCCGAAGCCGACACCAAAGCCGACACCGACACCGACACCAAAGCCAAAGCCGACACGGGAAGCGTGCCACGGCAGCGGAGGACGGCGCCGGTGCGGAGCTGAGCGTTCACGCCCCCGTCTCCACCGGGTCGGCCACGAACCGCCAGGTGCCCCCGATCTCCTGCACGCCGCGGCCGCCGGGCCCCTGCGCCGGCCAGCCCGGGTCGCCGGTCGCGACGAACCGCACCCACGCGGCGTGCGTGCGGCCGGCCAGGTCCGCGGGTACGTCACCGGCACCGAGCAACGCCCGCGGCCCGTGCAGCGCCGCGAGGCCGGCGGTGTCGAAGACGAACGGCAGCTCCATGACGTGGGAGGCGCCGAGCTGCCCCTCCAGTGCCCCGGACCGCCAGGTGAACCGGTAGCCGAACGTCGCTCCCCCGGCCCCGGCGTGCGCGGCGGCCATCCGGCGGGTGGGGATGCCGAAGAGCCCGTCGCCGAGGATCGCGGTCCGCAGCCGCGCCGGCGTCGCGCCGGGCCGGGCCGCGCGGTACGCCGCGACCACGTCGTCGGGGCGGTCATGGAAGCGGGCCGCGGTGGCCAGCACATCCGCGTCGGTGGTGGCGGCGAGCAGGCCGAGCGGGGCGAGGTACAGGGCGCCCTCGTCGGCGTTGGCGCCGATGAGCAGGTCGACGTCGCGGGCCGCGCCCCCCGCCACGGTCACCGCCGGTGGCTCCGGCAGGACCAGGCCGAACGGGGTGATGCCGCCGAGCGGGTCCGGCCCGGCCGGGGTGCGCAGGTCCAGGCCCGCGAGGCGGGGCACCACCGCGACCAGACGCTCGTCGGACACTCCCGCGAGCGCGTCGGCGGTCGGGGGTACACCCAGCTCCCGCCCGGTCGCGCCGGCGACGATCGCCCCCTGCGCAACGGTGAACGTGCCGGCGCCGCTCTGCATGACCGCACGGCGCACCAGCCCCGCGGAGCGCGGGTCGGCAAGGACGCCGCCGACGATCGTGGCGCCCGCCGACTGCCCGGCGAGGGTGACCGCGCCCGGGTCGCCGCCGAAGGCCGCCGCGTTGGCCGCGACCCACCGCAGCGCGGCGAGGACGTCGAGCAGTCCCCGGTTGTCCGGCGCGTCGGGCAGGTGCAGGAACCCCGCCACACCCAGGCGGTAGTTGACGGTGACGAGGAGCACGCCGTCGCGGGCGAAGGCGGCGCCGTCGTACAGAGGCGCCAGGCTCGACCCGGCGGCGAAGCCACCGCCGTGGACGAAGACCAGCACCGGCGCGGGCCGGTCCCCACGGGTGGGCGCCCACACGTCGACGGTGAGGTAGTCCGCACCCGGGCGCCAGCCCGGGCCGAAGTACGGCGCCATGTCGAGGCTGCCGAACACGTCACGGGCCGGCTGCGGCGCGGTCGGCCCGGGTGCGGTCGCGTCGCGAATCCCGGTCCAGCCGGCGTGCGGCCGGGGCGCGGTGAAGCGATCCCGGCCGGTGGGCGCGGCGGCGTACGGCACCCCGAGGAACACGGTGCCGCCGCCGCTCGCCCGGCCACGCACGGCACCGGAAGTTGTCGTCACAATCACCGGAGCTCCTCAGTACCGCGGAAACGGTCCCCATTGTTTGATCCCGAACGATCCGGCGCGGTGCTCGACCTCCAGGGCGCTGTGCCCGGACAGGTGCGCGGGCAGGACGAGGGCACCGGTGTCCGCGGCCCAGCCGAGCAGCCGGCGGCGGGTCGCGCGGGCCTGCCCCGGGTCCTCGCAGAAGCAGCTGTCGTGATCCGGGTGCGACACCTGCAGCGGCGTATGGATGAGGTCCCCGGCGAACAGCGCCCGATCGGTACCGGAGCGCAGAATCAGCACACTCGAGCCGGGGGTGTGCCCCGGCGCGGCCTCCAGGCGCAGCGCGGCGTCGATGGTGTGCCCGTCCTCCCACAGCTGCACCTGCCCGGCGGCGTGCACCGGCGCTACGCTGTCCTCGAACACGTGCTCGTTGACCCCGCCGGCGATGCCCGGGTTGTTCGCCGGGTCCCAGTGGTGGAAGTCCGCGCGCGGCATGAGGTACGTCGCGTTCGGGAACGTCGGCACCCACGCCCCGTCGACGAGACGGGTGTTCCAGCCGACGTGGTCGACGTGCAGGTGCGTGTTGACGACCAGGTCGACGTCCTCGGGGCGCACCCCGGCGGCGGCGAGCCGGTCCAGGTAGTCCAGCCGCAGGTGGTCCCACACCGGCACCGCCGGGCGGGTTTTGTCGTTGCCGACGCCGGTGTCGACGAGGATGGTCCGGCCGTCGCTGCGCAGCAGCCACGTCTGCATGGCGACGTGCACCATGTCGTCGTCGGCGCCGAGGTGGTCGGGGACGAGCTGGTCCCGGTGCTCCTGCCAGGCCTGCTCCGGCAGGTCCGGGAAGAACGCGCTCGCCGGCATGATCGGGCCGTGCATCTCCTCGACCCGGGTGACGGTGACATCACCGAGTTTGATCTCGTTCACGGTTGCTCCTGGGTTGTTTTCGGGCAGGCGGCAGCCGGCGCCTTTCGAAAGGCGCCCCTGTTCCGCTGCGTTCTGTCAGTCGCGTTGGTGCATCTGGTACGCCGTTGCCCCCGCGGATGCGCCGGTCGCGGTGCTGTGCGCGAGCAGGGTCAGCGCCGCCTGCGACGCCGAGCCCGGCTCGGTGGTGGCGACGACGAGGTGCTGGTCCTGCTCGGTGCGCAGGGTCTGCTGCGTGACGGTGACCGCGCCGACGAGCGGGTGGCGCATCTCGTAGGCGGCCGCGCCGCCGGCCTTGACCCGGTGGTCGGCCCACATCGTCGCGAAGTCCTTGCTGGCCACGGACAGCTCACCGATCAGCGCGGCGAGCAACGGGTCGTCCGGGTGCCGCCCCGACACCATCCGCAGCGTCGCGACGACCGCCCTGGCCTTGCGGGGCCAGTCGGCGTACAGGTCGGCGGTGTGCGCGTCGAGGAACACCAGCCGGGCCATGTTCGGCCTGCCCCGCGGCCGGTCCGGCGCCGCGGGGTCGAGGTGGCCGGCGAACAGGGCGTGGCCGGTGCGGTTCCACGCCAGGACGTCGGAACGCCGGCCGAGCAGCACTGCGGGCACGTCACCGAGCGCGGCGACGAGCTGCCGCGTCTCGGCCGTCACCACCTCCGGCGCCGGCCGGCGCGGCCGGGTCCGCTGCCGGGTCCCGGCCGCCAGTTCGTGCAGGTGCCGGCGTTCGGCGTCGTCGAGGCGCAGCGCCCCGGCGATCGCGTCGAGGACCTCGACCGAGGCGTTCGTCGAGTGCCCCTGCTCCAGGCGCGAGTAGTACGACGCGCTCACCCCGGCGAGCAGCGCCAGCTCCTCCCGGCGCAACCCCGGCACCCGCCGGCGCTCACCGTAGGTGACCACGCCGGCGTCCTGCGGCCGCAGCTGTG
The DNA here is from genome assembly GCF_040676755.1 of Dactylosporangium sp. NPDC049525. Lineage (NCBI taxonomy): Bacteria > Bacillati > Actinomycetota > Actinomycetes > Micromonosporales > Micromonosporaceae > Dactylosporangium > Dactylosporangium sp. NPDC049525. Next base: position 2,965 of record NZ_JBFAPO010000083.1, on the reverse strand, counting down.
AGCGGCGGGTCTGCAGGAACTCTCCGAGCCGGCGTTTCGCGTCCATGGCACCCAGTATTGGCGGGCCGCCGGGCCGCAACCACACCTTGCCGGGGATAGGCAGCGGCTACCCGGGCAGGACGGCGATGCCCTCGATGGAGATGAGCAGGTTCCGTGGCAGCTTGACGTTCGCGGGCGCCGAGCGGGCCGGCGGCGGGTCCGGCATGAACCGTGCGTACACGGCGTTGATGGCGGCGAAGTCCTCGACGTTGGCGTAGAAGATGGTCGTCTTCACCAGGTCGGCGAGGGACGCGCCGGCGGCGGCGAGGACGGCGCCGAGGTTGCGCAGCGCCTGCTCGGTCTGCTCCTCGATCCCGTCCGGCGCGACCCCGGTCGCGGGGTCGATCCCGGCGGTGCCGGAGCAGAACACGAAACCGCCGGCGACGATCGCCTGGCTGTACGGCCCGATCGCGGGCGGCGCGGCGTCGGTCGAGACTGCCTGACGCGTCATCGTTGGACCTCTCTGGTTGCGGCCATCTGCCGAATGTAGGCGACGACGGCGGGTCAGCGGGACTGGCTGACGGTGCCGTCGGCGGGTCAGCGGGACTGGCTGACGGTGCCGTCGGCGCCGATGCGCAGCCCCGCCTGCGGCGCACCACCCGTACACGGCGCGGCGGCGGTGGGCCGGGCGCCGCCGCCGGGGCACACGATCGACGGGCGCACCTGGAGCTCGGCGGTGATCGCCAGCGGCGCGCCCGGCGGGGTGGTGACCGTCACCGTGACGGGGTCCGCGGTCAGCTGTGGCACCGGCGCGTACCCGTGCCCGGGTCCCGGGCCGGGCAGCTGCACGGCGCCGCACGCCGTGTCGGGTGCGTCCGTCCCGGTCGGGCAGGGCATGGCGCTCACCGGCCCGGAGATGAGCAGCGGCACGTCCTGCTCGTGGCAGCCCCAGTCGCCGCAGACCCGCAGGTGCACCAGCGGCACCCGCGGCGCCACCGCCTGGTCGACGTCGACCCCGAAGCCACGCAGCGGCGCGGGCCCGCCGGCGAGCCCGTCCGGGGCGCCTGCCCCGCTCGCCCCGCCTGGTCCGGCGCACCCGCTCAGCGCGCCCAGCAGCAGCACCGTCAGCAGCTTTCTCACGTCAGTACCGACGTCGCCGGCCGCCGTCCGGTTCCCGCTTCCCGCTTCCGCTCAGCTGAGGGTGACCACCTGGCGGGTCTCGGCAGAGCGCCGGGCGGCCTCCAGCACGGCCAGGGTCGCGACCGAGCCGGCCGGGTCGACCGGCGGCGGCGCACCGTCGCGCAGCGCGAGCACGAGGCCGCTGTAGAACCGCTGGTACGCACCGGGTTCGGTGCGCACCGCCTCGTCCTTGCCGTCGACGGTCAGCACGCCGTACCGCGCCGGGTCGTCCTCGCCCCAGCCGGCCTCGGTGGGCAGCCGGCCCGCCCTCAACGCGTCCTCCTGCACGTCCATGCCGTGTTTCGTGTACGCCGCCCGGTCGCCGAGCACCCGCAGCCGCGGCCCAGCGGCCGCCGCCAGGGCACTCATCCACAGGTGGGAACGGGCGTCGCCGTCGTGCCGCAGCGCCACGAACACGTCGTCGTCGACCTGGATCCCGTCGCGGCGGCTGTCGGCCTCCGCGTACACCTCCGTCGCCGGCCCCAGCAGCTGCAGCGCCTGGTCGACGAGGTGACTGCCGAGGTCGTACAGGAGCCCACCGGCGTCGGCGGGGTCGTCGCTCTCCCGCCAGCCGCCCTTCGGCACCGGCCGCCACCGCTCGAACCGCGACTCGAACCGCAGCACCCGCCCCAGCGTGCCCTCCTCCACGAGCCGCCGGGCGGTGAGGAAGTCGCCGTCCCAGCGCCGGTTCTGGTACACGCTGAGCAGCAGCCCCCGCTCCGCCGCCAGCCGCACCAGCGCCTCGCCCTCGGCGGCGGTCGCCGTCAGCGGCTTGTCCACGACCACCGGCAGCCCCGCCTCGAGGGCCGCCCGCGCGAGCGGCGCGTGCGTCCGGTTCGGCGATGCCACGACCACCACATCCAGGTCCCCCGCCGACGCCCACATCTCCTCGGCCGTGCCGAGCATCGTGGCGCCCGGGTGCGCCTCGGCGGCGACCCGGCGGCGCTCCGGGTTGGCGGTGACGATCGCGCTCAGCCGCAGGCCGGGCGTGGTGCTGATCAGCGGTGCGTGAAACGCCGAGCCGGCCGTGCCGTAACCGACCAGTCCGACGCGCAGGGAGGTGTCGCTCATGCTGTGCAGTCTTCCCTACCCAACTACCCCACACCCCTCGGCCACCACATTCCCCGCCTGCCGCGGCTCGATCGCTGTGATCACGGGGTGATCGGTCATGTCACCAGCTCGAGCAGGTCGCGGACCGTCTCGGAGAACGTGACAGGGTCGACCACCACGGTCCCGGCCCTGCTGTCTCCCGGTCCCGGCCCGGCAGGTGCTTGACCCGCCACCGGTGGCGGGTGCCCACCGGCGGGGTCGGTCTCGACGCGGACGGCGGTCACGGTCTGCTTGCCTGCGCCGTCGGGCCACCCGGCGAAGACCCCCGGGTCGAGCTCGACCACGATCCGTCCGCCACCCGGCACCGGCCGGATGACCTCACGGATCCTGCCGCCGTCCTCCGCACCGGCCCGCACCCAGCCGCGCCGGTCGAGCAGGAACAGCCGCCGCCCGTCGGTCGTCCGCCCCACCACGCCGGCCCCGAGCCCAGCCTCGATCTCCTCGCCGACCCCAGCCACAACACCGCCCAACCCACCCGCAGCACCTCCACCGCCGGCCCCACCCGCAGCACCACCACCCGACCCAGCGGCAACACCACCGCCACCCGAGGCGCCACCCGGCCCAGCCGCGCCACCACGACCCTGAACGCCATCCAACCGGGCCGGAGCACTACCGCCCGGCACAGACGTGGCGCCGCCGGCCGGGCTGAGCGTGGCGCCGCCAGCCGGGCTGAGCGTGGCGCCGCCAGCCGGGCTAG